>CAIPAY010000001.1 GCA_903863195.1 uncultured Holophagaceae bacterium
AAGCTCACTTCGGCGGCTCGAACCCGTGCCGCACTTTCACAGTCGGATCCACGGTCCCCACGGCGTTCGTCGCGGGGACGCTCTCGCCCACCACGGCCGCGTGGGCGATGCCGGTGCCGGGGACGGTCTGCTGCACGCCGGAGGCCTGCACCAGCGCGGGCGAGATCACCGCCGCCGGCGGCGGGGGCAGGATCGTCACGGTCGCGCTGGCGGTGTAGCGCACGTCGTTGTTCCACATGGCCAGCACCAGGCACTGGCCCTGCGTCGTCGACGCCGTGAACAGTCCTGCCGAGTTGATGCTGCCGCCCGTGGCCGGCTGCACGGACCAGGTGACGCCGGTGCCCCAGGGCGTGTTGGCCGAGAACTGCAGGGTCTGGCCCGGCGCCACGGAGGCCGCGGCCGGCGTGATGGCCAGCACCAGGTTGGCCGTGGCCACCTGGTCGCCGGTGCTGCGGCTGCCGCCGCCGCAGCCGAGAACGGCCAGCAGCAGCGCGCCGGTGGCGGCGAGGACAGGAAGGGAGAGGCGGCAGCGGGACATGGTCATCGCCCTAGAAGCGCCACAGCAGGCCGACGGTGGCCGTGCTCGCGGGCTGGTTCTCGTAGCCGTAGTGGCTGCTCAGCGCCCGGGCCTCCACCTCGAGGTGGTCGCTGACCTTGAAGGTCACGACGGGTCCCACGCCCAGGCGGGTCCAGTGGGAAGTCCCCGACAGGGTCATGCTGCCTCCCAGCGTCGGCGCCACGGTGTTGGTGCTGGCCACGGACCAGCGGATCTCGGAGACCGCCAGGCCCACGCTCCAGCGCGCACCCAGCGGCACGAGGACGTCCGCGCCCAGGGCCAGGCTGGAGACCTTGGTCTGCAGCGTCTGCGGCAGCGGCGCCGCGGTGCTGCTGCGGGTCTCGCCCGTGAACACTGTGTAGTCGAGGCGGGGGCGCAGGCGCAGGCCCTGCGGCAGGTTCCACACCATGTGCACGCCCAGCGCCACGCTGGGGCCTCCGGCCGCCAGGCGCAGGCCGCCGTTGGTGGGAGAGACCAGCGCCAGCTGCGCGCCGTAGGACGCCACGATGCGGCGATAGGAAGCCTTGGCCTGGGCGGCGGCTTTGGCTTCAGCCTTGGCTGGGGCCTTCTGCGCGGCCACGGTCGCGGGCACTGCCGCGGGGGTGGAAGGAGCGGCGGACGCCATGGCTGCGGGCGCGATTGCGGATGTGGTCGCGGTCCCAGGCGCGGATGTGGTCGCAGGCGCAGGCGCATGAGCAGCAGCGGTCACGGGCGCATGAGCAGCAGCGGTCACGGGCGCATGAGCAGCAGACGCGGCCACAACCGGCGTGGACACGCGCGCAGGGGCAGCAGGCGCCGGCTCTACGGGTGCAGGCACGGGGGTGGGCGCGCTCAGCCGCGCCGGGGAACCCGCAGGTGCGGATGCAACAGGCCTGGCTGGCGGCACCGGCTGCGCCGCCCGGGGCCGCGCGGCCGCCTTCGGGGCCTCGACAGGCGGCGCGGGGGCGGGCAGCACGGGCGCGGGTACGCTGGCCTGGGCCGCCGCCGCTGCGGGCGCCTCCGCGCCCTGCCCACTCGGCTTCGAGGGGCACCCCACCAGCAGCGCCAGCACCGCCGCGCCGCTGGCGGCAGGCAGGAGGACTCGGGGGGAACGTCGCATGGGAAACCTCAGTGGGAGAATTCAGGGCAAGCCCCTTGAAAACCCCAGGCGAACAGACCTCCGGGGCATCCTGATCACCATATCGTCTAGAAATTTATTTGGATAAATGTTGTGATCAATGTCTTTATGTCATTTTTAATATTTTTTATTCAAAATTGCCATTCTTGGCAATTTTTGACACCCACCCGGCCCGCCGGGGGGGGGGACGAGCGGGAAAATCCACCGGCTTGAGCGGTCAGGCGCGCCCCGCGGGAGAGCAGACCTCCGGCCCGCGCGCGGCTGGCTGATTGGTATGAAGCCATGCAACACAAGGATTACATTTTTTGACATGCGAACCGCCCTGGCACCCAAGGAGGCCTCCAGGAGGTGGTGCAGATTCTGCGTGAAGAGCATCCATCAGGGCTTGAGCCGATAGGCACATCTCCCTGCCCCTGGCGCCAGAAAGCAGGAATGGAATTTAAACGGGGATGAGAAACCTCGGCCGGGTTCGACCGCGCCGAGGACTGAACCTCGGACCGATTCCGGGGGGGTCAGTCTTCGGTGGTCGACGCCAGGGCGGCCTCGCAGAGGCGGCGGATGCCCGGGAGCAGGTCGGCGTTCAGGAGGCCCTTCTCGCTGAGCCACTGGCCGCCCGGCGGGGGCGGCGGGAGCAGGTCCTCGGGGGCCTTGGTGTGGAGCAGGTGGCTGAGGTAGAGGCGCTGCTGGCCTTCGAGACCCTCGAGCCGCAGCAGCCAGGGGGTCGGCAGGCGGCTGGTGCGCTCGTCGAAGACTACGGGCAGCACCGAGCTGTCCACGAAGCGGAAGGGCATGCCCCAGGCCGCCTCGATCTGGGCGTTCAGCAGGGCGGTCGGGAGGAAGCCCGGGGACCAGGGGATCTGGGCGGGCATCAGCAGGCCGCGGTGCGGGCTGTGGGGCGAGGGCACCAGCAGGACGAAGGGCGTCTGCCGGCCGTGGACCAGGATCCCTTCGATGAAGGTCGTCAGGTGGACCCGGCCCTCAGCCATCAACGACCTCCAGCGGTTTCCAGCTCCAGCAGGAGGCGGTCCCGGGCCACGCAGACCTCGCCCACAGCGGCCTCGGGCTTGAACTTCACGACGACCTTGGTGCGCCGGTCGCGCAGCTCGATGATGCCGTCCTTCAGGCCCTTGGCGCCGACGGTCAGGCGCAGGGGGATGCCCAGCAGGTCAGCGTCCTTGAACTTGGCGCCGGGGCTCAGGCCCTCGCGGTCGTCATGCAGCACCTCGAAGCCCGCGTCCTCCAGCTCCTGCTCCACCTGGTTGGCCACGCCGGCCACCTCGGGGCTGGCGGGATCCAGGCAGACGATCTGCACCTGATAGGGCGCGATGGGCCAGGGCCAGATGATGCCGTCGGCATCGTAGTTCTGCTCGATGGCCGCGGCCACGGTGCGGGTGATGCCGATGCCGTAGCAGCCCATCACCATGGGATTCTCCTTGCCCTGCTCATCGAGGAACGTGCAGGACATGGCCTTCGAATACTTGATGCCGAGCTTGAAGACCTGGCCCACCTCGATGCCGCGGAAGGCCTGGTAGTGCCCCTTGCCGCAGCGGGTGCAGGTATCGCCTTCGGCGGCCATGCGCAGGTCCACGAAGGTGCAGCCCGGCAGGTCCCGGGCCGGATCCAGGCCGAAGTGGTGGTAGTCAGTGCGGTTCGCGCCGCAGGTGAGGTTGACCGCGCCCTCGAGGCTGCGGTCCACCAGCAGGCGGACGCCCGCCAGCCCCACGGGCCCCATGAAGCCGGTCTTGGCGCCGGTGAGAGCCTCGGCCTCATCCAGGGGCAGCAGCTCCAGCTCCGCGGCGGCCACGAGGTTCTTCACCTTCACGGGGTTGACCTCGTGGTCGCCCCGCAGCACCGCGCCCACCAGCTTCGTGGCGCCATCGCTGAAGGTCGCGCGATACAGGAAGAACTTGCTGGTCTGCGCGAGCGGCATCCCGTCATGCTCGCCATCCTTCATCCCCGCCGCCTGCTCCACCTGGCCAACCACCCCTGGTGTGCAGAAATGATCTTTTATCAGTCCCCTTCTATCTCCGAAATTGGCACCAGCCAATTTCGGAGCTTCGGTCTTCTCGATGTTGGACGTGTAATCACACCCGTCGCAGCTGAGGATGGCGTCCTCGCCGCTGCCCGCTAGCACGTGGAACTCGTGCGTGAAGCTGCCGCCGATGGCGCCGCTGTCCGCCTCGACGGGGCGGAACTTCACGCCCAGGCGGCCGAAGATGCGCTTGTAGGCGTTGAACATGGCCCAGTACTCGCGGTCGGCGCAGGCGTCGTCAACATGGAAGGAGTAGCCGTCCTTCATGGTGAACTCGCGGCCCCGCATGAGGCCGAAGCGGGGACGCCGCTCGTCCCGGAACTTGGTCTGGATCTGGAACAGGTTCATGGGCAGCTGCTTGTAGCTGCGCACGTTCCTGCGGACGATGTCGGTGATCACTTCCTCGTGGGTGGGGCCGAGGCAGAAGTTGAAGAAGTCGCGCTCGTCGGGCTGCTCGCCCCGCGCGCGGCGCTCGGCCAGCTCGGCCTTGGCCTTGCGGTCGCAGAAGCGCAGCAGCTCGTCGCCGTAGAACTTCCAGCGGCCGCTCTCCTGCCACAGCTCCGCGGGCAGCACGGCGGGCATCAGCAGCTCCTGGCAGCCATCCTTGGCCAGCTCCTCGCGGACAATCTCCTCGAACTTCCGGATGCTGCGGAAGGCCAGGGGCAGGTAGCTGTAGATGCCGGCGGCCACCTTCTGGATCATGCCGGCCCGCATCATGAGCTGCTGGCTCACCACATCGGCATCGCGCGGCGTCTCGCGCAGGGTCTGGATCAGGAGCTTGGACTGCTTCATGGGGGCCTCGAACCTTCAAGTCTAGCCCAGGAGGCCGAAATCAGCCGAGCAGGGTCTGCACCAGCCCGCTCGCGAGCTTGCCGTCATAGGCGCCGCCATGGGCCGCCTGGAGGGCCTTCATCACGAGACCCAGGTCCTTCTTGGAGGTGGCCCCGGTCTGGGCGATGGCTTCCTTCACCGCAGCCTCCAGCTCCGCGCCTTCCAGCATGGCGGGCAGGTAGGGCTTCAGGTATTCAATCTCCGCCCGCTCCTGGTTGGCCCGCTCGATCTGGCCCACCTTCTCGAACTGGGCGACGCTGTCCTCCCGGGACTTCACCAGGCGCTTGATGACCGCCAGGCCTTCCGCCTCGGTCAGCGTCCCCTGGGGTCCCAGCCCCTTCGCCACGGCCTCGTTCTTGTAGGCGGCCAGCGCCATGCGGAGCACCCCGGTCCGGACCGCATCCCGGGCCAGCATGGAGGTTTTAAGTTCAGACTGCAGACGATTGAGCATGGAATTCTCCGATCACAACCCCTCATGGTGACCTTTAAGTCGTGCTTCCTCAATGCTAAAAATCATGATCCGGGAGCTTCCGACCGAAACAGGTTCGAACCAAACTGCCCGGGGCCCCCATGAATGTCGCCTTCATCAATCCCTTCATCGAGGCCACCCTCCGCAGCCTGGAGATGATGGCGGGCATCGAAGCCGAGCGGTCTGGCCTGGCGGTGAAGGAGGACCTGATCACCACCTTCGATCTCTCGACCATCATCGGCATCACCGGCGACACCTCCGGCTCCATCATCCTGAGCTTCCCCGTGGGCCTGGCCTGCCGCATCGCCAGCAACATGCTCATGGAGGAAGTGACGGAGCTGAACCAGAGCGTGGAGGACGCCATCGGCGAGATCGGAAACATCGTGGTGGGCGATGCCCGCCGCCTGCTCATCCAGGACGGGTTCAGCCTCTCGATCTCCGTCCCCACCGTGGTGGTCGGCGAGGGCTACCGCATCAGCCGCACGGGCGACATCCCCTGCATCGCCATCCCGTTCACCACCAAGTTCGGCGAGTTCGAGGTGAACGTGGGGCTGAAGACCTAGCACTTCGATCGCGGCTGTCAGCTGTCAGCTATCAGCTGTCGGCTTGGAGCGCGTGCCGACCCACGCCCCCGGCCTGCGGCGCCTTCTTGCACTGACAGCTGAGAGCTGACAGCTGATAGCCCCCGGCCCTTCGGCGGCAAAGCAGCCACCTCCTGACACAAAGGACGGGGCGCCCTGCGGCGCCCCGTCCTCTGGCTTTAGGTCTGAGTGGCCTAGGCCTTGTCGAACTTGATCACTTCCACGGGGCAGCTGGCCGCGGCGGCCTCGATGGCGGCCTCCAGGTCCGTACCGTTGCTGCCGGACAGGGCGCTCATTTCGTCCCGGTTCTCGGAGTCCACGCCGTCCTCGCGCACGGAGCCGTTGACGTTGCAGCTGCTGTCGGTGACGTGGAACACGTCGGGGCACTCGGCCTCGCAGGCGTTGCACACGATGCAGCCTTCTTCGATCCAGACTTTGGTGATGGCCATGATGGTCTCCTAGAGATGCATGGGGGGCCCTGCTTCGGGCGGATTCTCTAACCTAGCATCGCCCCCCCGTCCGGACCAAGCATCGCCTCGCCTCCCCGGCCGTGGGAGACTGGAGTTGTGACGGAGGTCCGCCCATGAGCCTGCAGGAAACGGGAATCCTGGCCCGGATCAGGACCCGGCTGCCCGGCGGCGGCACCCTCCTGGATGACTGCGGGGCGCTGCCCCCGACCCCAACCGGGCAGACCCTGCTGGTCACCACAGACCTCATGGAGTCCGGTCAGCACTTCCGGCTCGACTGGCACCCAGCGGACCTGCTGGCCCGGAAACTACTGGCAGTGAACCTCTCGGACCTGGACGCCTCTGGCGCCCGCCCCTTCGGCTACACCCTCACCCTGGCCCTGGGGCCGGAGCTCACCGAGGCCTGGCTCGACACCTTCCTGGAAGGCCTGGCCGAGGCCAGTCGGGAAGCCGCTGTCCAGGTCCTGGGCGGGGACACCGTGGGCCGCCCCTCGGGCCTGGGTCTGGGCATCACGGCCTTCGGCTTCGCGACCCGGTGGCTGCGGCGGGACGGCCTCAAGGCGGGCGACCGCCTCTACGTAGACCAGCGGCCCGGCGCCAGCCTGCGGGGCCTGCGCAAGCTGCAAGCGGGCCAGCGCTGGGACCCGGCGCAGCCCGACCCGGACCTGGCGGCCCACCTGGCCCCCCGGCCTCGCCTGGGCCTCGGGCTCCAGCTGGCCGCCCTGCCCGAGGTGCACGCCTGCCTCGACCTCTCCGATGGCCTCAGCCGCGACCTCGGGAACCTGGCCGAGGCCTCGGGGCTCAGCATCCTGGTGGACGCGGGCCTGGATGAGGACGCCCTCCGCGGGGGCGAAGACTACGCCCGCTGCTTCGGCAGCTCCCTGTCCCAGGCGGACCTGGAGCAGCGGCTGGGTCTGCCCCTCGTGGCCGTGGGTTCGGCCCTGCCCCGCGGGGAAGCGCCGCTGCTGGCCTATGATGGAGGCTCGCTCCGGCCCCTGCCGGACCTCAGCTTCGATCACTTCCAGCCATGACGACCTCCCTCGAGAATCCCAGTCCTGCGGCGCCTGCTCCCTCGGGGCTCTGGGGACGCCTGAAGGCCCACATCCTGCACCCGGAGCTGAGCCCTGAGCAGGTGGCCTGGAGCTTCGCCCTGGGCCTGTCCATCGCCTGGAACCCCCTGCTGGGGCTGCACACGGCGCTGATGTTCTTGTTCTGCCTCCTCTTCCGGCGTCTGCATCGGCCCCTCCTGATCATGGCCATGCTGGTCAACAACCCCTGGACCCTGGTCCCCATGGCCACCGCCAGCGTCTGGCTGGGCAACCTGGTGCGGGGGCGCTTCGACGGCGGCAACCTGGCCCGGATCGAGTGGCACCAGATCGGCTGGCGCAGCTTCGTCACGTGGTCGGGCTTCGAGGCCATGACCACCATGCTCAGGCCCGTCCTGAAGTCCTACCTGATCGGCGGAACCCTGTGCACCCTTCTGGCCCTGCCTGTCGGATACTTGTTCATGCTGTGGCTGGCCAGGCGCCTGCGGCGCATCCACTGGCCACACCTCCACCACCCCACCCCGCACCCCCAAGATCACCCCTCCGGAGACTGATGTCATGGACATGCGCTTCCTCATGAAACAGGCCCAGCAGATGCAGGCGAAGCTCGCCGAGACCCAGGCCAACCTGCGCGTCGAGGGCACCGCCGGCGGAGAGCTGGTCAAGGTCACCTTGAACGGCTCCAAGGAGCTGATGGGCGTGTCCATCGCCAAGGACGCCATGGATCCCGAGGATCCCTCCATGCTGGAGGACCTGCTGCTGGCGGCCTTCCGCGATGCGGGGACCAAGGTGGACGAGACCATGAAGAAGCAGATGGGCGGCATGGGCGCCGGTCTCAACCTGCCGGGCCTGGGGCTCTAGGTGGCCGCGCTGGAGCGCTCCGCATGAGGCTGCCGCCGCCCCTGGAGGCCGTGGTGGAGAGCCTCCAGAAGCTGCCGGGGGTGGGCGCGAAGTCTGCCCAGCGCATGGCCCTGCACCTGCTCAAGGAGGGCCCCGAGGCCATGGCCCACCTGGCCCACCTGCTGCAGCAGGCCGCCGAGAAGGTGGGCTTCTGTCAGGTCTGCGGCGCCTTCACGGACCAGCCCACCTGCCCCATCTGCCAGGATCCCCGCCGCGATCCCGTCAGCCTCGTCATCGTGGCCGAGGCATCCAACGTGCTCAGCTTCGAGCGCAGCGGCCACTTCCAGGGCCGCTACCACGTGCTGGGGGGGCTCATCTCGCCCCTGCGCGGCGTGGGCCCCGATCAGCTGCGCATCCGCGAGCTGCTCAAGCGCCTGGAGGACGGCGCCATCAAGGAAGTGATCCTGGCCACCAATCCCACCGTGGACGGCGAGGCCACCGCCAGCTGGCTGGCCCGCATGCTGGAGCCCATCGGCTTGCGCGTCACCCGCATCGGCCTGGGCCTGCCCATCGGCAGCGACCTTGAATACGCCGACGAGCTCACCCTCGATCGCGCCATGGAAGGCCGCCGACTGGTCTGAGGACGGGGTGAGAGTAGAAACAACTCTCGCGGAGGGGCGCAGAGATTGCGGAGGTTGCAGAGAAAAGAATCCTTCCTCTGCGAACCTCTGCTTTCTCGTCTTTTCTCTGCGAGAGTTTTTTTCTTTATAGCCCGTTCCTCAGTACCGCACGCTGACGTCGCCGTTGGCCCAGGTCTGGCAGGCGAGGCGCTGGTCGGGGGTGGCGCGGAGGGCGCGGAGCACGCGCGCTTCGGCGGCGCCGGCCTCGCTGAGGTGCTCGGCCCCTTCGGTGACGGTGACCAGGCAGGTGCCGCAGCGGGCGTGGCCGCCGCAGCGGTGGTTGAGGGGCACACCGGCGGTGGCGCTGGCGGCCAGCAGGGCGGTCTCCCGCTCGCATTCGGCGGTGCCGGGGGTCTTGCCATCAAAGCGGACGCTGATCATGAACGACCTGTATGTCATAAAAGCAGAAGGGACAGGAACTTCCGGTCCCTAACTGTATCAGGCCTCAGGGCGCGCCAGATGGTCTTTCGCCGTGGCCAGGAACCGGGCCCGGGCCAGAGCGTGGTCCACGATGGGGCCGGGATAGTCAAGGCGCCGCCGCAGGGCCTCCGGCGCCTTCCAGGGCTCGTGGACCTGGCTGGCCGGCAGCTCCGCCAGCTCCGGCACCCAGCGCTTCACGTAGGCACCCTCGGGATCGAACTTCAGCCCCTGGGCCAAGGGGTTGAAGATGCGGAACCAAGGCTGGGCGTCACAGCCGCAGCCCGCGCTCCACTGCCAGCCGGCGTTGTTCGGGGCCCAGTCGCCATCGGTGAGCCAGCGCAGATAGTGCGCCTCGCCCCGGCGGTAGTCCAGCAGCAGGTGCTTGGTCAGGAAGCTGGCAGCCACCATCCGGGCCCGGTTGTGGACGAAGCCCTCTGCCAGCAGCTGCCGGGCGGCGGCATCCACTACCGGGTAGCCCGTGCGGCCTTCGGTCCAGGCCCGCCAGGTGGCCTCGTCCTCCCGCCAGGGAAAGCCGGTGAAGCCCGCGCGGAAGGGCCGCTCCAGCAGCTCCGGCCACTCCGCCAGAAGGTGGTGGCTGAACTCCCGCCACAGCAGCTCGTTGAGGAAGGGGCGAGCCGTGTCGCCGGCGGTCGCCGCGGCCTGCCAGACCGTGCGGACGGACAGGGTCCCGAACTTGATGTCGGCGCCCAGGCGCGAGGTGCCGGGCCGGTCCATGCGGTCGCGGTCGCCGCCGTAGTCCGCAAGGGGACCCTGCACAAAGGCCTTCAGCCGTGCCCGGGCGGCCTTCTCCCCGCCGGGCAGCAGCAGCGGGTTGCGGTCGAGGCCCAGCTCCTGCAGGGATGGCACCGGAACGCCCGGCTGGGGCACGTCCGCGGGCCAGGGCGGCAGGGCGCGGGGGGCGGGCCGGAGCGACCCCGCATCCAGCTTCACGGCGCAGGATCGGCTGAAGGGTGTGAACACCCGGAACATGGCGTCCTGCCCGTTCCGCACACTGCCCGGCGGCAGCAGAGTGGTGCCCTCGAAGAGCCGGAAGGCGATGCCCTCCCGCTCCAGCGCGGCGGCCACCCGGCGGTCCCGCTCCTGGGCGAAGGGCTCCACCCAGCGGTGGGCCAGCACCTGGTCCACCTTCCAGAGCGCGGCCAGCCGGGCGACGACCTCCACACTGCGCCCGGGAACCACCTGCAGGCGCGAGCCCAGGCGGGCGAGGTTGGCCTCCAGGGCCAGCAGCGAGTCCCGCAGGAACTGCATGCGGTGGGGCAGCTCCCGGGCCCGGGCAGGCTCAAAGAAGTACGGGTCCAGCACGAACAGCGGGAGGACCTCGCCGGAGGCCGCGGCCTCCGCCAGCGGGCCATGGTCCGCCACCCTCAGGTCCTTGCCGCGAAACCACACCAGGGAGCGCATGGTTCGAGATTAGCGCGGCACAGACTCTGATAAACCTGTCCCGACGCGGACTTGGGAAATCATCAGTTGCGTGCGACAATATCCTTTCCCACCCTTTCCGTTCCAGCACCACGGAGACTGAGATGACCTGGAAGCGTTGCCTGGGCCTCGCGGCCGCCTGCGCCGTGGCGCACCCACTCATGGCCCAGGGCACCGCCCCGGTCAATGATTCCGGCGCCACCGCCTGGATGCTCACCTCCACCACCCTGGTGCTGCTCATGGTGCCGGGCCTGGCGATGTTCTACGGCGGCCTGGTGCGGACCAAGAACGTCCTCGGCACCATGATGCACTCCTACGCGGCCATGGCCGTGGTGGGCGTGCTCTGGGCGGTGGTGGGCTACGCTCTCAGCTTCGGCCCCAACGCCCTGGGCGGCCTCATCGGCTGGGACTCGAAGCTCTTCCTGCTGCGGGGCATCGACCACACGATCCTGCCCGCGGGCATACCGGAGTACGCCTTCGCCATGTTCCAGGGCAAGTTCGCCATCATCACGCCCGCGCTCATCGCCGGGGCCGTGGCGGAGCGCATCTCCTTCCGGGGCTGGCTGGCCTTCATCACGCTGTGGGTCCTCTTCGTCTACTGCCCCCTCTGCCACTGGGTCTGGGCGCCCGACGGCTACTTCTTCAACCTGGGCGCCAAGGGCGCCATCGACTTCGCCGGCGGCACCGTGGTGCACATCTCGTCCGGCGCCGGCGGCCTGGCCCTGGCCCTGTTCCTCGGCGCGCGCCACGGCT
>CAIPAY010000002.1 GCA_903863195.1 uncultured Holophagaceae bacterium
CCACGGCGAGGAGCTCCATGCCGAAGCTGAGGCCCGCCTCGGCGGCGGGGCTGCCGGGCAGCACGTTCTGGACGAAGGGGCCATTGGCGCCGAGGACCAGGCCGGTCCAGGCCTGGGCGCGCCGGAGAGCGATCGGATCGGCCTGTTCCACAGGCGTCAGCCCCTCCCAGGGGGCGCGGGCTTCCAGCACGAGCCCGAAAACATGCTCCAGCCGGGAGGCGTCGAGCTCGGCCCGCCCGGAGATATAGGCTTCCCAGAAGGGGCCCGGGTCCTGCGTCGAGAGCTCCGCATAGGCGCAGCGCACATCGACGTCCGTGAGGCCGGCCTCGCCGTGCCGGGACCAGAGCAGCGCGAACAGCTCAGGCAGGCCGGCCTGGCCCCGGCTGCCCGCGCGGAGCTCCGCGTCCATGAGCCAGCCCACCAGCTCGCCCTTCTCGTAGTAGCTGACCGAGCTGTTCGGGCTGAACTCGTGGGGCTTGTAGAGGCGGATCCAGGCATCGAAGCTGGACTCCTCGAGGCTCTGCTCCAGGCGGCCCGGCCGCTGCGTCTGCTCGCTCCAGCAGCGGGCCAGCTCCCTGGCGGTGTGGCTCCAGGGCACCACGCCCGCCCGCAGCACGAGAACGTGCTCCATGTAGGACGTGAAGCCCTCGTGAAACCAGAGCAGCTTGAGGGGGTTCTCCCGGCTGTAGTCGAAGGGCCCGAGCACGGGGTCGTGGAGCCGCTTCACATTCCAGGCGTGGAAGAACTCGTGGGCCACCAGCTGGTAGAGCGCGTAGTAGCCCTCGGGCTTGTCGAAGGCCGTGCTGTCCGAGATCAGGCTGGTGCAGTCACGGTGCTCCAGGCCGCCCCGCAGCCGCGGCGCGAAGGTGAACAGGAACACATAGCGGCGGAAGGGGAAGCCCCCGAAGAGGGCGCCCTCGGCCTCGACGATATTCTGGGTGGCCTCGGTGATGCGGGCCTCATCGCCGTTGTGCGGCCCCGTGAAGACCAGCTCGAAGGTGGTGCCGCCGGTCTTGAAGCGCCGCGACCGGAAGGTACCCAGCTCGAAGGGGGAGTCCACCAGGGTGTCGAAGTCCGCCGCGCGGTAGGCGCCCTGCGCCCGGGGCAGCGCAGAGGCCACCTTCCAGGCCGCGGGGAAGCCCTCGAACTTGACCTCATAGGGCCGGTCCAGCTGGCCTTCCAGGTAGAGGAAAGTCGCCGCGGGAATGAGCTGCGCGTGGCTGGCATCCACGTGGTTGGTGCGCACGGTGAGCTCGTTGCCGTAGACCCGGTAGGTGAGGGTGAGGCCCTGCCGGGACGGTGGCAGTCGCCAGGTCTGCTTGCCCACCTTCTCGAGGGGCGTCTCCCGGCGGCCCGCCCGCAGCCGCATCCGGTCCAGGAAGCGGGCGTAGTCCCGCACCAGGTAGGAGCCGGGCGTCCAGGCGGCCAGCGCCGCCACGGCGCCCTCCCGCACCGCCTCGGCAGGGAGCTCCAGCTCCACTTCGAAGAGATGCTGCGCGAGGTCCAGGGGCCGAACCGTGGCCCGGATCGGGGCGAGCCTGGAGGCGGTGCCCACAGCCTTCAAGTCAGCCCTGCACGCCATGCAGCCAGCGCCGGGTCACCCACTGGAGCTCGTCCTCGGTGATCTGGTACTGCGGATCCCGCAGCTTCTCCTCCACCAGCGAGCCCACCAGCGAGGTGAACAGCAGGACTTCCTTGCGGGCCCGCTCGAGGCCCGTGTGGAAGACGTGGTCCATGAACAGGCCCAGGGGGCTGAGGCCCCGCTCCACCAGCGGCATCAGGTCCCGGAAGCTGGAGTCCGGCGAGGGCACAGCGATGGAACGCAGGATGAAGCCTGTGAACTCCTGGCTCTCCAGCAGCATGCCGAGGTAGTCGCGGGAGAGCTGCAGGCAGGCGGCCTCGCGCGCCTCGGGCGTCTCGACGGGGCCCGCCAGGAACGGCTCGACCATGGCCTGGATGCGCACGGCCATGCCCGCCAGGGCCACCAGACAGAGCTGCCGGAACAGGCCCTCCTTGCTGCCGAAGTGGTAGTAGAGGGTCGGCTTCGAGACCCCGGCCTCCTCGGCGACTTCCTTCACCTGCACGCCGTCATAGCCCTTGGCGGCGAAGTGCGACAGGGCGGACAGCAGCAGCCGGGCCTTGAGGTCGCCGGAGCTGCCCAGCCGCTCAAGACCCGCATAGAAGCTGCCATGAGCGCCCACGCCGAGGGCTTCGGGACCAAAGACCGGCACCAGCTCTTTGAGACCATGGTCGGGAACGGTGGACATGCGTTGCCTCGGAAGTTCCCCCCAGGATGCCATGAACGGCCTTACTCGGGGTCCAGTCGGTGTTGGCAGCTTGTGGTCGGCTATCAGCTGTCAGCTAGGAGCCAGCGCCGACCCATCCGGGGCGCACTCCCCCGATCCGCCGGGCCCTTCTTGACCGACAGCTGACAGCCGAGAGCCCCACACCAGCTGCGGCGACCAGCTGACGCCGACCCATCCAGGCGCGAACGCCCGATCCGCCGGGCCCTTCTTGGCCGACAGCTGACAGCTGACAGCCGAGAGCCCAATCCCTTCAGTGCACCGCCGACGTCCACGGCAGGGCCGCGATCACCTCGGCCTCCCGGTCCAGCCACCAGTCGAGCCGGGCCTCGGCCTCGGGGCCGAAGCGCTCCAGGGCCAGGCTGCGGTAGCCCACGGCGTGGCCCGCCTCGCAGCGCTCCAGCTCCAGCAGGAAGGCCAGCCAGGGCGCGGTTCCCAGCTCCGGGTGCGCCGTGCCGGCCTGCTCCAGCAGCCAGAGCCGCTCGCAGCTGCGCGCCTCGATGAGGGCCCCCATGAGCAGCCGGTCCAGCAGGCCCTTGGCGGCCAGCTTGTGGAGGCCCTGGGCGTAGGCATTGCCCCCGTCGGGACGCAGGGGCCAGCCGAAGGCCTGGAGGGCCTCCAGCACCCGGCGGAAGTGGTTCAGCTCGTCTTCGGCCAGCCGCGCCAGCAGCACCGAGGCCCGGGGCGAGTCCGTGAGGGCCAGGCTCAGGTTCAGGGCGTTGAGGGCCGCCTTCTTCTCGCAGTGGGCGTGGTCTGACAGCAGCGCGGCGGGCTCCGCCAGGGCCACCGCCGCCCAGCCCGCTGGGGTGGTGTAGCGCAGCGGCAGGGGTGGGACAAAGTCAGTCAAGGGCGCCCCCCAGCTTCAGGAAGATCTCCCGCCAGACCTCGGGCAGGGCCGCCGCGTCCCGGGCGATGGTGGCGGCGTCCCCCCGGGGGAAGGGCCCCGTGCGCCCCGCGGGACCGCGCTCGGCGATGTTGCGCAGGGTGGCCTCGGCCAGCGGCAGCAGGCCGCGCCCGGGCAGGGCCACGCCCTGGGCGCGGAGCAGGGCCTGGGCGCCCAGCCACAGGGTGGCGGCGTGGCCCGAGGTGAGCACCGCCGCCGCATGGTAGAGGGGCTTCAGCTCGCCGGGCAGGTCGAAGGGGGCGAAGCCCAGGTCCCCGAAGGCGCGGCGCAACGCATCCGGCACCGCCCCAGTGATCGCCAGGGGCGTGCCCGACCAGTCCCGGGCCAGGCCGTCGAAGCTGGTCAGCGGGTGGGCGCACGGCACCCCGGGCAGGTGGAGGCTGCCCGCCAAGTGGACGCACCGCCCCGGGAACCGCGCCGCGCACGCCGCCACCGCGTGGTCCGGCACCGCCAGCAGGACCAGCCCCTCCGGCTGGGCCGTGTGATCCAGCAGCGCCGCCCGCCCGCCCCAGGCCTCCGCCAGCGCGCGCCCCGCGCGGCCCCGGCCGAGGATGGAGATGGTTGCGGTCATGGGGAGAGGCTAGCAGGTTGCTCCTAGCTATCAGCTATCAGCTATCAGCTGTCAGCTGTCAGCTTGAAGCGCGGTTCGACCCACCCGGGGTGCGACCGCCCAATCCGCCTCGCCCTTCTTGGCCGAGAGCTGACAGCCCGCAACTCGCCCCTCTTTCACCGACAGCTGAGAGCTGATAGCTGATAGCTAAGACCCTTGACAGCCGACAGCCCCTACAATTCCCCATGCCCCGCCCTTCCCCCATCCCCTGGGCCCTGCCGCCCGCGGTGCCGTGGCCGCGCTTCCTGCGGCTGCTGCGCCAGCCCGATCCACCGAGGGGCTGGCTGGAGGCGGCGGCGGAGCTGCCGGAGCTGCGGAAGCGGCCCCTGCTGCTGCGCTGGGTCGCCCAGCACCCCAAGGCCCCGGCCCACCTGCGGGCGCAGCTCCTGGGCCGCCTGCCTTGGCGGGCCCTGGCGGCGGTGGCGGCGGACGCGGCGGCGCACCCCCAGGCCCGCCAGCAGGCCACAGAGAAGCTCCAGCAGCTCTGGGCCACCCTCACCACCGGCGAGCGGCGCAGCCTGGCGCGGAGTGCGCCCCGGGCCCTGTGGCGGCTGATCTGGCCCTGCCCCAGCGCGGACGTGCTGGCCGCCTTCCTGCAACATCCCAAGCTCAGCCTGGAGGCGCTCATCGCCCTCATCCAGGCGCCCCTGCGGCCCCCCCAGGCCGAGGCCCTCGCCGCCTCGCGCTGGCGGGACAATGGCCCTGTGGCCGAGCAGGTGCTCCAGGCCCTGGACCGCAGCCTCGCCCTGCCCGACTCCGGCCTCGTCCTGGGCCACGCCGCCCCCTGGATCCGCGCCCTCGACGAAGAAGGCCGCATCCTCGCCGCCAGCCGCACCCTCACCCCCGCCCTGCGCCGCATGGTGCATCCGAGGCGGGGCGACCAGG
>CAIPAY010000003.1 GCA_903863195.1 uncultured Holophagaceae bacterium
CTCGCCCATGCTGGCCCAGACGTCCGTGTAGATGGCGTCGGCGCCCCGCAGGGCGGTGTCCAGGTCATCGGAGACCTCGATGACGGCGCCGGTCTCCTTCCCGGCCTCGCGGGCCGCGGCCAGCACCGCGGGATCCGGCGCCAGCGCCTGGGGCCCCAGGACCACCAGGTGCATCCCGGTCTTGGCGGCGCCGTACATCAGGGCGTAGCTCATGTTGTTGCGGATGTCCCCGCAGAAGACCAGCTTCATGCCAGCGAGCGGCTTGTCGATGTGCTCCTCCAGGGTGAGGAAGTCCGCCAGGATCTGGGTCGGATGGTCCGTGTCCGTGAGGCCGTTCCAGACGGGTACGCCGCTGTGCCGGGCCAGGGACTCCACCACGGTCTGGCTGTAGCCCCGGTACTCGATGCCGTCGTAGAAGCGCCCCAGCACCTTGGCGCTGTCCTCGATGGACTCCTTCTTCCCCACCTGGGAGCCTGCGGGATCCAGGTAGGTGACGTGGGCGCCCTCGTCCAGGGCCGCCACCTCAAAGGCGCAGCGGGTGCGGGTGCTGGCCTTCTCGAAGAGCAGCACGATGTTCTTGCCCTGGAGCAGCGGGGCGTAGAGTCCTTGCTGCTTCTTGGCCTTCAGCTCCCGGGCCAGGTCCAGCAGGTGGCGGACTTCGGCCGGGGTGAAGTCCATGAGGGTGAGAAAGCTGCGGCCCTTCAGGTTGACGGTCATGGCGATCTCCGGCACGAATTCGGCGCATCAGGTTAACGCCGCCCTGGTAAATCAGCGATCTGAAACGGGGCTGTCGGCCCCAGCCTTGACACTGTGTCAGACCGGCCCCGGCCCAGGTCTCGGGCCGCCCTTCCGGGGAGCTGAACGGACTCCAGCTTTCACTGCTTTGATTTTCCGGCCTTGGCCGTATAGTCATGCCACGGAATCAATGCGATCTCACCCGAAGAGACGCAGCGGAGGCAGCCATGCGACCCCTGAAGCAGCTGATCGAAGAGAAGCCGGCCACGGTGACCGTGGCACCCGACGATACCGTCTTCGCGGCCCTGACCCTGCTGGCCCAGTTCGACATCGGCGCCCTGCTGGTGCTGGACCAGGGACGCCTCGTGGGCCTCTTCTCCGAGCGCGACTACGCCCGCAAGATCATCCTCAAGGGCAAGGCCTCCAAGGACACGCTGGTGCGCGAGATCATGAGCGAGAAGCTCAGCTGCGTGACCCTCTCCCAGACCGTCCAGGAGTGCATGGCCCTCATGACCGAGCGGCACGTGCGCCACCTGCCGGTCATCGATGGCCAGGACAAGGTGCTTGGCATCCTCTCCATCGGCGACCTGGTCAAGGAGACCATCTCCGACCAGAAGTTCACCATCGAGCAGCTGGTGCACTACATCCAGAACTAGGCCTCGGCGCGGAAGAACCGCAGGATCTCGTCCTTCTGCCGCAGGGCGTCGGCGTGGCCGAGGGCGATGAGCTCCCGGGTGTAGCTGGGCTCGAAGAGCAGGTAGCTCAATACCGCAGACCCGGTCCGGTGGGTGATGCCCGCCCGCCGGAAGAAGAACCGCACCACCGGCGGCAGGGACTGGGCGTGCTTGCCTGAGAGGGAGGCCAGGTTCCGGCTCGGGGCGATGACCAGGGTCTCGATAGGTCGCAGGTCCAGGCCGGGCAGCTCCGCTTCGGGGATCCGCTCCAGGGTCTGGTTCACGCGCTGGAGCTGCTCCAGGTCGCTGTTGAGGCTGTCCACGAAGACGCTGTCCAGGACCTGCCCGGCGATCTCCGCGAGGGTGGGGTAGCGATGGCCTTCCATGGCCTTGCGCTCCTCCCGCTCGGTGCCGGCGACGCCGATGATCATCACGCGGTCCGCCCCCAGGTGCAGGGCCGGGCTCACCGGGGCGAGGAAGCGCACGGAGCCGTCCCCGAAGTACTCCCGGTGGATCTTCACCGCCGGGAAGAGCAGGGGGATGGCGCTGGAGGCCAGCAGGTGGTCGATGCCGATGCGGGTGCGGGCCCCGGCGCGCCGGAACCGCTGCCAGGAGGCGATCTCCGGGTGCCCCTCGAAGAAGCTCACGGACTCGCCGGAGCCATAGCCCGAGCAGGTTACGGACAGGGCGAAGAGGTGGCCCCGCTGCAGGGCGGACTCGATCTGGTCGAAGCGGATGATCCGCTTGAGCAGCCGCCGCAGGGGCGCGTTGTCGAGCAGGGATCGGCGGGAGGGCTGGAGGTGGCGCGGGCGGAACAGCGAGGCGAACCAGCGTAGGCTGTTCAGGGTCATGCCCCAGGCATCGGCGCGGTAGATCTGGTCGCTGCTGAAGTTCCCCCAGACCTGTTCCAGGCGCCGGACCCCCACCTTGAACCGGGAGGCGTGGCAGGCCAGGACCGCGGCGTTGATGGCCCCGGCGGAAGACCCGCAGAGGATCGGAAAGGGGAGCGTCTTTTGCTCGGGCAGCAGCTCCGCCAGCGCCTTCAGGACGCCCACCTGGTAGGCGCCCCGGGCGCCACCTCCAGAGAGCACCAGGGCCGTGCGGCTTATGGGTGGGTTCATTGCCCTAAGGGTGGACCCAGCGACCGGAGGACGCTAGCCCTTCCGGCCAGCGGCCGCTTCCCGCCACGCGGCGATGAGGGCGGCTTCCTGCTCGGGGGTGGGGCCGGCGAGCTTGTTGCGGCCCTTCTCGAGCTTCTCCTGGGTCCGGTACCAGGCGAGGGTGTCCTTCACGGTCTGGTCGGCGGGGCGGAAGCGCAGGCC
>CAIPAY010000004.1 GCA_903863195.1 uncultured Holophagaceae bacterium
CGCGCCTACCACACCCTCGCCATCGGCTGCACCGGCGGCCAGCACCGCTCCGTGGCCCTGGTCGAGATGCTGGCCAGCCGCCTGAGCAACGACGTCGCCGCCCTCACCGTGAGGCACCGCGAGCTCGACGGCTGATCCCGCGAGCATCAGGCCGAGCAAGGACTTAACCACGAAGACAGAAGGACCACGAAGAAGAGAGCCGAGCTTGTCTTCCTTTGTGGTCTTCGTGGTACATGTTGTTTTAGAAAAAATGGATTAACCACAAAGGACACAAAGGACACAAAGAAAAGCAGGGGCGATATCAGGCCGTCCTTCTTTGTGCTCTTTGTGTTCTTTGTGGTTCACCTATTCAGTAACAGATGACTTCACCACGGAGCCGGGATCACGGGTCTTCCTTCGTGGTCTTTGTGGTCTTCGTGGTTGATCTTCCCTTTTCCAGGCTCAGTCGGTCTCGGTGAAGAGGACGCCGTGCTTGGCGAGGTCGGCGCGGATGAAGTCCCAGGCGCCGGGCTCCAGGCCCAGGTATTCCGGCGGGTTGATGCCCTTGCGGGAGAAGCGGCCGCTGGCCAGCAGGCGCACGGCGGCGGTGCAGGAGTAGCCGGTGGTGCGGGCCATGGAGGTGGTCTTGGTGGCGCGGTCGTAGCGGTCGAGCAGGTTGAACTGCTTGCGCACAGGCAGGCCGGCC
Organism: uncultured Holophagaceae bacterium; assembly: GCA_903863195.1. Taxonomy (GTDB): domain Bacteria; phylum Acidobacteriota; class Holophagae; order Holophagales; family Holophagaceae; genus Geothrix. Next base: position 686 of record CAIPAY010000004.1, read on the forward strand.
TTCTCGCCTTCGACGGTGACGCGCATGACCGTGAAGTCCTCGTCACCTTCTTCCATGAACCACAGCGGGAAGAGCAGGGCCGTGGTCAGGTCCAGGGGGCTCACCGCCACCCCGCCCACCTGGATCTTCTCCTTGTTGAAGAAGCCGGACTCCCGCAGCATGCGCATCTTCTCGATGTGGCCCGGGTAGCGGAGGGTCTTCTCCTTCATGTCCGGCACCTGGGGGAAGCTCTTGAGGATGCTGCGCAGGCCGTCCGTGTTGAAGGACTCCAGGGTGCCCAGGCCGTCGAACTCCAGCAGCTCCGGCTCGGACAGGGCGGGGAAGGTGACGATGCGCCCGTCCTTCACGTAGCGGGAGGGCCGGGTGTACTCCTCGATGACGTCGATGGGGCTGAACCCGGCCTTGTATTCGTAGGGCCAGGTGCGGATCACCGGCAGGCCGCCCACCAGGCACTCGAAGGAGGTGACGCGGTCCCACTGCCGAGCGAGGTCGCCCAGGATGATGTTGTGGCAGCCCGGGGCGATGCCGCAGTCCACGATGGCCGTGAGGTTCTGGGCCTTGGCGAGGGCGTCCAGCTCGAAGCAGTCCTCGTCGAAGAAGGAGATGTCCACCAGGGGCTTGCCCGCCTCCAGCACGGCCTTGGCCGTGGCGAAGCCCAGGAAGCCGGGCACGGCGCCCACCACCAGGTCCGCATCGGCCACGGCGGCCTTGACGGCCTCGGGACTGGAGAGGTCCGCAGCGCGGGTGGCGAGACCGACCTGCTTCATGCGGCCCAGGGCGGCCTCCGAGCGGTCCGCCACGGTGACCCGGAACTCCGGGGAGAGATCCTTGGCCATGGCACCACCCACACGGCCCGCACCAAGCACGACGACATGAAGCATGAGGGCCTCCTAGGTTAGACAAGGCAGGGTTGCCAGCTCCCCTCGGAGCAAGGCGTCTCGGTAGGATAAACGTTTCCCGGGCCTGGGCTGCCAGCGCTGAGCGCCGACCAGCGCCCGCTCGTGGGGAACTGCAGGGTCGGCGGACAGGCGCACCCAGGCTCGGGGAGCTTGTCCCGCAAAGCCAAGCCAGCAGCGGGTTTCAGCCCTCTGGCGGGGGGACTGCAGAGGTCGAGCGAGGCCGCGGCGACGGGACTCATATCTCCCAGCCGCAGTTGACAGCCTGTAAAGGCACGGAGCCAACATCCCGAGGACTCCGGTGGCTGGATCCCCGCGCTCACGGCATTCTGGAGGCATGGCGCGTCGTGTCCTCTCCCTCCGGCTCTTCGTGGCCATCCTGCTGCTGGCCCTGCTGCCGACCCTGGGGGCCTGGTGGACCTGGAAGCGGCAGGGTCCCCTGCAGCAGGAGGCCACGGTCCTGGTGCGGAAGGGCACCACCCTCAACCAGGTGGCCGACCAGCTGGAGCGCGAGGGCGTGATCCGCTCGGCTTCGCTCTTCCGGCTCTGGGCCCGGGCCCGGAAGCTGCAGCTCATCCGCGGCGAGTACACCTTCCGGCCCCAGGCCAGCCTCGCGGACGTGGCGGGCAAGCTGCGGCGGGCGGAGATCCACTTCACCCCCGTGGCCATTCCCGAGGGCGCCCACGCCTGGTCCGTGCAGCGGCGCCTCAAGGACTTCGTGCCCGAGGAGGTCTTCTGGACCCTCTGGAAGAGCCCGCGGCTCGTGAAGACCGCCGGCTTCGAGCAGGCCGAGAACCTGGAGGGGCTGGTGGCCCCGGCCACCTACCGCCTGCACCACGCCATGGAGCCCGAGGAGGTCATGCTGCTGCTGGTGGAGGCCTTCCGGGACCAGATCCGGCCGCAGCTGGACGGCGGGGTGCTGCCGCCCTACGAGACGCTGATCCTGGCGAGCCTCGTCGAGAAGGAGACGAAACTGGCCGAGGAACAGCCCCGGGTGGCAGGCGTCTACAAGAAGCGCCTCGACCTGGGCATGCGCCTGCAGTGTGACCCCACCAGCCTCTACGCCCGCTGGGCCAGCGGCGACCTGCGCTTCACGGCCCCGCTCCAGGCCGACATCCGGCGGCCCCACCGCTTCAACACGTATTCGGTGGCGGGCCTGCCGCCCACGCCCATCGCCATGCCCGGCGCCACGGCCCTGGAGGCCGCGAAGGCGCCGCAGATCGGCAAGGACCTCTACTTCGTGGCCACGGGCAAGGGGGGGCACAGCTTCGCCCCCAGCCTGCGGGACCACAACCGCAATGTCGGCGTCTACCGCCAGGAAATCCAGCGGCAGAAGCGGGCCGCCCGTGGCTAAGTCACGCCTGGATCTCCTGCTGGTGCAGCGGGGCCTCTGCGAGACCCGCGCCCGGGCCCAGGCCCGCATCCTCGCCGGGGACGTGCTGGTGGACGACCGGCCCGTGACCAAGGCCGGCACCGCCGTGGACGAGGCCGCACCCATCCGCCTGCGGGGCGAGGCGCTGCCCTACGTGAGCCGCGGTGGCCTGAAGCTGGCCGGGGCCCTGGACCGCTGGGCCATCGATCCCACGGGCCTGGTGTGCTTCGACGCCGGCGCCAGCACCGGTGGGTTCTCGGACTGCCTGCTGCAGCGGGGTGCAGTCCGGATCTACGCGGTGGATGTGGGCACCAACCAGCTGCACTGGAAGCTCCGCAGCGATGCTCGGGTCGTGTCGATGGAGCAGGTGAACCTGCGCACCTGGGACCCCGCCACCATCCCCGAGCGCTGCGACCTGCTGGTGGCGGACCTGAGCTTCATCTCCCTGCGCCTGGCCATCCCGCCGGTGCTGCCCAGCCTCAAGCCCGGGGCCCAGGCGGTGCTGCTGGTGAAGCCTCAGTTCGAAGCGGGCCGCGACGACGTGGGCGCCGGGGGCATCGTGCGCGACCCTGCCGTCCACCGGCGCGTGGTGCTGGAGATCTGGAAGTTCTTCGCGGCGACGCCCCTGGCCCCCCAGGCCCTGGCTGTGAGCCCCATCAAGGGCGGCGAGGGCAACACCGAGTTCCTGCTGCGCCTCGCCCTCGGCCAGCCCGCTGGCAGCCTCGCGGAAGCGATGGCTGATCTGGATGCCCAGCCGGAAGGCTGAGGCGGCCTGCAGCCTACTTCTCGAAAAAAAGAACAACTGAGTAAAAACTGGCCACCGATGAACACCGATAACTGCTGATGAAAAGCCGATAAAGAAAAAATCTGAAAAAATTCTCAGCCGGTGATGGCAGTGATTACGGTGATTTTGGCCTGGGGCGAATCGGAGCATGGACTCTATCCAGGGGCGCCGCTGCCGAGCCTCTTAGGGGACGC
>CAIPAY010000005.1 GCA_903863195.1 uncultured Holophagaceae bacterium
CACATGAAGGAAGGCGAGACCGTCACGGTTCGCTTCTAGGACAGCCCTGCCCGCGCCAGAGCCAAGCCCCAGGTCGCCAGAGGCGGCCTCCCGGGGCTGGCTGGCGCTGTGATAATCTTTCTCCCTCATCTTACGAGGTTATCCATGGCTTTCCCCCTCCGCGCCTCTCTGTGCCTCTGTCTTGGCGTTGCCTCCTTGGCCCTGGTGGCCAGTGAAAAGCCCGGCGTCGATCCCGTGAACATCGACGCCTCGGTGAAGCCCTGTGAGGACTTCTACAGCTACGCCAATGGCGGCTGGCTCAAGGGCCACACCCTGCCCGCGGACAAGGCGCGCTACGGGGCCTTCGAGGAAGTGAGCGAGCGCAACCGCGCCATCCTCAAGCAGATTCTCGAGGAGACCAGCGCGAAGACCACCTGGGCCAAGGGCAGCGTCGAGCAGAAGGTTGGTGATTTCTACGCCGCCGGCATGGACGCAGCCGCCATCGACAAGCGGGGTTTGGCTCCGCTGCAGCCCCTCTTCGCCACCATTGACGGGCTGCAGGACACCAAGCAGCTGCCCGCCCTGCTGGCGAAGCTCCACACCCAGGGCCTGCCGGGCGGCTTCGGCTTCTACGTGGGTCAGGACGCCAAGGAATCCACGCGCTACATGGGCAACCTCATGCAGGGTGGCACGGGCCTGCCCGACCGGGACTACTACCTGAAGGACGATGCCCGCAGCCGGGACATCCGCGCCAAGTACGAGACCCACGTGGCGAAGATGCTCCAGCTGGCCGGCGACAGCCCGGCCCTGGCCGCCGTCCGCGCCAAGGTCATCCTGGAGCTCGAGACCCGCATGGCCACGGCCCAGTGGACCCGCGTGGAGCTGCGGAACCCCGTGAAGCGCTACAACAAGCGCACCCTCGACCAGGTGGCGACCGAGGCGCCGGGGTTCGACTGGCAGGGCTACTTCCAGGCCCGGGGGGTGGCAGTCAAAGACCTGAACCTCAGCCAGCCCTCCTACTTCCAGGCCTTCGGCAAGCTGGCCGCGGAGACCCCCGCCACCCAGTGGCGGACCTACCTGCGCTGGCACGCACTCAACGCCTCCGCCAACCTGCTGCCCAAGGCCTTCGGTGAAGAGTCCTTCGCCTTTCAGGGCAAGGTGCTGAACGGAACCCCGGAGCGCGAGCCCCGCGCCAAGCGCATCGAGGCCCTCACGGACGCCATCCTGGGCGAGGCCCTGGGTCAGCTCTACGTGAAGGTGGCCTTCCCCCCGGAGTCCAAGAAGCGGGTCCTCGACATGGTGGAGAACCTGCGGGTGGCCCTGCGGGAGCGCATCACCAACCTGGACTGGATGGGCGCCGAGACCAGGCAGCAGGCCATCACCAAGCTCAATGCTTTCGGCGTGAAGATCGGCTACCCCGACAAGTGGAAGACCTACGCCTTCGACGTCAAGCGCGACGATGCCTTTGGCAACGTCCGCCGGGCTTCGGCCTTCCGCGTGCAGGAGAACCTGGCCAAGCTGGGCAAGGCCATCGACCGCTCGGAGTGGGGCATGACCCCGCCCACCGTGAACGCCTACTACAGCTCCTCCATGAACGAGATCGTGTTCCCCGCGGGCATCCTGCAGCCGCCTTTCTTCGATCCCAAGGCCGATGACGCCGTGAACTACGGCTCCTTGGGGTTCGTGATCGGCCACGAGATGACCCACGGCTTCGACGACAGCGGCAGCCAGTTCGACGCCCAGGGCAACCTCAAGAACTGGTGGACCGAGGCAGACAAGCAGGCCTATGAGTCCCGCACGGACCTGGTGGTGAAGCAGTACGACGCCTACGAACCCCTCAAGGGCGAGCACGTGAACGGCAAGCTCACCCTGGGCGAGAACATCGCGGACATCGGCGGGCTCAAGATCGCCTTCGCCGCCTACCGGAACAGCCTGAAGGGCAAGCCTGAGCCTGCACCCATCGACGGCTTCACGGGGCCTCAGCGCTTCTTCCTGGGCGCGGCCACGGTGTGGCGCAACCACATCCGCGAAGCAGCCCTCTCCCTGCGCCTCAAGACCGATTCGCACAGCCCCGGCCGGGAGCGGGTGAACGGCCCTCTGTCCAACCTGCCCGAGTTCTACGAGGCCTTTGGCTGCTCTGATGGCCAACCCATGAAGCGCGACGCGAAGGTGCGTCCGGCCATCTGGTAGCAGCCCCCGATCCCACCGAGGTTCCCATGCGCATTCGCCCCATCGTCCTGCTCGCGAGCCTGCTCGCCGCGGGCGCCGCCCTCCAGGCCTGCACCAACCTGCTCATCACCAAGGGCGCGAGCAAGGACGGCTCGACCATGGTGACCTACTCCGCGGACAGCCACACGCTGTACGGGGAGCTCTACTTCAAAGCCGGGGGCCGCCACCTGCCCGGCGCCCGACGTGAGATCCGCGAGTGGGACAGCGGCTTCACCTTTGATACGGGCAAGGTGCTGGGCAGCATCCCGGAAGCGCCGGTCACCTACACCCGCGTCGGCAACATGAACGAGCACCAGCTTGCCATCGCGGAGACGACCTTCGGCGGCCGCAAGGACCTGGCCGGCCCCAGCGGCATCCTCGACTACGGCAGCCTCATCTACCTCGCCCTCGAGCGCGCCAAGACGGCCCGGGAGGCCATCGAGGTGATGACAAAGCTGGTGGAGGACTACGGCTACGCCAGCAGCGGAGAGAGCTTCTCCCTCGCGGACCCCAACGAAGTTTGGATCCTCGAGATGATGGGCCGCGGCAAGGGCCAGACCGGCGCCCTCTGGGTGGCCTACCAGCTTCCGGACGGCACCATCAGCGCCCACGCCAACCAGGCCCGCATCCGGCGGTTCCCGCTGAACGATCCCTCAACGGCCATCTACAGCAAGGACCTCATCTCCTTCGCCCGCGCCAAGGGCTGGTTCAAGGGCGAAGACAAGTCGTTCAGCTTCGCCGACACCTACGCGCCCCTCTCTTTTGGTGCCCTGCGGGCCTGCGAGGCCCGGGTCTGGAGCATCTTCCGCCGCGCCGCGCCCAGCCTCAAGCTGCCCATCGACTTCGTGAAGGCCGAGAAGGGCGCCAAGCCCATGCCCCTGTTCATCAAGCCCGACACCAAGCTCACCGTGAGCGACGCCATGGCGCTGATGCGGGACCACTACGAGGGCACCGAGTTCGACATGACCCAGGATGTGGGCGCCGGGGCCTACAAGCTGCCCTACCGCTGGCGACCCATGGGCTTCAAGGTCGACGGCCAGGACTACATCCACGAGCGGGCCATCAGCACCCAGCAGACCGGCTTCTCCTTCGTGAGCCAGTCCCGTTCCTGGCTGCCCGGCCCCGTCGGCGGGGTGCTCTGGTTCGGCGTGGATGACACCTTCACCACGGTCTATGTGCCCATCAGCTGCGCCATCACGACGCCGCCCAAGGCCTTCGCGATCGGGACCGGAAACTTCGACGAGTTCAGCTGGGACAGCGCCTTCTGGACCTTCAACTTCGTCTCCAACTACACCTATACGCGCTGGAGCGACATGATCGTAGACGTGCAGAAAGTGCAGCGCGAATTCGAGGGCCGCTACCTCGCCGGTCAGGCCGAGGTCGACCGCACCGCCCTGGACCTCTACCGGAAGGATCCGGCGCTCGCGCAGGACTACCTCACCCGCTTCGCCGCCCAGGAAACGGGGGTGCTCATGGCCCGCTGGAAGAAGCTGGGCGAGTTCCTCGTCTGGAAGTATCTCGACGGCAATGTGCGGGGCCCGAAGGGCGAGGTCACCCACCCCAAGGCGCCCGAGGACTGGCTGCGTTGCATCGTCAAGGAACACGGGGACGTGATCAAGGTAAGGAAGGTTGAGGGGTTGGTACCTGACGAAGATTAGCGCCAGCTGAAAATCTTCGATTTTCAGATACGAGGCCCCGCTTGCGGGGCCTCGTGATGGATGGGAATGGGTATCATCTGGAGTCTCACGAGGTCCTTATGCGCCACCCTGATCCGCACTCCTACTATGACGCTGCGCAGCCCAAGGCCCGGCGCCTGCGGCTGAAGCTGGGGGTGGACTTCGCCACCAAGCGCATCGACGGCGAGGTGGTGCTGGAGTTCGGCGCGAACGCCACCGGCACCCTGGACCTCGACACCAAGGGCCTGGAGATCCTGTCCGTGCAGGTGCCGGGCCACGGCCCCATCCCCTGGGAGCTGGGCGAGGCCGACGCCATCCTCGGCAGCCGCCTGCGCCTGGACCTGCCCGCCGACACCCAGGAGGTGGCCATCACCTACCGCACCTCCCCGGACGCCATGGCGCTTCAGTGGCTGGAGCCCAGCCAGACCGAAGGCAAGGTGGCGCCCTACCTCTTCAGCCAGTGCCAGCAGATCCATGCCCGCACCATGGTGCCCTGCCAGGACACCCCCGTGGTGCGCGTGGCCTACAAGGCCGAAGTGACGGTGCCTGAGGGCCTCACGGCGGTCATGAGCGCCGGTCCCGCCGGGGACGAATCCACCGGCGACGGCCGCCACACCTTCCGCTTCACCATGCCCCAGCCCATTCCCTCCTACCTGCTGGCCCTGGCCGTGGGCCGCCTCGCCAGCCGAGACCTCAGCCCCCGCGCCCGCGTCTGGGCCGAGCCCGAGACCGTCGAGGCCGCCGCCTGGGAGTTCGCCGAGGTGGAGGACATGATCCTCAAGGCCGAAGGGCTCTTCGGGCCCTACCCCTGGGACCGCTACGACATGCTCGTGCTGCCGCCCTCCTTCCCCTACGGTGGCATGGAGAACCCGCGCATGACCTTCCTCACGCCCACCCTGCTGGCGGGGGACCGCAGCCTGGTGGACGTGGTGGCGCACGAACTGGCCCACAGCTGGACCGGCAACCTGGTCACCAATGCCAGCATGGAGCACTTCTGGCTCAACGAAGGCTTCACCGTCTGGGCCGAGCGCAAGATCCTGCGCACCCTGCACGGCGACGACGCGGCGGCCCTGGGCTGGGCCATGGGCCAGAAGGCCCTGGAGGACAGCCTGGAGCGCTTCGCCCACGAGCCCAATCTGACGGTGCTGCGCCTGCACCTGACGGGCATCGATCCCGATGACGCCTTCTCCAGCATCCCCTACGAGAAGGGCGCCCGCCTGGTGGCGGCCCTGGAGCGCGAGGTGGGCGAGGACCGCTTCCATCGCTTCCTCCGCGAGTACATGGACGCCTTCCGCTTCACCTCCATTACCACCGAGCAGTTCTGCGCCTTCGTGGACGCCAAGCTGCCGGGCGCTCTGGAGGCGGTGCACGCCCGGTCCTACCTGGATGAGCCGGGCCTGCCCGCCAGCGCCCCGCAGTTCCACAGCGCCATGCTGGACACCCTCACGGCCCTGGCGGACGGCTGGGCGGCGGGCGAGCGGCCCAGCGAAAGCCAGATCGCCGGCTGGAGCACCAACGAGCTGCTGGTCTTCCTCCAGAAGCTGCCCCGCAAGGTCACGCAGGCCGATTGCGCCTGGCTGGACGCCCACTTCCAGCTCATGGGCCGGGGCAACCACGAGATCCTGGTGGAGTGGCTCACCCTGGCCGCCGCCGCGGACTACGAGCCGGCCTTCCCGAAGCTCCGGGAGGTCCTGCTGCGGGTGGGCCGCATGAAGTACCTCCGGCCCCTCTACGGCGCCCTGGAGGCCACCCCCCGCACCCGGGCCCTGGCGCGCGAGATCTATGCCGCCGCCAGCCCCGGCTACCACGGCCTCTCGCGCCGCGTGGTGCAGGGCATGCTCGACAAGTTCCCCGCCTGATGGCCCGGCCCGCACGTCCAGCCGCCCAGCCCAGCCGGTGCAGCCATGAGCTCTGAGCAGAGAGAGGAGGGCCTCCGCCTGCCCGAGAACGCCTTCCGGGAGTTGCGGGAGGGCGAGACCTACCAGCCGGTCATCCCGGCCGCAGAGCATCCGCCCGAAGTCACGGTGCGGAGCGTGGTCTCGGGCTTCATCTGGTCCGTGCTGTTCTCCGCCGCCGCCACCTACATCGCCCTGAAGCTGGGCCAGGGCATCGAGAGCGCCATCCCCATCTCCATCCTGGCCGTGGGCTTCTCCGTCCTGGCCGTGAAGGTCCTCAAGCGCCGGTCCTCCACCCTGCTGGAGAACGTGAACGTGCTGGCCATCGGCGCCACCAGCGGGATCATCGCCGGCGGCAGCGTCTTCGTCATGCCCGCCCTGCACATCCTGGAACTGAAGACGGGTTTCTGGCAGATCTTCCTGGTGCCCCTGCTGGGCGGCATCCTGGGCGTGTTCTTCCTGGCCCCCTTCCGCCGCTACTTCGTGCGGGACCTGCACGGCCGCCTGCCCTTCCCCGAGGCCACCGCCACCACTGAGATCCTCATGGCCGGCAAGCGGGGCGGCCACAGCGCCATCGTGCTGACCTACTCCGCCCTCACCGCCGCCGCCTTCGACTTCGTGGGGCCCGCCATGCGCGGCTGGGCCGAGAACTTCAGCACTGCCTCCATCGGCGTGCTGGATGGGTTCACGGGCCGCTTCAAGGCCGTGTTCTCCATGAACACCGCCGCCGCGGTCCTGGGCCTGGGCTACATCATGGGCATCCAGTACGCGGCCATCATCATGGCGGGGAGCCTCCTGAGCTTCCTGGTGCTGGTGCCCCTCTTTGCGCACCTGGGCCAGTTCATCCTCGGTGCGATCTCTAACGGTGCCGTCCCGCTGCACACCATGGGCTACGAGGCCATCTTCGCGAACTACGTCCGGCCCGTGGGCATCGGAGGCATCTTCGCAGCGGGAATCATCTCCATCCTGAAGATGTCCCCGGTGATCGCGAAGGCCACGAAGCAGGCCTTCGGCGAGCTCGCGCATCTGCTGAAGGGCGGCGCAAGCCAGGTGGAGGACATCCGCACGGACCGCGCCATGCCCATGAGCGCGAACCTGCTCGGCATCGTGGGCGTGGCCCTGGCCATCCTCGCCTACTTCCGGTTCTCGGTGCTGGCGGGCGAGACCCGGAGCCTGCATCTGGCCCTGGCCGCCACGGCCCTGACCCTGGTCATCACCTTCCTGTTCACCGCCGTGAGCGCCTGGGCCGTGGCCATGATCAGCACCACCCCCATCAGCGGCATGACCCTCACAACCCTCATCATCACCGCCGCGGCCCTGTCCGCCCTGGGGCTGGCGGGCCGGAGCGGCATGCTCCAGGTGCTGCTGGTGGGCGGGGTCGTCTGCTCGGCCCTCTCCATGGCCGGCTCCCTGGTCACCCAGTACAAGATCGGCTACTGGCTGGGCGCCACGCCCCGCACCATCGAGCTCAGCAACATCGTCGGAAGCATCGCGGCCTCCGTGGCCACCACCGCCGTGATCCTGCTCATGGCCAAGGTCTACGGCTTCGCCCCCAGCGCCCTGCACCCCCATCCCCTGCCTGCGCCCCAGCCCAACGCCATGGCCGCGGTGCTGCGGGGCGTCTTCGGCGGCGCCGGCGCGCCCTGGTTCATGTATGGCATCGGCGCCGTCATCGCCGCCTCGGTGGAGATGTGCGGCGTGTCCGGCCTGGCCTTCGCCATGGGGATGTACCTGCCCATGGAGCTGAACTCCCCGCTGGTCCTGGGGGCCGCCGTGGCCTGGTTCGTGGAGCGCTCCAGCAAGGATGCGGTGCTCAGCAAGGCCCGCCACGAGAAGGGCACCCTGATCGCCTCGGGCTTCATCGCCGGGGGCGCCCTGGTGGGCGTGTTCGCCGCCTTCCTCAAGTTCCTCGAGGACTCCGCCCACGTGCACCTCATCCCGGATATGACCACCTGGGGCGGCTTCGGGGTGTTCGTCGGCGCCTGGGGGAACTGGATCGGCCTGACTGTGTTCCTGCTTCTGGCCGCGGGCCTCTACCTGGATGCCTGCCGCGAAAAAGTGGGATCCTGAACCCGCGTCTTTGAACCCCGTCCTGCCTTCTGCCCTCGAGGAGCCCCCATGTCCCACGGAACCGAACCCCAGGAGATCAAAGGCCTGCCCCTTAATGCGCGGCGGCCCCTGGACCTGGGCGAAGCCTACGTGCCCCTGGTGCCCCAGGACGGCGTGCCCGAAGTCACGCCCCGGGCCATCACCATGGGTCTCATCTTCTGCGCGATCTTCAGCATGGCCGCCGCCTACCTGGCCCTCAAGCTGGGCCAGGGCATCGAGGCCGCCATCCCCATCGCCATCCTGGCCGTGGGGCTCTCCCGCTTCTTCCCCCGCAAGAACACCATCCTCGAGAACGTCATCGTCCAGAGCATCGGCGCCAACAGCAGCCACGTAGTGAGCGGCGCGGCCTTCACCATCCCCGCCCTCTACATCCTGGCCCAGACGCCGGGCAGCGGCGTGCCCACGCCCACGCTGTGGCAGGTGGTGATCGTCAGCTTCCTTGGCGGCTGCATCGGCATCCTGTTCCTGGTGCCCCTGCGCCACCACTTCATGGTCGAGAACCACGGCATCTTCCCCTGGCCCGAGGCCACCGCCACCGCGGAGATCCTGGTGACTGGCGAGAAGGCGGGCAACCAGGCCAAGGAGCTGGCCGTGGCCGCCTTCATCGGCGCGGCCTATGACGGCATCGTGTCAATCTTCCGGGGCATGGGCGAATACCTGCGCCTAGAGCACGTCTGGGTGGGCCACGCCCTGCGCCAGAAGTTCATGTCCTTCAACTTCCTGAACAGCGCCGCCACCCTGGGCATCGGCTACATCATCGGCCTGAAGTACTCGGCGGTGATCGCGGCGGGGTCCTTCTTCAGCATGTTCGTGCTGGTGCCCCTCTTCCACGCCATCGGCCAGTACGTGCCCAGCGTCGTGGCCCCGGGCACGAAGCTCATCGCCAGCATGACGCCCGAGCAGGTCTTCTTCTCCTACATCCGCATCGTCGGCGTGGGCGCCATCGCCGGTGCGGGCATCATGGGCGTGGCCGCCTCCATGCCCAACATGATCCGCAGCATCATCAGCAACCTGAAGGCGCTGGCCAACCGCGACGCCGCCGCCGAGGCCGCTGCGGTCACCGTGCGCACGGACCGCACCCTGGCGGGCTCCATGGTCGCCGCGGGCCTGGTCACCTGCGTGGTGGGCACCATGGCCTTCCTGAGCTTCGGCCTGGGCATCCGCAACGCCCTGGTGCCGGCCCTGGTGGCCACCACCGTCGTCATGGTGATCTCGTTCTTCTTCGCCCCGGTGGCAGCCCGCGCCATCGCCACCATCGGCACCAACCCCATCAGCGGCATGACCATGCTGACCCTGGTCATCACCGGCGTGCTCATGCTCAAGCTGAACTTCACCGGCGGCTACGGGATGTTCCTCACCATGATGGTGGGCGGCATCGTCTGCACGGCCCTGGCGGCCTCGGGCGCCTTCAGCACGGACCTGAAGATCGGCCACTGGATCGGCTCCACCCCCGCCCGGCAGATCGCCTGGAAGTTCGTGGGCACCCTGGTGGCGGCCATCTTCACGGGCATCGCCATGTGGCTCATGGCCAAGCAGGTGAACCTGGATGGCACCATGGCCCTGGGCAGCTCCATCCCCGCCCCCCAGGCCAGCGCCATGAAGGCCATCCTCGAGGGCATCTTCGGCACCGTATCCATGCCCCTGCGCTGGTACGCCTTCGGCCTCGGCGTCATGCTCTCCGTCGTGCTGCGCATGGTGGAGCTGCCTGCCCTGGGCTTCGCCCTGGGCATGTACCTGCCCATCGAGCTGAACACGCCCCTCTTCCTGGGCGGCCTGCTGGCCCACTGGGTGAACCGGCCCAAGGCCGGCACCAGCGAGGCCGACGCCAAGGCCCGGGAGAACCGCGGTGTGCTCATCGCCAGCGGCCTCATGGCCGGCGGCGCCATCATGGGCGTCGTGGCCAGCTTCGTGAAGCTCAAGTGGACCGAAGGCTTCCCCCTCCTCAGCGCCCATGCCGCCGAAGGCGCCCTCGGCGAGTGGCTCGGCCTCCTGGCCCTCATCGCCCTCTGCCTCTACGTCGTCGTCTACAGCCGGCAAGCCAAGGGCGAGGCGTAAGAGTTGAAAGGATCTCCACGAAGGGCACGAAGAAATACAGGTCCATCTTCGTGCCCTTCGTGGAGAGTCTATTAGCCCCTAAGCGCGTCGAGCAGCTCAGGTGCAACGCCCGGGGTGCCACTGACGAGGTTGCCGCTCTGGAACCAGTCCGGGCCGCCTTCCCAGTCGGTGAGGACGCCGCCGGCTTCGGTGACGAGGAGGGCGCCGGCGGCGATGTCCCAGGGCTTGAGGCCCAGCTCGAAGAAGCCATCGTAAATGCCGCAGGCGGTGTGGGCCAGGTCCAGGGCGGCGCTGCCGGCGCGGCGGAGGCCCTTGGCGCGGGGGAAGACACGGCCGAGGGCGGCGTTGAACAGGGGCCAGCGGTCGCCCAGTTGGTAGGCGAAGCCAGTGGCCAGGAAGGCGCCATCCAGGCCCACCTGCCGGGACACACGCATGGGCTGGCCGTTCCAGGTGGCGCCCTGGCCCCGGGCAGCCAGGAAGCAGTCCCCGCGCAGGGGATCCAGCACGCAGCCCACCACGGGACCCGCCGCGTCCCACAGGGCCACGGAGACACACCAGTGGGGGAAGCCCTGGACGAAGTTCAGGGTGCCGTCTAGGGGGTCCACAATCCAGAGGATCTCGGTGCTTCCAGAGCCGCCACCCTCTTCGCCCAGGAACCCGTAGTCAGGGAAGCGGCTGGCCAGTTCCGCGCGGATGACGGCCTCGGCTTCGCGGTCGGCGTTGCTCACGTAGTCGTTCTTGGTCTTCTCGGTGATGGCGGCGGGGTCTAGCTTCCGGAAATACCCCACCAGGACCTCGGCCCCGGCCTGGGCGGCACTCAGGCAGGCCTCCCGTTGCGCATGGAGCATGGTCACTGTCCTGTTCCGGCCGCGGCCGCTTCGGCACGGCGCCTCAAGGTCCGGATCATTCCGGGGAAGACGAAGAGATGGAAGGGCAGCACCGAGTACCAGTAGATCAGCCCCAGCAGCCCGTGGGGTTCGAAGAAGGCGATCTGCTCCAGGCGCGAGCCCTCGCCCTCGGGACGCACCGTGAACTGCAGCCAGGCGTCGCCGTTGGTCTTCATCTCCGCCCGCAGGCGCAGCAGCCGATCCTCCTCCACCGCCTCCACCCGCCAGAAGTCCACAGGGTCGCCCACGCGCAGGTCCCGGGGGTGCCTCCGGCCCCGGCGCATGCCCACGCCGTTGAAGAGGCGATCCAGCATGCCGCGGATCTGCCAGAGCCAGTTGCCCGCGGGCCAGCCGTTCTCCCCGCCCAGGGCGCAGAACACCCGGAAGACCTCCTGGGGCGGCGCCTTTACGTGGCACTGGTGGCGCTCCAGCAGCATGCCCTCGTGCGAGCCAAGGGACGTCCCCTCTGGCTCACCCGCGAGGCTGGAGGCCCAGGTGGTCTCCACGCCGTCCTCGTCCAGGCGCTGCAAGGCCAAGGCCAGGGCCTCCCGGTAGTTCATGGGGCGCACGGCGAAGACCTCCAGGGCGCGGGGATCGCGGACCACCACCTCGGTGCTCATCCCCTCCACCAGGGGCCCGGCCAGCACCAGGGGAATGGGCGTCATCAGATCGACCCAGAGCACCGAGAGGATGGGCAGGGGCACGTTCATGGGAATGATGATCCGGCGCAGCCCGCGGGCCTCGGCGTAGGCCAGCATCATGCTGCGGTAGTCGAGCACGTCCTGGCCGCCGACCTCGAAGATGCCGGCGACTTCCGGATGCGTCAGGGCCTCCACGAGGTAAGCCAGGATGTCGCGCACGCCAATGGGCTGGCAGCGGGTGTTCACCCACCGCGGCGTGATCATGAAAGGGAGGCGCTCCGTGAGGTGGCGGATCATCTCGAAGCTGGCGCTGCCGCTGCCCACGATCACCGCGGCCCGGAACTCCAGCACGGGCACCCCGGCGGAGCCCAGGGCGGCGCCCACCTCCTGCCGGCTGGCCAGGTGGTCACTGCGGTGGTGGGTAGGATCGCCCAGGCCACCCAGGTAGAGGATCCGGCGCACCCCGGCCCGGGCGCAGGCGTCGGCGAAGGTCAGGGCCTGGCGCAGGTCCCGGCCCCGGAAGTCCGGGCTGTCCTCGCCCATGGCATGGACCAGGTAGTAGGCCTGGGTGACGCCCTCGAGCACCGCTTCCAGGGAGGCGGCATTGGACACATCGCCCTTGACCAGCTCGACGCCGGGCCAGCGCCGGCCCGAGAGCCGGTCCGGGTTCCGCACCAGGCAGCGCACCCGGTGGCCCTCCGCCAGCAGGCGCGGCACCAGGCGGCCGCCGATGTAACCCGTGGCCCCCGTCACCAGGATGAGGGGCCTGCCGGGATCCATGTACTCCGCGCCGATGGGATGGGCCATCTGACGATTATGTACCGCCAATTACCTGACGAATTTGGTAAACTTTACTCGGAGCCTGCCATGCCCAAGGTCATCAACATCGAGCCCACCCCGAATCCGGACGCCCTCAAGTTCCTGGTGAACCCGGCCCTGCTCAAGGGGGGTTCCCGCTCCTTCAAGGATTTCGGCGCAGCGGTGGGAGATCCTCTGGGCTCCTGCCTCTTCGGGCTGGGGAAGATCACTTCCGTGTTCTACATGGACCGCTTCGTCACCGTGAACAAGGAGCCGTCCGCAGAGTGGAGCGACCTCATCGACCCCATCTGCGACGCCATCGAGGACCTGAAGCTGCCGGAGGATGCCACCGGGGACACGGCTCCCCTCACCCCGGGCGGCGACGCGGACGCGACCCTGGCCCGCATCAATGAGCTGCTGGACACCCGGGTCCGGCCCGGCCTGGCCGGCGACGGCGGCGGCCTGGAGGTCATCTCTTTCGATGGCCAGACCCTGCAGATCAGCTATCACGGCGCCTGCGGCTCCTGCCCCTCCTCCACCAGCGGCACGCTGTATTACATTGAGGGGCTGCTCCAGTCCGAGATCAGTCCGTCCCTCCGCGTGGTCAGCTGGTAGACCTTGCACCCTGCTCAAACCCCGGCACCCTAGAGGCACCTATTGGAGATCCCCGCAGTGGTGGCCCATCCCGTCAAGCGACGTAGAGGCACTCCAGATCCTCTTGCGGCGTTGTCCGACCTGCTCAAGAAGAGCCGGACAGATCCCGCAAAGCTCTTCGAGCGGGGGCTGGCCCTCCTGGTGCAGTCTCTTGGCGTGGACCGCGCCATGCTGACGCGGGTCACCGCCCTGGGCTACGAGGTGTTCTGGTGGGCCGTGAGCCCCAAGGGCAGCATGAGCGGGATCTTCGAGGCGCCCGAGAAGGGCTTCTGCTCCTTCGTGCTCGCGCATCCCGACCGGCCCCTGGTCATCCGGGACGCGGCTGCGGAGGCCCGGTGGCGCAAGAGCACCGGCCACCTAGAGCTGGGCATCCGCGGCTACGCCGGCGTGGCGCTGCAGCTCGAGGACCGCTCCATCGGCACCCTCTGCGTCCAGCACCACGGCCCCCGGCCCTTCACCCGGGGGCAGGTCTCCCTGCTCATGACCCTGGGCCAGATGATGGCCCGGACCATGGAGTCCGAGACCCTCAAGCAGGAGCTGCGCTCCGCCATGGAGGCCCTCGAACTGAGCAGCGCCATCGTGGAGGACAGCACCCTTCAGAGCTCCCGCTCGGGCCTGCCGAACCGCCGCTTCCTGGACATCTGGCTGCAGTCCACGCTGTTCATGTCCCGCCGGCGCCGGGAGCCCATGGCCCTGGCGCTCTGGTCCCAGCCGCTGAGGGCCGGCACCAAGGGCCGCCTGGCAGCTGCTTCCGCGCAGCTCCGGGGCGAGGATCTGCTGGTGGAGCTGTCCGCCGATGAGTATCTGCTGCTCATGCCGCACACGTCCGAGTCTGGCGCCGAGGTGCTGGTGGAGCGCCTCCGCAAGCACCTCGGCAACCATCCGACGGGCATCACCCTGTGGTTCCCCGATGGCAAGGACATGACCATGAACGGGGCGCTGCGGCGCGTCGCCAAGGCGTTCACCGATGCCAACCGCGAGGCCAAGCTCCTGGTGTGGAACCATGGCTGAGGCCGAACGCCGGGGCTCGGCCCTAGGCTCCCTCGGCCCGCTGTGGAACGATGATAACTGTTGGAACATCGTATTTGAGAAGCAGCTCTTTGGAGGTGAAGGTTGGACACTCCGACCCTGGTGAAGGCGGCCCTGAGCGCCCCGGATGGCCGGGAAGGCCCGAGCCGAGAGGAGCTCTGCCGCTGGTACGAGCTCATGCACCTGGGCCGGATCCTGGACAACAAGGCACCGAACTACCTCAAGCAGGCCATCGGCTGGTCCTATCACGCCCCCTGCGCCGGCCATGACGGCATCCAGCTGGCCCTGGGCCTGGGCTTCCGGGCGGGACGGGACTTCCTGTTCCCCTACTACCGCGACCTCCTGACCTGCCTGGCGGCGGGCATCACCGCCGAGGAGCTGCTCCTCAACGGCATCTCCAAGGCCTCGGATGTGGCTGGCGGCGGCCGCCACATGAGCAACCACTTCGCCAAGCCCTCCATCGGCATCCAGAACGTCTCCAGCCTCACGGGCAACCACACCCAGCACGCGGTGGGCCTGGGCCGCGCGGTGAAGTACTACGAGCGGGACAGCATCGTCTACTGCAGCCAGGGGGAGTCCTCCCTGTCCGAGGGCTACTGCTTCGAGAGCATCAACGGCGCGGACCGCGAGCAGCTGCCGGTCATCTTCGTCATCCAGGACAACGGCTACGGCATCTCGGTGCCCAAACGGGACCAGAGCGCCAATGAGCACATCTGCGACAACTTCAGCGGCTTCCCGAACCTGAAGATCATCAAGTGCGACGGCCTCGACTTCCCGGACTCCCTGCGCGCCATGGACGCGGCCCGGGCCTACGTCCGCACGGGCCAGGGCCCCGCCATGGTCTACGCCACCTGCGTCCGCATCGGCAGCCACTCCAACTCGGACCGCCACGAGCTCTACCGGGACGAGGCCGAGCGCGCCGAGGCCAAGGCCCGGGATCCCCTGCCCCGCTTCCGCGCCTACTGCCTGCAGCATGGCCTGGACGAGGCCGAACTGGAGGCCATCGAGGCCGAGAACCAGGCCCGCTACCTCGCGGCCCACAACCTGGCCATGGCCGCACCGAATCCCGAGCCCGCCAGCATCCACGACTTCATCATTCCCGAAGCCTGGGTGTCACCGGACTATCCCGACGGCACCCACCAGGCCGTCGGTGATCCGGTCAGCGTCATCACGGCCCTGAACCAGACCCTCAAGGCCGAGTTCCGCCACAACCCCGACACCTTCATCTGGGGCCAGGACATGGCCAACAAGGAGAAGGGCGGCATCTTCAACGTGTCGAAGGGGCTGCAGCAGGAGTTCGGCGAGAAGCGCGTGTTCAACGGCCCCATCGCCGAGGACTTCATCGTGGGCACCGCCAACGGCTTCTCGCGCCTCGACGACAAGATCCGGGTCGTGGTGGAGGGCGCCGAGTTCGCGGACTACATCTGGCCCGCGGCCGAGCAGATTGTCGAGACCAGCCACGACTACTGGCGCAGCGCCGGCCAGTTCTCGCCCAACGTCACCATCCGCATCGCCTCCGGCGGCTACATCGGCGGCGGCCTCTACCACTCGCAGAACGTGGAGGGCTGGCTCACCACGCTGCCGGGCATCCGCGTGGTGGTGCCCGCCTTCGCGGACGACGCGGCGGGCCTGCTGCGCACTGCCATGCGCAGCCGCGGGACCACGCTCTACCTGGAGCCGAAGTTCCTCTACAACTCGAAGCTGGCCTACACCGTGGTGCCCCCGGACTTCGCCGTGCCCTTCGGCAAGGCCCGGGTCCGCCGCGAGGGCACCGAGCTCACCATCCTCGCCTACGGCACCCCGGTGCACTTCGCCCTGGAGGCCGCAGCTCGGCTAGAGAAGGAAGGCCGGTCCGTGGAGGTGGTGGACCTCCGCTGCCTCAGCCCCCTGGACACCGAGGCCATCGTGCGCTCCGTCCGGAAGACCCACCGGGTGCTCATCGCCCACGAGGACAAGGTCTTCGGCGGCTTCGGCGGCGAGCTCGCGGCGATTGCCGCTTCGGAGTGCTTCCCCTGGCTGGACGCCCCCGTGGAGCGCGTGGGCAGCGAGTTCACCCCCGTGGGCTTCAACCGCATCCTCGAGCGCACCACCCTCCCCAACACCGACAAGGTCCTCGCCGCCGCGCGCAAGGTGCTGGCATTCTGATCCCGACCCCCCTCTGGTAAGGAGCACGTCATGCAGTTCGGTCCCTGGGATGTCCAGTTCGTTAGTGCCGGCAGCTTCCGCCTGGATGGCGGCGCCATGTACGGCACCGTGCCCAAGGCCGTGTGGAACCGCGTGCATCCCGCCGACGCGGACAACCAGATCCTCATGGACACCCAGTGCCTGCTCGTCCGTGGCGAGGTGGACGGCAAGAAGCACGTGATTCTGGTGGAGAACGGCAACGGCGACAAGGAGAGCGACGACTTCATGGCCCGGTTCAAGCTGGCGGGCCGTGGCACCCTCGATGCCAACCTCGCCAAGGTCGGCGTGAAGCCTGAGGACGTCACCCTCTGCATCCTCACGCACCTGCACTTCGACCACGCAGGCGGCAGCACCCGCCTCGGCCCCGACGGCCAGGCCGTGCCCAGCTTCCCCAATGCTCGCTATCTGGTGCAGGCCCAGGACCTGGCCGACGCCAAGAAGCCCCACCTGCGCGTGAAGGCCAGCTACCTACCCCCCAACTGGGAACCCCTGGAAGCCGCGGGGGTGCTGGACACCGTGGACGGCGCCGCCGAGGTGCTGCCTGGCGTCTCAGTGCGTCCCGCCCCGGGCCATATCAAGGGCCTGCAGATCGTGGTGGTGGAAGGCGGCGGCCGCAAGCTGTTCTTCGTCTCCGACCTGATCCCCACCTCCCGTCACATCCAGCCCGCCTGGTGCATGGGCTACGACCTGGACGTGGTCACCTGTGTGGATGAGCGGCTGAAGGTGCTCCAGGAGCTCACGGGCACCCAGGACCTCTGCGCCTTCTATCACGATCCCGACACCCTGGCGGGCACGCTCAGCCGCGATGCCAAGGGCCGCTACGTCCTGACGCCAGTCGAGGTCTAGTCGTGGCGCAGTAACTACCGGAACCCTGCGCGTTCTTCGAGCGAGCGCCCAGGGCGCAGCCCTGTCCCGATGGGCGGGCTGCGGGAACGTCCCTACCAGAAAGAGAAAGAGGCTCCCGACCAGTAGGAAGGAGGGGCCTTTGGTCTCCCGTGGGCAGTTGTCTAGTTTTAGAGCTAGACCATTTTTTGATTTTTCTTGGCTATCGATTAGCGTTGCCGATCCATAGTCTCTCGGGACCTTTCGCTGGTTCAAAATCAGTCCATGTCACCCGTCTGGACTCGGGTCCGATCGGGATAGGATCCGGCAGGTTCACCCCCACGCCAGCACTCCAAGGAGCCGAAGTGAGCACGCTCAGGTGGGTCAAGGCACCCAACGGCAACTGGTCCTCGCTTGAGACTCTGAACATCGAGGGCCTGGGCGAAGTCAACGGTGTCTATGCCATCTGGCACGGGGGCAGCCACCCCGAGTGGCTTCGGATCGGCTCGGGCGCGATCAAGGAGAGGCTGGCGGAGCACCGGACTGACAAGGCGATCATGGCCTATCACCGACAGGGCCTGTTCGTCTCCTGGGCTGTGGTCAACCCGCGCGAGCGCCCTGGCGTGGAGCGGTACCTGGTGGAGTACTGCCAGCCCCTGTTCGGAGAACGCCCTCCCTACAGCGAGCCCATCAGCGTCAACCTGCCGGCCACCTGAGCCCGCTGGTTGACCAGGGGCGTCATTTGGCCTCTGATGCGCCCAGGTAGGCCTCCTTCACCCGGGGGTCCTTGGCCAGCTCGGCGGCGGGGCCTTCGAGCACCATGCGGCCGTTCTCCAGGACGTAGCCGCGGTGGGCGATCTTGAGGGCCATGTGGGCGTTCTGCTCCACCAGCAGGATGGTCATGCCCTGGGCGTTGATGGCCTGGAGGGCGCGGAACACTTCCTTCACCAGGAGCGGGCTGAGGCCCATGGAGGGCTCGTCCAGCAGCATGAGCCGGCAGTCGGTCATGAGGGCCCGGCCCACGGCCAGCATCTGCTGCTCGCCCCCCGACAGAGTGCCGCCCAGCTGAGGTCGGCGCTCCTCCAGGCGCGGGAAGAGAGCGAACACCTTCTCGTAGGAAGCCGCGAGGCGCTGCTTGTTCTTCTGGGTCCAGGCCGCCAGGGCCAGGTTCTCCTGCACCGTGAGGTTGGGGAAGATGCCGCGCCCCTCCGGCACGTGGCCGATGCCCATGGCCACCAGCTGATGGGCCGGGATCTGCTTCACACTCTGGTCCCGGTAGAAGATGTCGCCGCCCTGGAGGGGCAGCATCCGGGAGATGGCGCGCAGGGTGGTGGACTTGCCGGCGCCGTTGGCGCCCAGCAGGGAGACGATCTCGCCTTCCTCGATGGTGAGGTTGATGCCGTGCAGGGCCTTGATGGCGCCGTAGGAGACGGCAAGGTTTTCCACGCGCAGGAGGGTCATGCCGGCGCCTCCTCTTCGCCCAGGTAGGCCTCGATCACCAGGGGATTGCGGACCACCTCCTGGGGGGCGCCGCTGGCGATGGTCTGGCCGAAGTCCAGCACCTGCACCTCGCGACAGAGCTCCATCACCACCGGCAGCTGGTGCTCGATGAGCAGGATGGCCAGGGAGAAGTCCCGGTGGACCTGCTGGATGAGCTGGATCAGCTCCTCCACCTCGCGGGGGTTCATGCCCGCGGCGGGCTCGTCCAGCAGCAGGACCTTGGGACCCGTGGCCAGAGCGCGGGCGATCTCCAGTCGGCGCTGCTCCCCGTAGGGCAGGCTGCCCGCGGACTCGCGCTGGCGGTCCAGCAGGCCGAAGCGGGCCAGATGCTCCCGGCTCTCGGCCAGCAGCCGCGCCTCCTGGCGGTGGAAGTTCCCGGTGCGGAAGGCGGCCTCCCAGAGCCAGTAGCCCGCCCGTGCGTGGAGGGCCATGGTGATGTTGTCCAGCACCGTCATCTGCGCGAAGAGCCTGATGTTCTGGAAGGTGCGGGCGATGCCGGCCCGGGCGATGGCGTCCGAAGGCAGCCCGCTGACCGGGCGCTCCCCCAGCTGGATCTGGCCGCGATCCGGCGCGTAGACCCCGGTGATCAGGTTGAAGACGGTCGTCTTGCCCGCGCCGTTGGGACCGATGATGCCCTGCAGGTCGCGGTCGCCCAATTCCAGGTTGAAGCCGTCCACGGCGGTGAGGCCGCCGAAGGACTTGGTGAGGTCTGTGATGCGCAGGCCCATCACGCCCCCTGCCGGGGCCGCAGCCAGCGCCACTCCCGGTTGCCCAGGAGGCCCGTCTGGCGCGTCAGCATGATCACGATGAGGATCAGGGGGCTGATAAGCATGCGCCACTCGGCCAGCTGGGGAGCGAAGGCGCTCAGCAGGTTGCGCAGCAGCTCCATCAGCAGCGTGTAGGCCACCACACCCAGGATCGACCCGCTCAGGCTGGCCATGCCGCCCAGATAGAGCATCACCAGGATCTCGGTGGTCTTGATGTAGTCGAAGCTGCGGGGCGTGATGAACTGCTGGTTCTGGGCCCAGAGGCCGCCCGCCAGCCCCGCGAAGGCCGCGGCGATGGTGAAGGCCCAGTTCTTGGCCTTGGCGATGGAGACCCCCATCAGCTCGGCGGCGATGGCGTTCTCCCGGATGGACACCCACACGCGGCCGAAGCTGGACTGGATCAGGTTGCGCAGGAGGCCCAGGGTCAGCAGCGCGCAGACCGCCACGGCCAGGAAGTTGGTGTTCTTCGGAATGCCCGTGAAGCCCCGGGGGCCGCCGACGAAGTCCAGGTTCTGGATGGCGTTGACGATGATCATGTTGAAGCCGAGGGTGATGATCGCCAGGTAGTCGCCCACGGTCTTGAAGGTCACCAGCCCGATGAGGTAGCCGATCCCGGCGGCCATGAGCATGGCCCCGCCCAGGGTGACGACCAGGATGATGCAGGTGCCGAGAACCGGCGGCAGCGCCGCGGCGGAGGGCAGCGCCTTCGTCGCCAGCAGCGCCGCCGTGTAGGCTCCGACAGCCATGAAGCCCGCGTGTCCCAGGGCGAACTCGCCCAGGTAGCCGTTCAGCAGGTTGAGGCTCGCCACCAGGATGATGTTCATGCCGATGATGGTCAGCAGGTGCAGGTAGTAGGGGTTGAGCACGTCCGGGAAGAGGCCCGCGTCCACGGAGAGCTGCAGGGGCAGGGCGAGCGCCAGGATCAGGGTACAGACCATCCAGAACCGGACCCTGGACGGGGTGGGCTCCGGTGGTGGCGCGGCGTGCTCCGGCGGGGACTGAGTGGACATCGGCGGTCTACACCTTCTTCAGGGTGGGCTTGCCCATGATGCCCCAGGGCCAGACGAGGAGGAGCAGGATCAGCAGGCCGAAGGCGATGCCGTTCTTCAGGTTCGAGGAGAGGTAGGCCACGGTGATCACCTCCACGCCCGCCAGCAGGAAGGAGCCCAGTACCGCCCCCTCGATGGAGCCGATGCCGCCGATGACCGCGGCGATAAAGGCCTTCCAGCCCAAGTCGATGCCCATGTAGGGATCGATGGAGTAGGCCTGGCCGTAAAAGATGCCGCCCGCCGCCGCCAGAGCCGAGCCGATGGCGAAGGTGACGGCGATGACCAGGTTCAGGTTCACGCCCATGAGGGGCACCGCGTCCTTGTTGTCGGCCACGGCCCGCATGGCCGTGCCGATCAGGGTGCGGTTCACCACCAGCCAGAGGATCGCCATGAGGGCCAGGGAGATCAGGATGATCAGCAGCTTGTCCCAGGTGACGAAGGCGCCCAGGTGCTGCTGGAGCCAGACCACCGGTGCCGAGGGCAGGCGGGCGGGGATCTGCCGGGTCTCGGGGCCCACCGTGAGGCGCACCAGGTTCTCCAGGAAGATGCCCACGCCCAGGGTGGTGATGACCACGGACATGCGCTGGGCATTCCGCAGCCGGCGGTAGGCCACCCGCTCGATGGCGACGCCCACCAGCGCGGTCAGCAGCATGGCCAGGGGCAGCAGCAGGTAGAAGGGCATCCAGCCGAAGCGCGTGGTGAGCAGCAGCCCGATGAAGCCCCCGAGCATGAAGATGTCGCCGTGGGCGAAGTTGATGAGCCGGATGATGCCGTACACCATGCTGTAGCCCAGTGCGATCAGGGCATACACCGCCCCGAGCTGGGCGGCGTTGAAGAGCTGCTGGATGATGGTGTCCAAGGGCGGGCCGACCCGGGCCTAGGGGTTCACGGCGCTGTCGAAGACGAACTTGCCGTCCTCGACCTTGATGACCACGGCGCCCTTCACGGGATCGCCGCCGCCACCGTATGTGATGTTGCCCGTGACGCCCTGGAAGCCGACCGTCGCGGCCAGCGCGTCGCGGATGGCCTTGGAGTCGGCCTTGCCGGCCGTGGCCACGGCCTTGAGGATCAGGTTGGCGGAGTCATAGGTGAGGGCCGCTGCCGCGTCCGGAACGAGGCCGAAGCGGGCCTTGTACTTCGCGATGAAGCCCTTGGCGATGGGGTTGTCGATGTCGGGCGAGTAGTGGTTGGAGAAGTAGTTCCCGTCCATGACCTTGCCGCCGAGCTTCACCAGCTCCGGGTTGTCCCAGCCGTCCCCGCCCAGCATGACCGCTGTGAGGCCCAGCTTGCGGGCCTGCTGGATCTGGAGGGGCACCTCGTTGAAGTAGTTGGGGAGGAACAGCACCTCGGGATTCGCGCCCTTGATCTTCGTGAGCTGGGCCGAGAAGTCCGTGTCCTTGGTGTTGTAGGTCTCGAAGCCGACGATCTTCCCGCCCATCTTGGTGAACTCGTCGCGGAAGACCTCGGCGATGCCCTTGTTGTAGTCGCTGGCCACGTCGTAGAGCACGGCGCCGGTCTTCGCCTTGAGCTTGCTGGTGGCGAACTGGGCCACCACGCGGCCCTGGAAGGGGTCGATGAAGCAGGCCCGGAAGATGAACTTCCGGCCCTTGGTGACGTTGGGATTGGTGGACCAGGGCGAGACCACGGGGATGCCCGAGGCCTCGGCGATGGGAGCGCCGGCGTTCGAGCACTTGCTGGTGTAGGAGCCGATGATGGCCAGCACCTTGTCCTGGTTGATGAGCTTCTGGAACACCGTGGCCGTGGACTCGGGCTTGTCCTCGTCGTCCTCGAGGATGAAGCGCACCTTCACCTGCTTGTCGCCGACCTGGACCCCGCCCCCGGCGTTGATCTCGTCCTGCACCAGGGCGATGGCGTTCTTGGCCGACTGCCCGGTGGCAGAGATGCTGCCCGTGGTCGGCGCCGAGACTCCGATCTTGAGCTCCTTGGCGGCCGGTTTGCAGCCCGCCAGGACCAGAAGGGGAAGCAGGGCCAGGGTGCAGAGTTTCATGGCAGCGGTCCTCATGGGCTGGGGAGCTGCGGCTGCCCCAGATCTGGAAGGAATGGAAACACATTGGGTGAAAGATCTCGGCCCAGGATACCGGGACTTCCGCCGGGATAGGAGTGGGAGATGGGGCCCGAGCCATCCGCCGCGCTAGACTGGGAGCTTCAGCCCCGGGAGCAGCATGGCCTTCACCCCAGGATCCAGGCGCGGCGCGATGGCCGACATCAACATGACGCCGCTCATCGACGTGATGCTGGTGCTGCTGATCATCTTCATGATCGCGGCGCCCATGATGACCACCGGCGTGGACGTGAAGCTGCCGGAGAGCCGCACGGGCCGGAACCTGGAGAGCGAGGCCCTGACTGTGTCCGTCACCTTCGACGGCCGCCTGGAGTTCGAGAAGGCCTTCCTGGCCCTGCCGGTGCTGGCCAACCAGCTGAAGGCCAAGGCCCAGTCCGGCGGCAAGCGCCCGGTGCTGGTGCGGGCCGACCACAACGTGCCCTACGGCCGCGTCATCCAGGTAGTGGATGCCATCCGGGAGGCCGGCTTCACCCAGGTGGGCTTCGTCACTGCCGCCGCACCCGCCGCGCCGCCCCTCGACGTCAAATGAGCCAGGACCTCCAGGTCTACCTCCGCAGCCGCGCCCACCTGGGCGAGCTGGACTGGACCCGGGGTCTGGCCATCAGCGTCGGCCTGCACGTGCTTCTGGGGGCTGTCTTCTTCTGGCCCCGGGGCAGTGCCACCCCCAAGCCCGAGGACCTGAAGGTCACCTGGGTGAACCTCCCCGCCGCCATGGCCGGTGCCTCGGGAGGCTCCGAAGCCATGGCGGTGGGCAAGACCAGCGAGCGGCTCCGCCGCGTGGAGGAGGTGGCTCCCGTGCGCGCCACAGCCCCCTCGGCCACAACCCCGGATCCCTTCGCCAGCAAGACCACCAAGGCCGCCGCCAAGGGCGACAGCAAGGACACCACCAGCCAGGGCACCGGCACCACCGCCGCCAAGGGCAAGTCCGCCGCTGCCAACCCGGTGGCGGGCGCCGTGGGCACGGGCAATGGCGCGGCCTTCGGCGCCGGCAGCAGCGTGCCCGGACTGAACCCCAGCGCCGGGGTGCAGGGGGGCGTGGGCCTGGTGGGGGGCGTGGATGGCGACTTCCCCTTCGTCTGGTATCTGCAGCAGGTGCAGACCCGCATCACCGCCAACTGGAACCGGGTCTCCAACTCCCAGGGCCGGGTGCAGATCTACTTCCGCATCGCCAAGGACGGGAGCCTGGACCGGGTGCGCGTGGAGATTCCCAGCGGGAACTCGGCCATGGACGAGAGCGCCCGCATGGCGGTACTCCGGGCCGCCCCGCTGCAGCGCCTGCCCGAGGGCTACGAGGGGCAGTATCTCGGCGTCCGCTTCTGGTTCACCTACCTGGGCAACTGAGAGAAGGGACTGAATCCAGGTCTTTTCCTGCCGTTGCCCTTTCCGGACAAGTCTTCAGAACCTACATTGGAGGATGCGCAAGTGCGCCCCAGGGAAAGGGGGAACGCCATGTCAGCGCTCGCCAGACTTGAGACCACGCCCCTCACGTGGCAGAGGGCTCCCGGGATCCGCCCGTCCTTCACCCTGCACGCCAAGGAAGGCATCGTCGCCACCCTCGCCTTCCAGCCCGGGGATAACACCCTGGCCCGGGTGGACACCGCCGACGGGGCCTGGACCTTGAAGCACCGGGGCTTCCCCGCCGACACGGTGACCCTCCGGGAGGTCAGCTCCCACCTGGACCTGGCCACCTTCCATCCCCACCCCCTGGGGCATGGCAGGCTGGTCTTCCTGAGCGGGGACGCCTTCGACTGGGTCCGCCTGGAGGGTCCCGAAGCCGGCGGGGCCTTCCTCGACCCGGATGGCATGACCCTCGTCCGCCTCACACTCCGGCCGGACACCTCGCACAAGATGATCCCGGATGCACCCATCCTCGCCCAGGCGGAGGTGGGGCTGCCCCACCGGATCCAGCCAGCGGGACCGGCGCTCCTGGCCGCCGTGGCCTGGTATCTGCTGCGCGTCGAAGCCCTGCTCGAGCACCCGGTCCGTGCGGCGGAGACCTGCCTACGTATGTAGTCGTTGGCGAGGCCAGGCTCTGGTCAGCTAGCTCCTGCCCGGGCCGGGGTCAGGGTCGATGGCGAGGCTCACCAGGGGTGAGCGCGAGCCCGCCGGGAATACCAGCTTGTAGGTTCCTGAAGCCGGGAAGACTTCGCTGGGATGGCCCTCGGGATCGATGAGCGTGCAGGGGCGGGAGTCCACTTCGATGGACAGCACCCAGGTCTGGCCGTTCCGGTGCAGCTCGGTGTCCCACTGGCGATGCTGGATCCTGGCCCCGGGCTTGGCGGGAGTTTTCTTGCGCGGGGCGAGCGAGGAATGCGGAGCCGTAGTCATGCTTCCATCTCCTTTTTCTGATCAGCCCTTGGCAAACATCACTGCCAACACGATTGTTTCAAACAGATGATCTGTCAAGGGTCGCCCCTCCAACGGAAGCATGCCAGGGCCATTTCCCGGGGTGCTCAAGCGTCTCCCTGGCAGGACGGGGGCAGCAGAGGGGCGCGGGAACCCCGGCACCCAAGGTAGACTCACCCCATGCTTCCGCTGCTCACGCTGACCACGGCCCTCTGCCTCGCCCAGGTTCAATCGCCCTGCACCCTGACCCTGGAGCCCAGCGAGATCCGGCCTGGCGACTCGGTGCTTCTCACCTGGTCCTGCACCCAGGCGCCGCGCATCCGCCTGGAGCCCGGCGGGATGATCCTCCAGGGCCGCTCCCAGGTCACCCTGCGCCCGGGCTACACCACCACCTATCGCGTCTTTGACGCCCGCCCGGGCGGCCAGGAGCTGGGGCACGCCGAGGTGCGCGTCACGCCGGGTCTGCCCCTGGGCGAGCCTGCCCGCATCTGCGCCTTCGACGCCAGCGCCAGGGCCGTGCTGCCGGGCGAGCCGGTGGTGCTCAAGTGGGAGTGCGCCGGCAGCGCCAAGGTCCGCCTGGAACCGGGCGGCATGGAGCTTGACGGCAAGAGCGAGGTGACCGTCACCCCCCTGGAGAACACCCGCTACACCATCACCGTCAACAACGCAGCTGGGGGGCAGAGCCGCACCCTGGAGGTCGCGGTGCTGGGTCCCGGGGCGGGCGCGCTGCCTCTGCCTGCGGTGGCTTGCACCTTCACCGCCAACCGCCAGGTCGTGAAGCCCGGGGAGCAGGTGGAGCTGCGCTGGTCCTGCCAGGGCAACGCCAAGGTCCACCTGGAGCCTGGCGGCCTGGAGCTGGATGGCCAGTCCAGCATCGCTGTGGTCCCGGACCGGACCACGGTCTACACGCTGAGCGTCAGCAACCTCATGGGCGGCTCCTCCCGCAGCCTCGAAGTCAGAGTGGAGGAACCCCGGATCCTGCTGAGCGAGAAGGATCTGGCCGAGCCCGATGAGGCCATCAAGCCCCTGGACCGCATGGACCTGCCCGAGGCCCTGCACCGGGGCGAGGCCCTGCGCGCGGCTGCGCCCCAGGGCTCCTGGACCCTGCGCATGGTGGTCTCCGGCCCCCCCAGCGGCCTGAAGCACGTGGCCCGGGTGGCGGGCGCCAAGGCCCACGAGATCCTGATCCTCCCCTTCCCCCGGCGGGACGGCCTCCGGTTCTGGCAGGCCTGCTACGGCACCTACCCCAGCGCTGCGGAAGCCTCCAAGGCTTGGCAGAGTGCCCCGAAGCCCCTGCGGCAGGCCTTCAAGGACGCCTTCCCCCAGCGCCTGCCCCCGGCACCGAAGCCCGCGCCTGAGGCAGCGGCAGACTAGTTCCGGATGACTTCTACCTCGAACTCATCGCCCATCATGTTGGCGTCCAGGGTGTCCACGATGAAGTAGATGGTCCGGGTCTCCCGCTTGGGATTCTTGTAGCTGGCCCGGGGTTCCCCGCTGGGAATGCGATTCTGGAGCAGGCCCTCCTCCAAGTCGCCCCAGGCGTTCACGCCCAGCACCCGGAACCACGCCTTGCGGCCCTCCACCACCTGCACCCGCACGCTCTCGCCGGCGGGCACCTCGATGGCGTAGGCGCGCCAGCCGCTGATGTCGGGGACCTTGTCCTTCACCCGCAGGCTGCTGGCGGGCAGCTGCAGCGCCGGCAACCCGGCCTGCCGCGCCCGGTGGCGCATGGTGCTGAGCATGCCGCCGTCAGCTCCCCGGTCAGGCGCCCGGGGGGGCATGGGACCGCGGGCCGCAGGGGGCAGGTCCTTGGCGTCCACGACCGGCAGGGGCGCCGCCGCGGGCTGGACCAGCAACAGGGGAATCGTGCAGAGCCAGGGGATCATGGGTACCTCTTCGCCAGTGAGATGATCTGAACGCGGAATTGGTTTACAACTTCCGCAGCAGGTCCTCGGCCACCCGGGCCGCCGCCCCGGGCTCACCCAAATGGCCCCGGACCTCGGCCAGTCCGGCCCGGAGGCGCCGGGCCTCGTCCGGGTCCAGCAGGCGGGTGAGCTCGCGGCTTAGCCGCTCGGGATTGACCTCGTCCTGCAGCAGCTCGGGGGCCACCTCCCGCCGGGCCACCACGTTGGCGAGACCGAAGTGGGGCACCTTCACGATGCGCTTGGCGATCTGGTAGGTGAGGGCGTTCAGGCGGTAGACGATCGCGAAGGGGGTGCCGAGCAGGGCGGTCTCCAGGGTCGCGGTCCCGGAGGCCACCAGCGCCGCGTCCGCGTAGGCCCGGGCGGCGTAGGTGCGCCCCTCCACCAGCACCACCGGAGCGCCCTGGAGGTAGCCCCGCACGAAGTCGGTCGCCAGCGTCGGGGCCACCGGGAGCACCCACTGGGCCTCGGGCCGGGCCTGCTGCCAGCGCCCGACCAGCTCGGCCATAGGCGGCAGCAGGCGCTGGATCTCACCCCTGCGGCTGCCTGGCAGCAGGGCCACCAGGGGCCGGCGCGGATCCAGGCCAGTCTCGGCGAAGAAGGCCTCGCGGTCGCACTCGGGGTGCACGAGCTCCACCAGCGGATGACCCACGAAGCGGGCCTCCACGGGGTAGCCCCGGAACAGCTCCGGCTCGAAGTCGAAGAGGCAGAACAGGGTGTCCAGCACCGTGCCCAGCTCGGGGATGCGGCCCTTCTTCCAGGCCCAGACCTGGGGGCAGACGTACTGGTGCAGTCGCACCGCCGGCAGGTCCCGGCGCAGGGCCTTGGCCAGCCGCAGGTTGAAGCCCGGGTAGTCGATGAGCAGGGCATCGCTGATCGCTTCCTCCTGAGCGGCGGCGAGGATGGCCTTGAACAGCCGGTTCAGCCGGGGCAGGTGGCGAATGACCTCGACGAAGCCCACCACCGCGAGGTCCTGCACGTCCGCCAGCTTGCGGTCGAGGTAGGGCGTCATGCGCGGCCCGCCCACGCCCACGATGCGCAGGTCGGGACGCCGGGCCTTCAGCTCCCGCAGCAGCTCCGCGCCGTGCAGGTCACCGGAGTCCTCCCCGGCGATCACCAGCAGGGTCGGGCTCACGGGCGATCTCCGCTGCGATCCCAGTGCTTGCCGAAGACCAGGCTGTCATCCGGCACCACCGGGCGGCCCAGGGCCGTGGCCGGCAGCTCGGCGGGGAACAGCACGGGCGGGTGGGCGGCGGCCAGCACCGCCGCTTCGAGCCGGAAGCGCTCTGGCGCCTCGGCGGGCAGGGCCATGTCCCAGCGGTAGCCCAGCGCCTGCAGGGCACGCAGGTCGGAGCCGGGCTCACAGACGCCGCACCAGAGGCGGTCCGCCAGGGGCTCAACGTCGAGGGTGCCCGGGTGCCAGCAGAAGCCCACGGCCTCCGCGCGGGCCTCGCGCAGCAGGTCGAGCACGGGCGCCTCGGCGCCCGTCTCCAGACGCAGCGCCAGCTTCACGCCCCGGCCCGACGTGGCCTCCAGCAGATACTCGAGCTGCTGGAGCAGCTTGAAGCCGGCGGCGCGGGAGGCGGGCCGGCCCACGGGCAGCACCAGGAAGTCCGCTCCGAGACCTTGGCGCAGCACCGCCAGGCCCTCCTCGGCGGGAGCCTCGCCCGGCAGGAACACCGCGTGGATGGCCAGCCCCTGCCGGAGGCTTTTTGGCCACCCTTCGTGCAGGAACCCCTCCCACTGCAGCATCAGCGGCGCCAGGGAGACCCAGGGCGCGGGGTCAGAGCTGGATGGGACCAGAGGAAGGAACCGCATGGGTTTATCATGGAGCAACGGAGGCACCATGGGCCGCATTTTCACCCTTGAGCAGGCGCGGGCCCTGATGCCCCAGGTGATGGCCACCACGGAACCCGTCTACACCCTGGCGGCCTCGCTCGCCGAGGAGCTTAGCCAGGCCGAGGACGACTCCGACGAAGCGCGCGCCGAGGACCTGCGGGAGCGCCTGCAGACTCTGGTGCAGAGCTGGCAGCAGAGCATGCAGGACCTGGAGGCCGAGGTGAAGGGCCTCTGGCTTGTCGACTTTGACTCTGGCTACGGCTACTGGTGCTGGGCCTACCCCGAGACCGAGCTGGGCCACTGGCACAGCTACGAAGGCGGCTTCCGCTCCCGCGTCCCCGCCGACCAGCGCCCCGGCGTCCAGGCCTGAGCACTGCGATCACCGGCGAGGGAGCAACCGCAAAGACGCTTTAACCACAAAGAACACAAAGAAAAATCTGCGGAGATCGGTTGCATGCCCAAGTGTGTTGAACCCGAGCCGCGTCCGGGCTTCCGCACGCTGGTGCTGGCGGTGGTGGCGGAGATTCCGAAGGGCCGGCTGGCCTCCTACGGGCAGGTGGCGGCCCTGGCGGGCTACCCGCAGCGGCCGCGGCAGGTGGGCATGGTGCTCTCGGGCCTGCCGGAGGGAAGCCCCCTGCCCTGGCACCGGGTGGTCAACACCCGGGGCTACGTGCCCAGCCGGGGCCGCTGGTGGGGCGCTTTCGAGCAGATCGGCCGGCTGCGGGACGAGGGCATCGAGGTGGACGACCTGGGCAACCTGGACCTGGAGGCCCATCGCTGGCGGCCCTGAGCTCAGCGCTCAGATACACTGGACTCTGGAGGACCCCATGAAGGTGCGCGTGTCGGTGCAGTTGAAGCCCGGGATCCTGGACCCTCAGGGCAAGGCGGTTGAGCAGGGACTGCACGGCTTCGGGTTCGAGGTAGAGCACGTGCGAATCGGCCGACTCATCGAGATGGACGTGCCCGGCACGGACCCGGTCGACGTGAAGGCCAAGGCCCTCGCCATGTGCGAGAAGCTGCTGGTCAATCCCGTGATGGAGAAGGCCTCCATCGAGGTCCTGTGATGCGCGTGGCGGTCCCGGTCTTCCCAGGCTCCAACTGCGACCACGACGCGTTGCACGCCTGCGGCACCGTGATGGGCTGGGACACGATCCCGGTCTGGCACCAGGAGACGCGGCTGCCAGAAGGTACCGAGCTGGTCTTCGTGCCCGGCGGCTTCAGCTACGGCGACTACCTGCGCTGCGGAGCCATCGCGGCCCTGGCGCCCATCATGGCCGATGTCAGGCGCCACGCGGACAGCGGCGGTCTGGTGCTGGGAGTCTGCAACGGCTTCCAGATCCTCTGCGAGGCCCACCTGCTGCCGGGGGCGCTGCTGCGGAACGAGTCCCTGCGCTTCATCCATGCGGACGTCCACCTGCGGGTCGAGCGGACGGACCTGCCCTTCACCCGGGCCATGAAGGCCGGCGCGGTGTTCCAGGTTCCCATCGCCCATGCCGAAGGCAACTTCACCCTGGATCCCGCCGAACTGGCGGACCTGGAAGCCCGGGGGGGCGTGGCCTTCCGCTACTGCTCTCCGACCGGGGAGATCGGCGAGGACCACGTGCCCAATGGCGCCATGAACGGCATTGCCGGCATCACGAACCTCCGGGGCAACGTGCTGGGGATGATGCCCCACCCCGAGCGGGCCGTGGACCCCAAGATCGGGCCGACGGGTGGCCTGGGAATTTTCCTGAGCCTCGGGTCCACTGTCTGACAATGGTCACAACTCAGGCAGGTGTGAAAAATAAAGCCATGGAGGGGGGTTTTCCTGTCAACCTTCCTGGGACGCCTCGATAGGCATGCCTGGTTTTTCTTGAGCCATGAGCGAACCCGAAACAAAGAATCTCCAAACCTACACCAGCGGACCGCTCCGCCTCTCCGTGCTGAAGCGCGACCCCGTTCCGGGGAAGCTGCTGCCTGCGCGGGATGCCTGGACCCTGTTGCAGCCCACCCACGCCGTGCGCGTCTGCACCGGCGAGGACCGGGAAGAAGGCGTCATCCGTTCGGGCGACTTGGCCCTGCTGCTGCCTGGTTTCGGACACACGCTGAAGCGGCACCACCCCAACACGCCCTTCGGCTTCACGGCGCTGTTCATGGAAGGCCCCTTCCCGGAGCCCCTGCTCAGCTCCCTGCAGCACCCGCCCCGCAAGTGGCAGGAGTCCAGCTTCGCCGTGCTGCGCAGCCTCAGCCTCAAGCAGCTCTTCAGCATCTTCAGCCAGGAACTGTCCAACCCGGATGGCGTCCAGCTCATGACCCGCGAGCTGTTCCTCATCCTCCTCGGCGCAGAGCTGTCCCGCCTGACCGAGAAAGAGGACCGGGGCCGTTTCCCCTACCGCCTGAACCGCTCCACCCTCCAGCTCGTGCTGGACCACATGGAAGTCCACATCGGTGCCAAGAACAGCGTGCCCGAGTTGGCCACCATGGCCCGCTGCACGCCGGATCACTTCATCCGCCTGTTCCGCGAGGCCACCAGCACCACGCCCCACCAGTATCTCATCGAGCGCCGCCTCCAGCGGGCCGTGACCCTGCTGGCCAACGGCGAGCGCCCCAGCGATGTGGCGAAGATCCTCGGCTTCTACGACGCCAGCGCCTTCACCCGCGCCTTCAAGCGCCGCTTCAGCGTGCCGCCCAGCGAATACGCGCAGGAAGCCTACGAGCGGCAGTTCCCCCGCCGGAAGGACTGACCGCCAGCCGGGCAAAGCAAGAGGGCGCCGCGAGGCGCCCTCTGCTTGTACCAGAGCGGTCTATTTCGCAGCCTTCTCTGTGACGGCCTTGGCCTTGGCGGCACCCTTGTCGGCGCCCTGTTTCGACTTGCCCTTGGCCTTCTCAGTGCCGGCCTTCGCGGCGCCCTCCCCCTTGGCCGTGGCGGCCTTCACCTTGTCCCCGGCCAGAGGCACTGCGCCGGCCTTGGCATCGGCCTTGGTCTTGGCAGCGGTAGCCTTGGCATCAGCCTTGGCCTTGCCCTGGTCCGCCTTCTCGTCCACCTTGGCCTTGCCCTTGTCGACAGCGGCATCGGCCTGAGCCTTGAGATCGGCCTTGGAGGGAATCTGGGCCGGGGCCAGCAGGGAGGCGGCGAGCAGCAGGGGCAGGAGCAACTTCATGGGCACCTCGGGGATGGCTTGGTTTGGGGAAGGGTCCTGCCGTTCAGGGTTTGCAGACCTTGCAGGGCTTGTAGCCGGCCTTGTCGGCCTCGGCGGCGGAGGCGAAGGTGGTCTTGTTGGCCTCTTTCATCTTCGCGGCGGTCTTGCAGTCCGACCGGTGATAGACCTTGGAGTCTTTGTTGGCGACGATGGCAGCAGCCTTCGTGGGCGCTGCGGCCGGGGCGGCCTTGGCCGGCGCTGCGGCCGGGGCGGGGGCGGCGGGCTTGGCGGGGGCCGGCGCAGGCTTGGGAGCCTGGGCCACGGCGGCCACCGAGGCCGCCAGGAGGAGGGCGAAGAGGGCGCGCTTCATGGAATCTCCTGAGGGAAAGAAGCCAGCGTGAATGGCCTACCTGAGCCTGTCAACGGGTTACCGCGCCCGTCGCGAGGTACTGGGGCGCCCGCCGGGCGCGGGTGGCCTGCTCGAAGGCGTAGCCCAGCTTCAGCAGGAGCCCTTCCTGCCAGGGGGCGCCCACGAAGGAGAGACCCACGGGCAGTCCCGAGGCAAGCCCCGCCGGAACGGTGAGGTGGGGGCAGCCCGCCACCGCCGCGGGCGTGGAGAAGCTGAGGCTGGAGCTGTCGCCGTTCAGGTGGTCGATGAGCCAGGCGGGACCGCCGGTGGGCCCCACCAGCGCCTGCAGCTGATGCTGGTCGAGCAGGGCCAGGATCTCCCGGCGTGCCTGCGCACAGGTCTCCAGCGCCTTGCGGTAGGCGGGATCCGAGAGCGGCCCCTTGGCGTGGGTCTGGGCCAGCAGCTCCTGGCCGAAGAAGGGCTGTTCCTCGCTGCGGTGGGTTTCATTGAAGGCCATCAGGCTGGCCAGGTCCTTCACCTGCCCGCCGCGGCCGCCGAGGTAGGCGTTCAGGCCAGCCTTGAACTCGAAGAGCAGAACCTCGAACTCGGCGTCTTCGTAGGCGGCGGACTTCAGCTCCACCTCCACCAGCGTGGCCCCCTGGGCCTTGAGCACCTCCAGGGCCGACAGCAGCACTGCATCCACATGGGCATGCACGCCCAGCAGGTTCTTCACGACCCCGAGCCGAGCCCCCCTCAGCCCGTCCCGGACGAGGAAGCTCGTGTAGTCCTGGGGCGCCGGGGCCACTGCGGTGGCGGCGTCGCGGGCATCCGCGCCGGTCATGGCCCCCAGCAGCAGGGCGGCGTCCCGCACCGTGCGGGCCATGGGTCCGGCGGTGTCCTGGGTGTGCGAGATGGGGATGATGCCGCTCCGACTCAGGAGCCCCACCGTGGGCTTCAGCCCCACCAGGCCGTTGGCGTTGGCGGGGCTCACCACGGAGCCGTCCGTCTCGGTGCCCACCGCCAGGGTGCAGAGGCTTGCCGCCACGGCCGCACCAGAGCCGGAGCTGGAGCCGCTGGGGCTCCGGTCCAGGGCATAGGGGTTCCGGGTCTGGCCGCCGCGCCCGCTCCAGCCGCTGCTGCTGCGGGTGGAGCGCAGGTTCGCCCACTCGCTGAGGTTGGTCTTGCCCAGGATCACTGCGCCCGCCGCCCGCAGCTGCCGCACCACAAAGGCGTCCTCCTTTGGCGCGGGCGCATCCGCCAGGGCCAGGGAGCCTGCCGTGGTCAGCAGCCGGTCCGCCGTGTCGAGGTTGTCCTTGAGGAGCACCGGGATGCCGTGCAGCGGCCCCCGCACCTTGCCGGCCTTGCGCTCCGCATCCAGGGCTGCGGCGATGGCCGGCGCGTCTGGGTTCAGCTGGAGCACCGCCCGGAGCTGCGGCCCCGCCTGGTCCAGCGCCCGGATGCGGGCCTGGTAGTGGCGCACCAGGTCCACCGCCGTCCAGCGGCCGGCGGCCATGCCCGCCTGCAGACCCTCCACGGTCGCCTCCTCCAGCACCAGGCGGCGGGGGCCCCGGGCGGCCATCGGGTCGGCCCCCACCAGGGCTGCGGCACCGGTGGCCAGGCTGGCTCCCAGGAAGGCCCGGCGGCCGAAGGCGGTGGAGTCGACAGGGCTGG
Source organism: uncultured Holophagaceae bacterium (assembly GCA_903863195.1). Lineage (GTDB taxonomy): Bacteria > Acidobacteriota > Holophagae > Holophagales > Holophagaceae > Geothrix. The sequence continues at coordinate 33,583 of CAIPAY010000005.1, forward strand.
ACATGGGCGGACCTCACGGTGGCGTGCCCTGGATCATACCCGCGCCGCCCGCCGATGCTCCGGGAGCACTGGCCGATTCCCGCCGGCGCCGCTGCGCCAGGCGGTCGAAGCTGGAGGCAGGAGGCTCCCGTGGCCGCGTTCCTGCTCTGGCTCATCCTGCTGCTGCTGTGCTGGCCCCTGGCCCTGGTGGCCCTGGTCCTCTACCCCCTGGTCTGGCTGCTCCTGCTGCCGCTCCGACTGCTGGGCTTCGCCGTGGAGGGGGCCTTCAGCCTCGTGAAGGGCCTGTTCCTGCTCCCGGGTCGGCTGCTCCGATAAAGTGGCGGGAACTCGGCCCAGACCCCATATTTCCATCGGGCCCGGCCGGAACGGATCCATGGCCAGGGCGGGAGGTCACCATGGATCTCTACCTCGAATCCAAGGAATCCGAACTGCTTCAACGGCTCCTCGCCCACAGGCTTGAGGAGCTTCACCGCGCAATCCACCACACCGACCGGAGGGCCTTCAAGGCTGAGCTGAAGGCCGAGGAGACGGTGCTGGAGCGCCTGCTGCAGAAAGTGAAGACGCCTTCCGCCATCGGCATCTAGGAAACGGCTTGAGGGCTAGGAGATCGCCCGCTCCAGGGCCTCGTCGAAGAGCGCTTTCAGTTCGGCGGCGTCCGCGTCGAGCAGGGGCTGGCCGTCCACTGCCAGGGTGACCCGGCGGCCACCGGAGGTGCCGATCTTCGTCAGGGGCACCCGGTGGGTGCGGCACAGGGTCGCCAGGCTGGCCTCGCCTTCGGGGTCCACACTGGCCACGATGCGGCCCGCGGTCTCGCCGAAGAGCAGGCTGTCCAGGCGCAGGGAGCCCTGCGTCAGCAGCAGCTGGCACCCCATGTTCCCACCGAAGGCACTCTCCAGGACCGTGGTCAGGAGGCCCCCCTCGCTGGTGTCGTGGGCGCTGCGGATCAGGCCCATGCGGATGCCCTCACGGACGCAGGCCTGGAGCCGGAGTTCCTCATCCAGCCGCAGTTCGGGGCAGGCGCCCTCCACCTTGCCGGTGCGCAGCTTCAGGTACTCGCTGCCGCCCAGCTCGTCGCGGGTCTCCCCCAGCACAAAGATCCCGTCGTGGTCCGCGCGGAAGCCTGAGCCGCACACGCGGTTGCCCACGCCGGCCAGGGCAGTGGCCGCCGGCGCGTTGACAGCCACTTGGCCCGCGCAGTCCTCCACCAGACCCACGGCGGCGATCATGGGCGTCGGGAAGATGCTCTGGCCCTCGGTGTCGTTGTAGAGGCTCACGTTGCCCGACACGATGGGCACATCCAGGGCCAGGCAGGCCTGGCGGATGCCCAGGCAACCCTGCTCGAAGGTCCACATGTTCTCGGGCTTCTCCGGATTGCCATAGTTCAGGCAGTCCGAGAGACCGATGGGCTCGGCGCCGACACAGGCCAGGTTGCGGCAGGCCTCGGCCACGGCGTGGGCGGCGCCCCAGAAGGGATCCAGGTAGCAGAAGCGGCTGTTGCAGTCGCTGCTCATGGCCACGGCCTTGCCTGTGTCCAGGCCCGCCTCGTCCTTCACCCGGATGATGCCCGCGTCGCCCCGGCCCATGCCCAGAAGGGTGTTGCTGCGGACCGTGCCGTCGTACTGCTCGAAGATCCAGTGCTTGCTGGCAATGGTGGGCTGCTGAAGCAGGTCGCGGAGGGTGCCTTCCACCTCGGCGGGCTTCAGGTCCGCAGGCGGGGGCGCGGCCGTCACGGCCTCCAGGTAGCCCGGCCGCTGCCGGGGGCGGTCGTACTTGGGTGCGGCGTCCACCAGGGGCTGGATGGGCAGGTTGATGACGGGCTGGCCGTGCCAGCTGCCGACGAAGCGGCCGCTCTCGGTGACCTCGCCCACCACGCAGGCGTCCAGGCCCCACTTGTGCAGCACCGCGGTGATTTTTTCCTCGCAGCCGGGGCGGGCCACCAGCAGCATGCGCTCCTGGCTCTCGCTGAGCATGAGCTCGAAGGGCGTCATGTGCTCTTCCCGCTGGGGCACCTGGTCCAGGCGGATCTCCAGGCCCGTGCCCGCGCGGCTGGCCATCTCGAAGCTGCTGGACGTGAGGCCCGCGGCGCCCATGTCCTGGATGCCGATGACCCAGTCCGTCTGAAAGATCTCGAGGCAGGCCTCCAGCAGCAGCTTCTCCGTGAAGGGATCGCCCACCTGCACCGTGGGCCGCTTCTCCTCGCTGCCCTCGCCGAACTCGGCGGAGGCCATGCTGGCGCCGTGGATGCCGTCCCGACCGGTCTTGGAGCCGATGTACATCATCTTGTTGCCCACGCCGGACGCGAAGCCCTTGAAGATCCGGTCCGAGCGCAGCACGCCCAGGGTGAAGGCGTTCACCAGGATGTTGCCGTTGTAGCAGCCGTCGAAGCAGGCGTCGCCACCGAGCATGGGGATGCCCATGCAGTTGCCGTAGCCCGAGATGCCCGCGGCCACGCCCTTTACCAGGGCCTTCATGCGGGGCGCGTCCAGCTCGCCGAAGCGCAGGGAGTTCAGGTTGGCCAGGGGCCGGGCGCCCATGGTGAAGACATCGCGCAGGATGCCGCCCACGCCCGTGGCCGCGCCCTGGTAGGGCTCTATGAAGCTAGGATGGTTGTGGCTCTCCATCTTGAAGGCCACTGCCCAGCCATCGCCGAGGTCCACCACGCCCGCGTTCTCGCCAGGCCCCTGGATGACCCGCGGGCCTTCGGTGGGCAGGTTCTTCAGGTGGAGGCGGCTGGACTTGTAGGAGCAGTGCTCGCTCCACATGGCGCTGAACACGCCCAGCTCTGGATAGGTGGGCAGGCGCCCCTCCAGGAGCCGCAGGATGACCTGCCACTCGTCCTTCGAGAGCCCCAGCTCCAGGGCCAGGGTTTCAGTGACGGCAGGTTCGTGGGCTGCGGACATGGAGGCTCCGGAAGCCTTGATTCTACCGGCTCCTGCCTGGAGGAACGAGGCTTGACATGCCTCAGGGATTCTCTGGATCCACGGGCACCATGGGTGACTCGCCACCTTCGTAGGTGCGCCGGAGCACCCCCTGCACCAGCCGCTGGAAGAAGGTCCCCCGCTCTGGATTGAACACGATGGACACGGCGGCCCTCAGCTCGCTCCCCAGCTCCAGCAGGGCTCCGCCGTCGACCAAGGTGCCCAGGAGCAGGAAGGGCACCCGGCCCTGGAGGGACTCCACCATGGGCTTCAGCCGACGGCGGGTGTCCAGGCTCAGGTTCGGCACGTGGTAGAGCACCAGCGCCGGCCTCTGGTTGTAGGCCTGCCTCAGGGCGGCCATGGTGGGCGCGATGCGCGTGAGAGGCTGCAGCCCGCCGAGCAGGTCCTGGAGGGTGGCATCCAGGGCCGCGTCCGCGGAGACCAGCACCAGGCCCGTGGGCGGGCGGTTCACCAGGCGGCCCACCTCGGGGGCGGCGGCGGTCTCCACGCCCCGCCGGGCGATCCGGTCGAGGTCCTCCTCCCGCCGCTCGAACACCCAGCGCGAGAGGGGATGGAGGATGTGGTCGTCCAGCTGGGGCCGGTACTCGACGCCGAAAGTGCGGTTGCGCACATGACGGAGCTTGACCCTGGTGTTGATGCGGATCAGGTCCGTGAGCTGGACGGTGATCGCCATGTCCTCGCCGACCTGCAGCTCGCCTTCCCCGAAGTCCCGGGTGCTGAAGATCCGCGCCCCAGTGGTGCTGATGTCCACCAAGGTGCCTGTGAGGAGGTCGAACTTGGGCGTGCTGAAGGTGACCAGGACCCGACCCACCCGGTCCACCCGGTAGGAGCCCCGGTGGTCCTCCTCCTGCAGGATCGCAGGCAGGGTGATCCGCAGGGTGCGGCGGCCGTCGACCATGCCGAAGCCCTTGAGCTGGGTGGCGGCCTCCAGGAAGCTCACGCCATGGGGAAACCGGATCTTGAGGTCCTCGCTGCGCAGCCCGAAGACGGCATCTTCCCGGCCCATGGTCGCCGCCACGTGCAGGTCACCGCCCTCGACACGGAGAAAGGAAGACTCGAAGCGCAGGTAGGGCGTCACGAGGATCAACAACTCCCGGCGCTCACAGGCGCGCAGGAAGATCTCCGCGATGACCTCCGGGTTCCGAATCAGATTGCCTGCCAATGCGCCTCCCGGAGGGTTCCTGCTTCCATCATGCTGAGGAGTCCCTAGACTGGGAAGCTCTGGAATTGCGACTCATGCACCCACCCCTAACGCTCCTTGCCTACAGCGCCCCCCGCAGCGGCTTCGGGGACGAGTGGATGACTTTCCTTCCCATAGGTCTCGGCTATCTGCAGGCGATGCTTAAGTCCCGGGCCTATCCCTGTCGCGTGGCCAATCTGAGCGGCAAGGGCCGGAAGGAGGTCCTGGCCTACCTCCGGGGCTTGAACCCCGCGGTTATCGGCGTCTCGATGTTCACCTTCAACCGCAAGCGCTCGGCGGACCTGCTGGCCTGGGCGCGGGAGGCCTGTCCCGGGGCGATCCTCCTGGCCGGGGGCCCCCACCCCACCCATCTGGCGGAAGAAGTCTTCGAGGACTGCCCCGCCCTCGACGCCATCGTCCAGGGCGAGGGCGAGCAGACCCTCCTGGGCCTCGCCGAGCGCCTGGCGGCCACCCCTGACAGCACCCTCTGGAAGCACACCCCGGGACTGATCTTCCGGGATGGCCGCACCCTGCCCCAGGCGCCCCTGGAAGACCTGGATGCCGTTGGGATCCCCGCCGAGCACCTGGAGGCGGACTTCCTCGACGACGTCGGCCAGCTGGCCTACCTCAGCACCAGCCGCGGCTGTCCCGCCACCTGCAACTTCTGCAACACGCCGGAGTTCTGGGGCACCTCCATCCGCTTCCGCAGCGCCGCCTCGGTGCTGCGGGAGCTGCGCCTCCTGCGGGAGCGCCACGGCCTGACCTACTTCAGCTTCCGGGATGACACCTTCACCGCCAACCGGGCCCGGGTGCTGGAGCTCATGGAAGGCATCCAGGCCAGCGGCCTGCATCCACTCTGGAACTGCCAGAGCCGCGTGAACCTCGTGGATGAGGACCGGCTCGTGGCCATGAAGCGGGCCGGCTGCGAGTTCATGCAGTTCGGCGTGGAGCACGGCAGCGAGCGGGTGCTGGCCCTTCTGGACAAGGGCACCAACCTCCGCCATGCCCGCAAGGCGCTGGAGTCTGTCCGCAAGGTGGGCATGAACCTGGGCATCTACCTGATCACCGGCATCCCCGGCGAGACCTGGGCCGATGTAGAAGAGTCCGCCGCCTTCATCCGGGACACCCGCCCCAGCGACTGCCAGATCAGTCCCCTGGCCCTGTATCCGGGTACGCGGATGTTCGACCAGTACCGGGCCGAGGGCCGCGTCCAGCGCGACTTCTACCGGACCAGCGGCGACGCCGAGATCTTCGCCCGGGTGGATGCCCACACGGAGAAGGCCCTGCACCACCTGGACCAGGCCGCCCGCCGGGCCCAGGCCAAGTCCCGCTTCACACCCGCTGAGTTCGCCCAGCAGAAGGCCTGGCTGGGCTACTGCGCCGTGACCAACCTGCTCTGCGGCGAGACCGCCGAGGAGGCCGGGCGCTGGGTCGAGGCCGAGGCGGAATACGCCGAGATCATCCAGCAGGACCCCGCGAACCCCTGGGGCTTCCTGAAGCGCGCCCTGCTGCGGGAGAAGCTGGGCCGGCGGGACGAGGCCCGCGCCGACTTGGCCGAGGTGCTGGCCCTGGCCCCCGGCAACCCCGAGGCCAGCGGGCTCGCCCGCCAGTGGGGCCAGCCCCGGGCCGCGGCCCGGAAGAAGGGGCCCGCCCACGGACCCACAGCCACCATGAAGGGCGCCGAGACCTACCTCAAGCGTTAGCGGTTCCGGTTGTCGGGATCGGAAAGCGCCAGGGTCTAGAGCAAAAAACTCTCGCAGAGGGCGCAGAGATGGCTGAGGGTCGCAGAGAAAAGCCGCTAACCCAAAACCCTCCGCGCCCCTCCGCTTCCCTCGTCGTTTCTCCGCGAGAGTGGTTGTTTTTTCTTCAACTCAGGCCACAGCCCCATTGGGTCGCAGCGCGGCTCGCCACTCCCGCCAGCCCATGAGGCACAGCCCCTGGTAGACCACGTAGAGGAGGCTGGTGACGTAGAGTCCCTTGAAGATCAGCAGGCCGACGGAGATGCAGTTGGCCAGGATCCACACCGGCCAGTTCTCGACCCACTTGCGGGTCATCATGAACTGCGCCACGAGGCTGAGGGACGTGATCAGCGAGTCCAGGACGGGCACGGTGCTGTTGGTGTACCGCCGCAGGAGGAAGGACAGCAGCGCGGTGGAACACACCACGGTGCCCGCCAGCAGCAGGGCCGTGCCCGGCTTCACCCGGCTCACGGTCAGGGTCCCGTGGTCGCGGCCGCCATGCAGCCAGTGCCACCAGCCATAGACGGAGATGGCGATGTAGAAGACCTGCAGGCCCACGTCCGCGTAGAGTCCTGTGCGATTGAACAGCACGATGAAGGTCAGGTTGTTGGCGATGCCAAGGGGCCAGTTCCAGATGTTCTGCCGCACCAGGAGGGCCACACAGCCCGCCCCGGTGAGGAAGCCGAAGACCTCGGTCCAGTGGGGCATCAGTCCTCGTGCTTCAGATTGGCACTGCGTTCCAGGATGGTGTGGATCAGCCGCTCCAGCTCGTCCACCAGGAGGAACTTCAGGACGGGATCGGGCTGGCCCCCGTGCAGAGGTTCCGCGCCGCCCCGCAGCACGAAGAAAGGGCCGGACCGGGTCAGGCGAGACACGTGCTTCCAGGGCAGCCGCCCCGCGCCGAAGCGCCGGGCCAGGGGCGCCGGCAGGACATTGTGCTCCACGGAGACGCCCATCTCATCCACCAGCACCTGAGAGCCTTCCACCAGCAGCACCCCCAGCAGCGTGGCCACCAGCAGCAGACTGCCGGCGATCACCGCGCCAATGGCCGCTGTGATGGCGACCCAGTAGGACCAGGTCGGCTCACTGGCAGCCTCGGCCACCTTCAGGGAGACCCGCAGGATGGGCAGGCGCTCCAGGATCTGGTGCAGGGCGTGGACGCCTACCAGCCAGGAGCCCGCGAACAGGACCATGGCCATGGCCCGCTGGGCGAGGGAGGGGCGGAAGACGAGGGGCGTGCCGACGGACATCAGCCCTGCATCTCGGCCACGATGGCCTCGGCGGCAGCGGCAGGATCGGCGGCGTGGGTGATGGGTCGGCCCACCACGAGCCAGGTGGAGCCCTGCTTCAGAGCCTGGGCCGGCGTCATGACCCGGGCCTGGTCCTGGGTGGCGGCCCCGGCAGGCCGGATGCCTGGCGTGAGCCGATGGAAGTCCTCTCCGCAGGCCTCGCGGATGGCCGCGGCCTCCCAGGCGGAGCAGACCACCCCGCCGCAGCCGTACTGGTGTGCCAGCTTCGCGTAGGCCAGGGCCAGATCCTCGGGCTGTCCCGCGTGACCCAGGGCCGCCAGGGCTTCCCGGTCCAGGCTGGTCAGCACCGTGACGGCCAGCAGCTCCGTACGGCCCCCGGCCGCCCGGTGGGCGCGGAGGGCCTCCACCGCCGCCTCCAGCATGGCCGGGCCACCCTGGGCGTGGACGTTGACCAGCAGCGGATCCAGACGCAGCACCGCCTCTAGGGCCCGGCGGACCGTGTTGGGGATATCGTGCAGCTTGAGATCCAGAAAGACCGGCACTTGTTTCTGCAGCTCCCGCACGAAGGCCGGACCCTCGGCACAGAAGAGCTCGAGACCCACCTTGAGCATCCCCACCCGGCCCGACAACCGCTCGGCCATGGCCAGGGCCTCCTTGGCCGTGGGCATGTCGAGGGCCACCACGAGGCGCTCGCGGGGGGTGAGAATCAGGGGGGCTGGGGACAAGGGATCTCCCGTATGATGCGGATGACCATTCTAAGCGAGTTTTCGTGCCCCTTCTTCCTCAGCCCTCGCCCCCCGCCTTCATCGCCCCCGCGCCCGCCCGCTACGCCGAGGCGGAGACCGCCCTGCTGGAGGCGCTGGACTGGGGCTGGGCACAGCCCGCAGATCCGAACCTGAAGGGTCCCGCCGCGCTGGACTACCGCTGGCTGCAGGCCGCGGCCAGCTTCGAGCCGGGCCACGGCCTGCCGGCCAACCCCTACGCAGGCGGTGCGGCCACCCGGGAAGCCAAGGCGCTGCGGAGCCTCTTGCAGGCCCCTCCCGAGCAGGTGCCAAATCGGCTCAAGGCCCTGACCCAACACCAGGGCGGCACGAGCCTGGCGCTCTGGCGCTGGGGTCAGCGCCGGGTGCAGGAGGGCGCGTTTCCACCCCCCCTACGCCGGGCCTGGGAGGATCGGCTGCTGGTCGCAAGGCCGGGGATCCTCCGCGGCTACGCCCTGCGGCACGCCCTCTGCTGGGCCCTGGCCGAGCAGGATGAGGCGCGCCTTGCGGCCATCCGGGTCCGGGCGGGCCAGGACGCCGCCGAAACGATCCAGGGCTTCCAGCGGCTCTTCGGGCTGCTCGGGGGGCCCTCACCGGACCTGCGCCTCTGGTCCCTGCCCGGGCTCGACTACCGCGATGTCCGCCTGGACCAGCTGGGCGCCTCCCGCATCTGGATCCATCCCGCCGAGGCGGGTCCCCTGCCCGTCCTCCCCGCGGGGACCGTCTGGATCATCCCCAGCCCCTCGGGCAGCCAGGACGAGCGCGAGGCCAGCCTCACCGGCACGGCCCTGACCGAAGGCCAGGCCCTGGCCCAGCGACTCCGGGCCACGGGGCGCTCAGCCCACTTCGCCCCCAGCAGCCGAGCCTTCGAGCAGGTGGGGCTGATGTGGTTCCCCATCCTCATCGAGCTGGACAGCCGGGGCTACCTGAGCTCCGTCCGAATGGGCGACGCCGGGCCCCGGCAGCCCTGAGCCATAGACCGTCAGTGTGGCCAACACAGAAAAGGGATTTTCAACACCGATGAACACCGATTAAAAGCTGATGAAAAATGATACAAGAAAATATTTATCATCTTTTATCAATCTCTTATCGGTGTTCATTGGTGGTAATGCAGTTGCTCTTTAGCCGATGCCGCCACCCTGCAACAGCCCCGCCACGGCGCCCCAGAGCATCTGGGCCCAGTAGTGGAAGCCGCGGCGCACGGGCTTCTGCGTGTAGCTGGCGTGCAGGCGGTCCTTGAGGAATGGGTAGTTCCCGTCGGGATCCAGCACCGCCGCGGCCACCGGGGAGTTGAACTCGTAGGTGATCCAGCGGTCCTGTCCATCCCAGGTCAGGCGCTGCTCCTCCTTGTTCTCCAGGCGCACCCAGAGGGTGATGGGCAGCTTCAGGCCGCCCTTCCGCTCGAGGGTGATGGAGCCCACGCGGCCCGGGGCTGCGGGCTGCGGCGCGGCGAAGACCGGCGCCTTGTCCGAGAAGAGCCAGCCGCCCTCGGTGACCTCCTGGGTCTTGACGCCGCTGATGACGTAGTCGAGCGTGTCGGTGCCCTCGATGAAGTCCCGCCAGAACCCGCTCAGGTCCCGCCCGGAGACCCGCTCGGCGATGCGCCGGAAGTCGTTGCGGGTCGGGTGCTTGAAGGCCATCTCCTGCGTGTAGGCGCGCATGACCTGCTCCATCACGGGCCGCCCCAGCATGGCCTCCAGCTGGTTGAGCACCAGCGTGGGCTTGTCATAGGCGGTCATCCGGTAGGTGGACGCACTCAGGGTCTTGAAGCCGAACCGGGTCAGGGGATCGGCCGAGGGCTGCTGCCAGTAGCCGGCCCACTCCCCGAAATCCGTGCCCACCTGGAACCGCCGGCCCCCGAGCAGCGAGTGGTAGCTGCGCGCCAGGGCCTTGTGGGTGAACCAGCTGTTCAGCCCCTCATCGAGCCACGGTTCTTCGAACTCATTGCTGGCGAGCATGCCGTAGAAGAACTGGTGACCATACTCGTGGACCGTCACCAGCTCAGGCTCGACCCGCTGCTTGAGCGGATCGAAGCTCACGGAGCTGGCCGTGATCAGAGTCGGATACTCCATGCCGTCGGCCCCGGCGGCCTCCTTGGGCGTATCGATCACCGTCAGGGTCGGGTAGGGATACTTGAAGTACCACTCCTCGCTCCAGCGCAGGGCGTTCTCCACGGCCCGGCGGTGCCGCGGGAAGTTGCCGCGGTTGAGGCCGTTGATGTAATAGAAGACCTGCACACCGCGATACTCGTACATCGCGGGGTGGCGCCAGCTCTCCCTGGGCATCACGGCCCAGGCGAAGTCGTGCACGTCCTCCGCGTGCAGGCGCCAGATCACGTTCAGAGGCCGCTTCGGATCCAGCTCGACCTCGGTCACGAAGTTGGTCTGGGTGCCCGTGTGGGCGAGGCCCAGCGCGTTGGGCAGCGAGAGGGCCACATCATAGACACCGAAGTCCGCGAAGAACTCGGTGTTCGCGTGGTAGGCGTGGCAGTTCCAGCGGTCGCCCTGGTAGACGCCCACCTTGGGGAACCACTGCCCCGACATGAGGAAGTCATCGGCCCAGCCGCTGCGGGCGAAGACCTTCGGATAGCGGTTCTCCCAGGCGATCTCCACCTGGATCGTCTCCCCGGGCGCCACCGCGCGGGGCAGCTTCAGCCAGCGGACCGTCTCATCCTCGCCATCATGGCCCTCGAGATCCCGGCCCTCCATGCGGACGCTGGTCAGGCGGCAGTAGCCCCAGGAGGCCTGATCCGCAGGCCGGTCCAGGTGATCCGTGCGCAGCTGACCACCGCTCTCCTTCACGAAGAGGCTCTGGGGTCCCTTGAAGGCGTTGAGATACAGGTGCAGCGGCAGCTCCTGCGTGGGGGCCGTGCCCGTGTTTCGCCACGACAGCGTCTCCCGGCCCTCCAGCGCCTTGTGCTCGAAGTCCAGCGTCGCCTCGATGCGGTAGTTGGCGATTCGCGGCGACTTGGGCTTCTCGAACCACTTCTCCGTCGTCCAGGTCCTCGGACCCGCAGCCATCGCCGCCGTGGCGCACATCACCAGCACAGCCACCCAGCGCAGTCGCATCGAACCTCCGAACCTGCCTCGAGCATATCAACTCCCCTTGCCATTGCCCCCACCCCTGCTACACTCAAGTCCCTACCGCGGGGTGGAGCAGTCCGGTAGCTCGTTGGGCTCATAACCCAAAGGTCGCAGGTTCAAATCCTGCCCCCGCTACCAAACCTGATGTGAAGAAGCCCTTGAATCTCAACGATTCAGGGGCTTTTCGCTGTCCTGGGAAAGAGCCAAAGGGTCCTTGCGGCTTGGCTTAAATCATATCGACATTGGGGCATCGCTGCACAACTACTGCACAACTCAACCACTCGACGAACGCTGCGCTGGCGAGGTTCTGCCGTCCAGCTAGTAACCATCGAAGTCGGGAGGTTTGCTCCCTCGATTGGGCCTTGCGACGACGTGGCTGAGCGACAACGTCCAAAGGTCACCCAGAAAACGATGGTCGGCCTAGGCATTGGAACTCGGACTTCAGGGGCCCTTTCAAGTCTGGTATCGTCCATCCACCGGCACCCAGCTTCAGCGAGAAGATGGTTCATCCACATCAACGCACCAACGACACATTGCAGGCATTGAGGAATTGGGAATGATTCGTCTCAAATGGGGTGTTACAGAGTTCAAAAAAATTCAAGGCGAGCAGATCCCAACCTTGAGTCTGTTTTCGGGTGCTGGGGGTCTGGATATCGGATTCGCGTTAGCCGGATTCGACATAAAGGCGTGCGTCGAAATCGAAGGGAAATACTGTGACACCCTGGAGGCCA
>CAIPAY010000006.1 GCA_903863195.1 uncultured Holophagaceae bacterium
AGAAGGCCATCGCCATCTTCGGCATGGTGCTCTTCCTCTGGATGACCGACATCTTCCACATGCGCTGGTTCGGGGTCGAGATCAGCGCCCCCTTCGCGGCCCTGCTGGGCGCCGTGGTGGTGCTGTTCCCCCGCTGGGGCATCCTGTCCTGGGCCGAGGCGGACATCCCCTGGCACCTGCTGATCTTCAGCGCCGGCGCCTATGCGGGCGGCCTGGCCCTGGATGACACGGGCGCCGCCGAGTGGGGCGTGCGCATGCTCTTCGGCGGCATGAACCTCAAGGGCGTGCCCTTCGGCTTCACCTACACCGTCGTGATCGCCGTGATGATGTACAGCCACCTGCTCACCACCTCGAAGACCGTGCGCACGCTCATCATGATCCCCATCATCATCACCATGGCCAAGGCCCTGGGGTGGAACCCGGTATCCCTGGCCCTGCCCGCCGCGCTCTGCATCGACTGGGTGGTGGGCCTGCCCATCAGCGGCAAGCCGAACGTGATCCTGTTCTCCACCAACCAGTTCACCGTCGGCGACAACTTCAAGCACGGCATGCTCACCTGCACCATCGGCGTGATCATCCTCGTGCTCTCCGGCGCGACCTGGTTCCACTGGCTGGGCATTACGCCGGCCTTCTGGGCGGTGGCGCCATGAGGTCCCTCCGCCTTGGCGCGGCGCTTCTCGCGGCCTCGGCCCTGGCCCTGGCCACGGAGCTGCCGTCCTATCAGGTGCGGCTCACGGCCGCCCGGGACGGCTCCGCCCGGGCCACGGCCACGGTCCTCGTGGGGCACTGCCCGGCGGGCCTGCTGGTCTTGCCGCTGGGATTCTCCGCGCCGGAAGACCTGAAGCTCGAGGAGGCCCCGCCCGGCACCCGCCTGGAGCTGGGGGCCCGGGACACCGTCAGCACCCTACGGTTCCAGCTGCCGACCGCCCTCGATGCGCCGGTGGCGCTGCGGTTCTCCTTCCGGGTGAAGCAGCCCCTGCAGGCCCTGAAGACAGCCCCGGGCGAGAAGGGCGCCCTGCCCGCGGGCAGCCGCCTGTTCCGGCACGGCTTCGTGAACACCCAGGAGACGCCCATCGGCGTCTACCGCCTGGAGTTCCTGTTCCCGGAGGGCCTCATCGCCCAGGCCGTGCGGGAGCAGCTCCCCAAGCTGGAGAAGCAGGAGACCGGCCCCCGAGTGCTGCTGTCGGTCCTGGACGGGCAGCAGGCCGCCACCCTCACCTACGCCAACGTGCACCAGGGCGATGCCACCTCCATGGCCGTCGAGCTGGTGCCGCGCCAGCGCTCCCTCGGCTGGCTGCTTGCCGGGGTCATCCTCGCGGGCCTCTACCTCTTCCACTTCCGGGATCTCGTCGCCAGGAAGGCGACCTGAGCCAGCCCACCCAACCCCGCCATCCCCCTTCCCAGGAGCACCCCATGTCCGACGTGTTCGCCAAGAACGCCGCCACCAGCGCCGCCGACGCCCTGAAGATCATCCCCCGCGCGGAGTTCCGGGTCTTCGGACCAGGGGTCATCGAGCTCGTGAAGGGCAAGATGTGGAACGGGAAGACGGTCCTCTTCCAGGCCCGGCGCATGCCGGCCGAGACCTACTTCCTGTCCGCGAACACCAACGAGGCCAACGTGAAGGTGCGGGACGGGCTCCTGGACATCAAGACCAAGACCGGCGAGACACCCGACGGCTACGAGATCTTCCAGCCCCGGGGCAAGTTCCAGTTCCCCGTGAAGCAGGAGGACCTGACCACGATCCTGTCGCACCTCAAGGTCGAGGCGAAGCTCGAGCAGGCCATGTATACCATCGACGAGTTCATCGCCCTGGCCCGGAAGCACGCGGACCTGGTGCCGGTCACCGTGGAGAAGATGCGCTACGGCTTCACCATCGACGGCATCATCTGCGAGTACGCCCAGGTCTGGTTCAACGGCGCCCTGGTGGAGACCGCCTGTGCGGAGAGCGAGAACTATGAGGGCATGCGCCAGGTCATCGAGGGTCTCGGCCTGAAGGAATTGCCGAACACGAACTACCTCAAGGCGGCCAAGCGCGTCATGGGCATGGTCTAGTCAAGGTTCAGTCCGTACTACCCCTGGGGCGGCCTTAAGCAAGGGGGGGGAGCCGCCCCGGGGTTCAAGGATGGGAGCCCCTGCCACCCTTGCCTCAGTCCCCACTGCCCCCCGCTCCGGAGTTCCGCATGTTCCCACCCCAGGTCGCGCCCTTTCTTCTGACCCTGGCCATCAGCACGCTGATCGGCATCGGTCTGCGCGACTACTACGAGAGTGAAAAGAAGTTCGACACCTTCGGCACCGTCCGCACCTTCGTGTTCTTCGGCATGCTCGGCTTCATGCTCTACCAGATCCCGACCATCGGCCCCTTCGCGTTCCTGCTGGGCATGGCTGCGGTGGTGCCCTTCCTGCTGGTCTACTACAGCAACAAGGTCCGACAGAAGAAGAGCCCCGGGCTCATCGGGGTGCTGATCGCGCTGATGACCTACACGACCGGGCCCGTGGCCCTCAACCAGCCCCACTGGTTCCTGGTGCTCTTCGGTGTGTCCATCCTGTTCGTCCTGCACTCCAAGGGGAAGATCCGCGTCTTCACAGACCGGCTCGAGACCGGCGAGGTGGTCACGGCCTGCAAGTTCCTGGCGATCGCCGGGGTGGTCCTGCCCCTCATTCCCAGCACGCCCCTCGGCGGCGGTCTCGTGGGTCAGATCTTCGACTCGCTCCCCGTCACGCCCCGGCAGATCTGGATGGCGGTGGTGATCACCACGACCATCTCGTACCTGGGCTACGTGCTGCAGACCTACCTGTTCCCCCGGAAGGGCCTGCTGCTCACCGGCCTCATCGGCGGCGTCTATTCCAGCACCGTGGCGGTGCTGGTGCTGGCCAAGAAGTCCAAGCGCAGCCCGGGCCACGACGAGGAGGCGGCCGCCGCGATCCTGCTGGCCGTCTCGATGATGTACCTCCGACTGCTGGTGCTGGTCGCGATCTTCCGTTTCCACTCGGCGCTGCAGGTGGGCCCGGCCCTGGTCATCCTGGCCCTGCTTGCGGCGGCTTATGGCATCTGGATCCGACGGAACAGCCAGGAATCGGTGCTGGTGGCCCAGGAGGCTCCGCCCAGCACGCCGGAGGCCCTGCTGGAGCCCGGGATGGAGCCCGTGCCGGGCGAGACCGAAGAGCCGGCCCTGCGGAAGAATCCCCTCGAGATCAACTCCGCCCTCTTCTTCGCCTTCATGTTCGTGGCGGTGTCCCTGGCGACCAAGTATGTCCTGATCCTCTACCAGGGCATGGGTCTCCGGATGCTGTCCTTCGTCGTCGGCTGCTCGGACATCACGCCCTTCGTGGTCTCCGTGCTGCAGGGCAATCTGGGCATCGGCACGGCCCAGGTGCTGCAGGCCATCATCATCGCCAGCGCCAGCAACAACATGCTCAAGGTGGCCTACACCTACATGTTCGGCACCCGCCGCACCGCCAACCTGGCGGCCATGGGCATGGTCACCTTGGCAGTGCTCTCGGTCATCTACGCCATCACGCTGATCTAACGCCTATAGGCTGTCCGTCCCCGAGAACAGGGCCTTGAGGTCTAGCGAGGGCGTGTGGGTCTGGGTGGCCAGGGACACATACTGCCGGGCGAGCATGTCCTTGCCGGTGCCGAGGACGGTGCCCACGAGGCCCAGGGCTTCCGCCTGATCGGCGGCGGGCAGGGTCTTCAGGATCTCCAGCCAGAGCACCTCCTCGAGGACGTTGTAGGCCGTCTGCACCTCGGCCAGGTCCACGCCCGCCTCGAAGCGCGCGGTCGCCACGGCGCTGGCGTGGCTGATGACGGGGGCCAGGTTGCGCTCCAGCACGGCGGTGATGACCAGGTTCAGCAGGGTGCCCAGCCGCCCGCGGATCTCGTCGGCGCCGGCCGCTTCGTAGTGCTCCAGGTGGGACCGGTGCAGGGAGGCGATGGCCTTGGCCAGGATCTCCTCCCGGTGGCTGCGCAGGATCTTCTCGAGGCCCATGGGACGCTCCTCCGTGCGGTGAGCCTCCGCGTGCCTTCATGGCGCGGGCGCTGCCGCCGTCGGCTCCATTGTTGACCCATCGGTCAGTGATCTAGGTCAACCTGGGCGGGAGCGAGGCGGAATGATTCGCAAGGCAAAGAAGATAAAAGACTTTCCTGATTACCAACCATCCTCAGCCTCAACGTCCAAGGTGGAGGTGAGCGCAACCAACCATTCGACAGTGGGTTGGGGAGATTGGACAGGATATGTCGGTCTTCTAGACCGAGCCTTGGGTGCCTTTCGGGGTGACCAAG
>CAIPAY010000007.1 GCA_903863195.1 uncultured Holophagaceae bacterium
CGGCAGGGATCACAGGGACGAATCCAGGCATCCCATCAGAATAGCGTGGGGACTCGGGCTCCCGGTTTGCTTTAAACTCAAAGGTTCCCCCTGCCGGTCCCCCGGCGCCGGGGCTCGAGAGGCGGACGATGGATTTCGACACCCTGGTGCGGGCCAAGAACGAGCTGGAACCCCGCGTTCAGCAGCTGGTCGCCCACCTCGACCCCGAACGCAAAGCCCTGGAACTGGAGCAGATCGAAGAACGCACCACGGTCCCCGGCTTCTGGGATGACCCGGACGCGGCCAAGCCCCTCCTGCAGAAGCGGGGCACCCTCAGCAACGACATCGCCCTGGCCAAGCGCCTCAGCGGCGCCATCGAGGATCTGGAGACCGGCCTCGAGCTGGCCCGGGATGACGCGGAGATGCTGGCCGAGGTGGAGACCGTCGAAGGGGACCTGCGCAAGGCCTTGGAGGACGCGGAGCTGCGGATGATGCTCAGCGGCGACCTCGATGGCAGCCACGCCATCGTGGCCATCGCCCCCGGGGCCGGCGGCACCGAGAGCCAGGACTGGGCGGCCATGCTGCTGCGCATGTATCTGCGCTTCTGTGAGGCCAAGGGCTGGGCCACGGAGATGATCGACTACCAGGACGGCGAGGAGGCGGGCATCAAGGGCGCCACCTTCATCGTCGACGCCCCCTTTTCCTACGGCTACCTAAGGGCCGAGGCCGGCGTCCACCGACTGGTGCGCATCAGCCCCTTCGACTCCGCGAAGCGTCGTCACACCAGCTTCGCGGCGGTCTACGTGAGCCCTGAGCTGGACGACACCATCGACCTTGAGATCCCCGACAAGGACCTGAAGATCGACGTCTTCCGCGCCAGCGGCGCCGGCGGCCAGCACGTGAACCGCACAGAGTCCGCCGTGCGCTTCACCCACCTGCCTACGGGCATCGTGGTGAGCTGCCAGAACGAGCGCAGCCAGATCAAGAACCGGGCCACCGCCCTAAAGGTGCTCAAGGGCCGCCTCTATGAAGTGGAGCTTCGGAAGTTCCAGGACAAGGTGGCCGCCGCCAGCGGCGAGAAGTCCGACGTAGCCTGGGGCAGCCAGATCCGCAGCTATGTGCTCCAGCCCTATCAGATGGTGAAAGACCACCGCACCGGCGAAGAGACCAGCCAGACCCAGAAGGTGCTCGACGGTGACATCGACGCCTTCATCCGGACCCAGCTGCTGGCCAAGAGCCTCAAGCCCGAAGGCTGATCACTTCAGGATGCGGAACAGGTTGCTGAAGTCGTCGGTCCAGGTGAGCGTGGACCCCTCAAGGCGGCTGACGTCTCCGTTGTCCTGGAAGGCAGGCCGATCGAAGAAGGCGCGGTCCGCCGTGAGCAGGAGCCAGGTGGAGCCGTAGGCGCCGGTGGCCTCGTCGGACTCCGTGTCCACTACGCGGGCGCCCTGGTGGAAGT
The DNA here is from genome assembly GCA_903863195.1 of uncultured Holophagaceae bacterium. GTDB lineage: Bacteria > Acidobacteriota > Holophagae > Holophagales > Holophagaceae > Geothrix. Next base: position 1,439 of record CAIPAY010000007.1, read on the forward strand.
GGTCCGCGGCGGCCTTCACCACGGGGTGCAGGTTGAGATAGCGGTTGGAGACATGCACCGCCAGGACTCCGCCGGGCCGGAGGTGCTGGAGGTAGATCCCGAAGGCCTCCCGGGTCAGTAGGTGTACGGGGATGGAGTCGCTGGAAAAGGCGTCGATGGCCAGCAGGTCATAGGCCTGCGGGGCCTCCCGCTCGAGGCTCAGGCGGGCGTCCCCCATGACCACCTCGACCCGGGCCGGGGAGTCCTTCAGGAAGGTGAAGTAGCGGCGGGCGTAGTCCTCAACCAGCGGGTTGATGTCGTAGTAGCGGATGAGATCCCCCGGGCGCCCGTAGGCTGCGAGGCTCCCGGTGCCGAGGCCCACCACGCCAACTCTCCGGGGACCCTCCGGCAGGCTTGCCAGGGCCAGGCCCACGCCCGAATCCGGGCTGTAGTAGGTCACAGGTTTCCGGGCCTTGGCTGAGTCCAGGAACTGGCCGCCGTGAGTGATGGTGCCGTGGGCCAGGGTGCGCCAGTGGTGCCCCCCGTCATCGAAGACCGAGAGGGTGCCGTAGAAGTTGCGGCCCTGGGCCAGCACGACTCCGTCGGCAGAGAACCCCAGGTAGAGGGTATGGGCGCCGATGCCCAGGATCAGGAGCAGGAACAGGGCCTGGACGGCCCGGAGTCGGAGCTGCTTCAGGGGTCCCGGATTGCGGCTGAGGGTCAACAGCGCCGCAGCAGCGCAGGCCGCGAGTCCCAGCGGCAGCTCGAGGTAGCTGCGGAAGATCCGCGGCGCCACCCAGGCGACAAAGAGGCCGCCCAGGGCGCCGCCCAGGCTGAGGCGGAGGTAGAACCCCGTGAGGAAGCGGGGGTGGGGCCGCAGGCGCGCCAGCTCGCCATGGGCCACCATGCAGCCAAGGAAGAGGCCGCCGGCGAATACCAGGATCTGGAGCTGCACGGCCAGGTGCCGGTAGCCCGGCGTGAGGAAGAACGTCATGGCCGCGAGACCCAGGGGCAGCAGCCCCAGGAAGACGCCGCGGTGGTACCAGCGGTCCGCCTCGAAGCAGAGGATGAACGTGAGCAGATACAGGGCGAGGGGCAGCACCCAGAGGAACGGGATGGGGGCCACATTGGTACTGAGGTGGCTCGTCACCGCCATGAGCAGCACCGAAGGCACCGCCGCCAGGAGGATCCAGAGGGCCTTGGTGGCAAGGGTGGGGCCCTCCTCCTCGAGGGCTTTCGCGGGGGTCGTCGGCTGGTCTGGATGGCTCCGCAGCGCCAGGCTGAGGATCAGGCCGCCGAAGAGCAGGAACCCGGCCGACCAGCTCCAGGACTGCACCCGCAGGCTGAGCCAGGGCTCCACCAGCAGGGGGTAGGAGAGCAGGGCCACCATGGAGGCGGCATTGGACAGTGCGAAGAGGCGGTAGGGAACGTGCCCCTTGCGGGCCACCCAGGCCTGCACCAGGGGGCCGGTGGTGGAGAGCAGCAGGTAGGGGAGCCCTACCGTGGTGCCCAGCAGCGCCAGCAGCTGAAGCACCGGGTCCCCCGAGCCACCGGGCTTGAAGGCCGCGTGCAGGCGGAGGGGCAGGGCCAGGGCCGCCAGTGCCAGGAGCGTGCCGTGCAGCTGGATCTGGCGGCGGTGGGGCAGGTGGCGGATCACCAGGTGCGCGTAGAGGTAGCCCAGCAGGAGCAGCACCTGGAAGAAGAGCAGGCAGGTGGTCCAGACCCCGGCGCTGCCGCCGAACCAGGGCAGGGTGAGCTTCCCCACCAGGGGCTGCACCTGGAAGAGCAGGAAGGCGCTGAGGAAGATGGTGGCCGCGGCCAGCCCCAGGGGAACCTTTGGGGCCTCGGCGTCGGTGGGGGTCAAGGGCCTACTCGGCCTTGGTCAGCTGAGCCTGCTCATCTTTCGGAAGCCGGAACACCCAGCGGCCCGTGATGCGGTCCCAGAGGTCGAAGCAGCAGAGCCAGTTCAGCAGGCCCGCCACCATCACGTAGGTGGCGCCGTATTCCTGGGTCAGGGTCCGGACGGGTTCCGTGCCGGTGCCGCCGAAGGTCCAGGCGAAGATGCCGTAGACAGGTCCGATGCCTGCGGTCGCCAGGGCCCCCAGGGTGGGCAGCCAGGCCCCGAACACGGGCACCAGGATGCCGCCCTTGACGCCGTCCACGGCGCCGAACTGCATCTGGAAGGCTCCCAGCAGGCAGAACACCGCCCACACCGCGACAAAGGCCTTGGCCCGGCCCTTCTCGCCGATCAGCCAGTAGCCGGCCCCGGGCAC
>CAIPAY010000008.1 GCA_903863195.1 uncultured Holophagaceae bacterium
CCCGGTCGCCTACGGCTCCCTCCGCGAATCCCAGCGAGACAACCCTTAACCCAGGACTCTCACCATCCTTGGTATAGAAGTGGGGAGGACGTCAGTGGGCCTATGGAAATCCGGTTCCATTTCTCCTTCCCAATAAACAAAATTACCAAAAAGATATCAAAAACAAGAAGACCTACAATGTCAGCCTCGATAGAAGTTTCGTTTTTGATGAGTGGGCTTATCGCTGGGTTATTGCTTATGTGAATGGAAAGTGGACCAGGATTCTTGTTCAATCCGAAGACTAGGTTTTCCCTAACCAGCAATGCCAAATCTCCCTACGAGGCGTTTTCGTGGTCCCGCAAGTGCGACTGCAATCCCACAACCAGCCCTTCCCATCCTCACCAGGCAGCAAGGCAGGCTGAACGATCACAAAGCCCATCATCGCTGGTCGGCTTTGCGGTGCTGCCTGAATCTTCCATCGCTACAGCGATGCCTACGAACGAACTTCCCGAGTACAGACAGTTAGTTCGCGGGTGTCGGTCGGGGGTTGGCCGGACCTGGCTTCAGGGCCGACTCCCGGCGCAGGAGCGCATCGACCCATAATTCTAGGCAAACTCCTTTGGAGCCGCATCGGGGGATGCTGGTTGCTACCCTTGCGCCACGTTTTGCAAGCAGGCGATTCCGGGACTGCCCTCGATAAAAGTTTTTTCCTTTTCTTGCACCAGTCCACCCAGCCCGAGCTGAAGGATTTGGAGGGGAAGGTGGAAAAGCCCTACAACTCCCCTGGACAAACGTGAACCATGGTTCACACTTCGTGAAGCAAGACGATGCTGACCACCGAGGTCTTTGAGGGTTGGTAGAGCGGGCTTACCGATGGCCGCGCCAAGGCAAGAATCAGCGCCCGCATTCGGCGGGAGGAGCAAGGCAACCTGGGGGACTGCGGCCCCGTGGGAGAAGGCGTTTCCGAGATGAGGATTCACTATGGTCCAGGCTATCGGGTCTATTTCATCCAGCAGGGACTTAAGATCGTGATCCTCCTTGGTGGGCGGGACAAGTCCAGCCAGGGCAAGGACGTCAAGTCCGCGCTGGAACTGGCCAAGCAGGTGTAGGAGGACGAGATGGGAATCAAGCTCACCAGATGGGATGCCCTCGACCACCTCAACACCGAGGAGGACCTGAGCCTCTACCTCGAGGCCTGCTTCGAGGAGGACCCTGGAGATGGCAGCCTGGTCCGAGCGGCCCTGGGTGACATAGCCCGGGCGCGCGGCATGGCGCAGCTCGCCCGGGACACCGGGCTGACCCGGGAAGGGCTCTACAAGGCCCTCTCTCCTGATGGGAATCCCGAGTTCTCCACGGTGGTGAGAGTCATTCACGCTCTGGGGCTCAAACTGCACGCCATCCCGGCCTAGGCAGCACTCTCCGGCAGCAGGGGGTCTCCCAGCACCCGCCAGGCTGGGCGATCCTGGGTGGCAACCACCCCACCTTCCGCTAGGCTGGCTGGATCCCCCTGCTCTGCCTGGAAGGTGTCACGCCATGGATGCTGCTTCGCCCGACAAGGACCTGCCGCTGAAGGAGGACATCCGTCTGCTGGGGCGGCTGCTGGGGGACACGGTGCGGGAGCAGGAGGGCGAGCCCACCTTCGACCTCATCGAGCGCATCCGCCGCTGCGCGGTGCGGTTCCGCCGCGGCGGGGATCCGGAGGCGGTCCAGGAGCTTAAGGGCATCCTGGCGGAGCTGACGCCGGGCCGCGCCATCCTGGTGATCCGGGCTTTCAGCTACTTCTCGCAGCTGGCCAACCTGGCGGAGGACCAGCACCACATCCGCCGCTCCCGGGCCCACCGGGCCGCCACGGCCCCGCCCCGTCCCAGCTCCCTGGGCCACGCCCTCGCCCAGAGCGCCGCCGCCGGCCTGGATGCCGCCGGCCTGCAGGAGCTCTTTGCCGGGGCCCAGGTGCGCCCGGTGCTCACGGCGCACCCCACGGAGGTCCAGCGCAAGAGCATCCTGAACGCCCAGATGGAGATCGCCCGCCTGCTGGAGGAGCGCGATCGCATGGTGTCCACGCCCCGGGAGAACGCCCTGCGGGACGAGCACCTGCAGCGCCAGGTGCTGCTGCTCTGGCAGACCCGCATGCTGCGCGCCCACCGGCCCGCCGTGACGGATGAGGTGGCCAGCGCCCTCTCCTACTTCGAGCGCACCTTCCTGCGGGAGGTGCCGGCCCTCTATGCGGACCTGGAGGATCGCCTGGGCCTGGATCCCGCCTGGGGGGATGCGGAGCTGCCGCCCTTCCTGCAGCTGGGCAGCTGGATCGGCGGGGACCGGGACGGCAACCCCTTCGTCACCGCCGAGGTGCTGACCCGCGCCCTGGAGATGCAGGCCCGCACCATCCTGGACTTCCTCCTGCGAGAGCTGGAGGCCCTGGGCACGGAGCTGTCCCTCAGCCTCCAGGTCTCCAAGGCCTCGCAAGAAGTCCTGAACCTGGCTGACAAGGCCCCCAACCGCACGCCCCAGCGGGCCGACGAGGCCTACCGGCTGGCCCAGGCCACCATCTCTGCCCGCCTGGAGGCCACCCGCCAGCGCCTGCTGCCCAAAGACCTGGCCGCCCCCGCCAAGGCCCTGCCCCCCTACGCCTCGGCCGCCGAGCTGAAGGCCGACCTGGACACCCTGGACCACTCTCTGCGGGCCCACGGGGGACGCCGTTTGGCCCGGGGCCGCCTGCGGGATCTGCGCCGCGCCGTGTCGGTGTTCGGCTTCCACCTGGTGCCCCTGGACCTGCGCCAGACCTCCGAGGTCCACGGCCGCGTGGTGGCCGAGTTGCTGGCGGTGGTGCAGCCTGGCACCGACTACCTGGCCCTGGAGGAGGAGCAGCGCATCGCCCTGCTGGCAGCGGAGCTGGAGAGTCCCCGCCCCCTGGCCGCACCCTTCCTGACCTACAGCGAGGAGACCCGCACCGAGCTGACGCTCTTCCATGCGGTGGCGGCGGCCCAGGGCCGCCTGGGCACCGAGGCCCTGCCCAGCTGCATCGTGAGCCACACCGAGGGCGTGTCGGACCTCCTGGAGGCCGCCGTGCTCCTGCGGGAGGCGGGCCTCCTGCGCCCCTCCGAGGGGCGGCTGGACCTGAACCTGATCCCGCTCTTCGAGACCATCGAGGACCTCCAGCGCTGCGGCGAGATCATGGACCGCCTGCTGGCCCTGCCCCTCTACCAGCGCCTGCTGGCCAGCCGGGGCGGGGTGCAGGAAGTCATGCTGGGCTACTCGGACAGCAACAAGGATGGGGGCTTCCTCACCTCCCGCTGGGAGCTCTACAAGGCCGAGGTGGCCCTGGTGGCCGTGGCCCGGCGCCACGGCGTGCGTCTGCGCCTCTTCCACGGCCGCGGTGGCTCGGTGGGCCGCGGTGGCGGACCCGCCTACGAGGCCATCCTGGCCCAGCCCGCCGGGGCCGTGAGTGGCCAGATCCGCCTCACGGAGCAGGGCGAGGTCATCGCCGCCAAGTACGGGCACCCCGCCGTGGGCCGCCGCAACCTGGAGGTGCTGGTGGCCGCCACCCTGGAGGCCAGCCTGCCCGAGGGCCCGGAGGACAGCGGTGCGCCCCGCTACTGCGAGGCCATGGACGCCTTGTCCCAGGAGGCCTGCGCGGCCTACCGCAACCTGGTCTTCGAGACAGAGGGCTTCGAGCGCTACTTCTGGGAGTCCACGCCGATCTCGGAGATCGCCCGCCTGAACATCGGCTCCCGGCCCGCCAGCCGGAAGGCCGGCCGGGCCATCACGGATCTGCGGGCCATCCCCTGGGTGTTCAGCTGGAGCCAGTGCCGCCTCATGCTGCCCGGGTGGTACGGCTTCGGCTCGGCGGTGCGGGCCTTCCGCACGGCTCGGGGCGAGGCGGGCCTGGACCTGCTGCGGGAGATGTACGCCCAGTGGCCCACCTTCCGGACGCTGCTGTCCAACCTGGACATGGTGCTGGCCAAGGTGGACCTGGCCATCGCCTCCCGCTATGCGGATCTGGTGGGGGACGCCGTCCTGCGGGAGCGCATCTTCCAGCGCATCCAGGCGGAGTGCGAGGCCACGACGGAGGCCCTGCGGGCCATCACGGGCGAGGCCGACCTGCTGGCGGACAACCCGTCCCTGCGGCGGTCCATCCAGCACCGCTTCCCCTACCTGGACCCCCTGAACCATCTGCAGGTGGAGCTGCTCAGCCGCTACCGTGCCGGAGCCCTGGACGGCCGCACCGAGCGCGGCATCCTCCTGTCCATCAACGGCCTCGCCGCCGGGCTAAGAAACAGTGGCTGAAACAGGCGGGTTGCGGCTTCCCAGCCGCCCCCGGAGCCACCGCTCACAGGGGGTTGAGAGGTGCCTCGCCACCACCCAGCCGAGCCCCCAGGAGGCGGC
>CAIPAY010000009.1 GCA_903863195.1 uncultured Holophagaceae bacterium
CCTGGGTCCGTTCCTGAACCCTTTGCTCCAGGGTGGCGTTGAGGGTCCGGACCTTTTCCAGGTGTCTTGCAAGCAGATAGACCGTCAGGCCGAGGAGCAGGCTCACAAGACTGCCCAGGCCCAGAACCCTTGAGGAGGTGTCCCGACCCTGCCGGGTGATGAGCCCCGGCATGGCCTGGGTCATCACGGTCCAGGAGTGACCCGCAAAAAGTTGGGTCTGGATCTCTTGCGGAAGCGTTGCCGCCCCGAGGGCATGAACGGGATGTAGATCAAACATCCGAGTCTCGGCAAGGGCCCCAGGCCCATCATAGATTTCCAGGTCAAGGTCCGGCGCCCCTTCACCGAGCACGCCGTGCATGAAGTCGTTCATCCGGAAGGGGGCGTAGACCCAGCCCATCAGGTTCCGCCGCCGGTCCTCGACGGTCAGGGTGGCACGGCCGTTCCGATAGACGGGAACATAGAGCAGGAATCCGGCCTGGATGGCCTGGTCGGTCTCCTGCACCAGCTGCACCTTTCCCGACAGGGCGGGGTCGCCCGAGTCCATCGCCCGGCGCATGGCTTCCTGGCGCACGGGTTCGGAGAACATGTCATAGCCGAAGGCCCGGAGGTTCCGCTCCGCGAACGGCTCCAGGTAGATGATCGAGGTGTACAGGGCCCGCTGCCCCTCGGGGCGGACGCGGTACTCCGGGAAACCTTCCCGGCGGATCTGCCCATGGTGCTGCTCCAGCTCCGCGGCGGGGACCACCAGCGCGAAGCCGATGCCCTGGATGCCCGGATGGCGCTTGCCCACCTCGACGCTCGAAACGAAGTCGGCGAACTGCTTGCGGCTGACAGAAGCGTTGGCCTGGAAGAGCCCCCGGGCGTCCAGAAGCACCTGCTCGTACTGGTGCAGGCGGGCCTCGACCCGGGCTCCTGCGTCGCGGCTGCGGTAGTCGAAGTAGGCATGGACCTGACGCTGGTGGGCGCTGCGGCTGCGGCTCCAGGTCCCCAGGGTCAGCAGCAGGCCCATCGCCAGCACGAGGCCCGGCAGCCCGAAGCGGACCAGATTTCGCAGATTGGGAGCAGGGGAGGGCGTCACGCAGCCTCGGTTCCGGACGAACCGTTGTTATCCAGGGTAGAGGTCAAGCGAAGGCCCTAAGGAAATCGCGGAATTTGGTCGGAGCCCTTGGCGTTGTCAAGAAACAGACCCTCTGCTCATCAATATCGGCCGCCCGCCGATCCATCCTGAGAATAGGTACTATCTGGAGCCTCCAGGAATGGTTTCGAGGCTGAGGAACCCCCTCCGTGCCCCTGCAATTGCATGGCAACGCCGGAAGCCCCAGAAAAACCCTCAGGAGCGGAACCCTTCAGATGGGCTTCGCCTCCAGCTTGCGGGTCAGGGTGCAGCGCCCCTGGGCCAGCTTGCCCAGAGCCCGGGCCGTGGCCTCGCGGCTGCAGGCGAGCTCCGTGCTCCAGGCTTCCAGAGGAATCTCGCCGCCCTCGGGATGGGCCGCCAGCCAGGCTTCCCAGAGGGTCTCCAGGGCGCCCGCGGCGGGCTCCTGCCGATCTCTCCAGGACCGCTCCTGGGGCCGCCGGGGCTGGTAGAAGGCCGCGCCCTGGAATTCTTCGGGGAGGAAGGGCTGGGCGCGGTCGTAGTCGTCGTGGGAGTAGTGGTAGCCCGAGCCGCGGCCGGCCTTGCGGGCCGTGGCCGTGTGAGCGTCCCGGAGGGCGTCGGGGATGGGCGCGTCCTCCGCCGCCAGGGCCGCATCGATGCCCAGGATCGTAGCGTTGCTCTTGGGGGCGTTGGCCACGTAGAGCACGGCCTGGGCCAGGGGGATCCGGGCCTCGGGCCAGCCGATCTGCTCCACCGCGCGGCTGGCCGCCTCGCAGAGCAGGAAAGCCTGGGGGTCCG
>CAIPAY010000010.1 GCA_903863195.1 uncultured Holophagaceae bacterium
ATGAACACCGATAAAGACATGATAAAGACAACTGCTTTTATATTATTTGCCGTTTTCTTTATCAGCTTTTAATCGGTGTTCATCGGTGTTCATCGGTGGTTAAAAAATCCTTTGCTTTAGGCGCTGCGGCCCAGCCCCAACCTCCCGTTGGAACCCGCTCTTGATAGCCGAGCAAGGGCAACAGCCACTGAAAAAAGCATTTTTGCCACCGATGAACACCGATGAACACCGATAAAGACATGATAAAAAAGGAACAAATTCTGTGTTTATAGCCTTTTTCTTTATCAGCAGTTAATCGGTGTTCATCGGTGTTCATCGGTGGTTTAAAAAAAGCATTTGCCCTTTCATTGTTCCCCTTGGAGGCCCCAACCAATATCCGGGTCATCGCGACAACCGCTTGATCTGGGGTTTCGGTGTCCCGAAGTTGATGAGCAGGCAGGTTGGAATTCCGGTGGCCTTCAGGTAGTTCAGGCACTGGGCCGTGTGGGCTGGCTCCAGCGTCGCGCAGGCTTTCAGCTCCAGCAGCAGCCTTCCCTCGACGACGATGTCGCCGATGTAATCTCCGACGTTCTGACCCTCGAAGTGAACCGCGACATGGACCTGCTGTTGCAGCTCCAGGCCTACCTTTCGGAGCGCATGAGCCAAGGCGTTCTCGTAGACCTTCTCGAGGAAACCGACCCCCAACCCATTGGCGACATGAAACACACACCCGATCACGGCCTCGGTCAACGGGTCGTGTTCGAAGGCGGGTTCCGTATCGGTGCCCATGGACTCAACCTTTGACGACGATGCTCACCAGCTTGCCGCCGGGGGGCAGGACGACCTTGAGGATCTCCTTGCCGGCCAGGTGGGACTGGGCCTCGGGACAGGCCAGGGCGGCCTCCCGGCGCTGGTCCTCGGTGGCGGTGGCGGGCACGGTGATGCGGCCGCGCACCTTGCCGTTCACCTGCACCACCACCAGCACCTCGTCGGCCTGGAGGTAGGCGGCGTCGGCCTCGGGCCAGGTGGCCTGCATGCAGAGGCCCGCCTTGCCCAGCTGGGACCAGAGCTGCTCGGCCACGTGCGGGGCCACAGGCGACAGCATGCGAACGAAGGCCTCCAGAGCGTATTGCAGGACAGCCCCGCGGTGCGGGGCGTCCGCCGGCAGGTCCGCCAGGGCGTTGGACAGCTCCATGAGCCCCGAGACCACGGTGTTGAACTGGTAGCGCCGCTCCAGGTCGTCCGTCAGGCGGGCGATGGTCTGGTTGAGCTTGATCAGCAGGGTCTTCTCCTCGGCGCTCAGCTGCTCCTTGGCGGGCAGCGGGTCGGCCGTGAGCTTGTGATCATCCACCATACGGCCGAGGCGCTTGAGGAAGCGGGTGGCGCCCTCGATGCCTTCGAAGCCGGTCCAGTCGATCTCCTTCTCGATGGGCGCCGCGAAGATCATGAAGAGGCGCAGCGCATCCGCGCCGTACCTCGAGATCACTTCGTCGGGGTCCACGATGTTGCCCTTGGACTTGCTCATCTTCGAGCCGTCCTTCAGCACCATGCCCTGGCAGATGAGCTTCTTGAAGGGCTCAGGGCCGCTGGCCAGGCCCAGGTCGCGCAGAACTTTGTAGAAGTAGCGGGCGTAGATGAGGTGCATGGTGGCGTGCTCGATGCCGCCCACGTAGAGGTCCACGGGACTCCAGGCGTCACACTCGGCCTTGGCGAAGGGCAGCTCCGTGTTCTTGGGATCCAGGTAGCGCAGCCAATACCAGCTGCTATCCACGAAGGTATCCATGGTGTCCGTCTCGCGGCGGGCGGGCTTCCCACAGCTTGGACACGGCGTGTCCAAGAAGGAAGAGCAGGTCGTCAGCGGGGAGGGGCCGACACCGGTGAAGGCCACGTCCTCGGGCAGGCGCACGGGCAGGTTCTCGGGCTTCTCGGGGACCACGCCGCAATCTTGGCAGTGGACAGTTGGAATGGGCGTGCCCCAGTAGCGCTGGCGGCTGAGACCCCAGTCCTTGAGCTTGTAGGTGGTGGTGCGCTCGGCGCGGTCACCCAGCTTGGCGATCATGGCAGTGACAGCCTCTTCGCTCTTCATGCCCGTGAACTCGCCGCTGTTCACCAGGGTGCCCAGGTCCCAGGCGGACTCGGACTCGATGACCTTGGGGATGGCCAGGCCGTACTTCTGGGCGAACTCAAAGTCGCGCTCGTCGTGGGCGGGCACGCCCATGACCGCGCCGGTGCCGTAGTCCATGAGCACGTAGTTGGCGGCGAAGACCGGCACCTTCTCGCCAGTGAAGGGATGGATGGCCGAGACCAGCGTGCGGTGGCCCAGCTTCTCGTCGCTGGTGAGGCGCTCCTCGCGGCTCAGGGCAGCCACCTGGTCGCAGAAGGCCTTGAGGCCGGGATCAGACGCCGCAGCCTGCTCGATGACCGGGTGCTCGGTGCTGAGGGCCATGAAGGTCACGCCGCAGAGGGTGTCCAGGCGGGTGGTGAACACCTCCACCTGCTCGCCGCTGTCCAGGTCGAAGGCCATGCGCGCGCCCTCGG
>CAIPAY010000011.1 GCA_903863195.1 uncultured Holophagaceae bacterium
CCCCGAGTCGCGGGCCTCGATGCCCACGGCCTTGGCCACGGCGGCGGAGACGGCCCGGATGTCCTTCATCTCAGGCAGCAGCAGGCCCATGTCTTCCTGGGCGGGGGTCACGAACTCGCTGATCGCCTTGCTGCCAGCCAGGAACATGCCGTCCGTCACGCGGGAGGCCTTGCAGACCAGGGCGCCCAGGCCCACGCCCGGGAAGATGTACATGTTGTTGCACTGGGAAGAGAGGAGCTTGCGGCCCTTCCAGTCCACGGGATCGAAGGGGCTGCCCGTGGCCACCAGGCCCTTGCCATCCGTGGCCTTCCAGACGGCCTCGGGCGTGCACTCGCACTTGTGCGTGGGGTTGGACAGGGCCAGAACGATGGGCCGCTCGGAGTGCTTCGCCGTCTCGGCCAGGATGGCCTCGCTGAAGAGGCCCGGCTGGGCCGTGACCCCGATGAGGACCGTGGGATGCGCGTTGCGGACCACGTCCTCCAGCCCAATGCGTGAAGGATCGTCCAGCTGCCAGCCGTCCACCGCGGCACGGCGCTGGGCCACGGGCTCCTGGGGGCCCTCCAGCAGGGGATCGCCCTCCAGCAGCAGGCCCTGCATGTCCACGGCGTAGATGAGCCTGCGCGCCGCCTCGTCGGAGAGGCCCTCCTGCTTCAGCGCGGCGCGGATGTTCATCGCGATGCCCGTGCCGGCCTGGCCCATGCCCACGATGACGTAGCGCTCGTCCTGGAAGCGGCTCTTCTTGATGCGCATGGCCGTCATCAGCGCCGCCAGGGCCGTGGACCCCGTGCCCTGGATGTCGTCGTTGAAGGAGAGGATGCGCTCCCGGTAGCGGTCCAGGTTCTTGAAGGCGGTCTGCTTGGCGAAGTCCTCCCACTGCAGCAGGGCGCTCGGGAAGTTGCGCTTCACGCCGAGGATGAACTTCTCGACCACGTCCTCGTACTCGGCGCCGCGGAGGCGGGGCCGGCGCACACCCAGGTAGAGCGGGTCCTCCAGCAGGCGGGTGTTGTTGGTGCCGACATCCAGGCAGATGGGCAGGCACACAGCGGGATGCACGCCGCCGGCGGCCACGTAGAGGCTGACCTTGCCCACGGAGATGCCCATGCCGTCCGAGCCCAGGTCACCCAGGCCCAGGATGCGCTCGCCATCGGTCACCACGATGAGGTTCACCTGCGGCTGGGACAGTCCCTGGAAGATCTGGTCGATGTTGCCGATGTTCTTCGGCGTGATGTAGATGCCGCGGTAGCGCCGCTGAATGTGGCTCAGCTGCATGCACGCCTGGCCCACGGTGGGCGTGTAGACGATGGGGACCATCTCCTCGAGGTGGTCCAGCAGGAGCCGGTAGAACAGGGGCTCGCTGCGGTCCTGCAGGCCTGCGAGGTAGATGTAGCGCTCCAGGTCATCCGGCTTGCGCTGGTAGGCCTCGTAGACCCGGTCCACCTGGGTGTTGAGGGAGCCGATGCCTGTACGCAGCATGCCGTCCAGGCCGAGGCTCAGGCGCTCCTCCTTGGTGAAGGCCGAGCCCTTGTTCAGGTGCGAGTCATTCAGCAGCTGCCTGCCACGGACGTAGACCTCGTAGTAGTCCTCACCGGTCAGGGGATCGATCTTGAACCCGAACGTCTTCATGGCGGTCTCCTCCAGAGAGGCCCCGGCGGCTCAGGATGATCCAGCTTCCCTCCCCAGAGGACTCTTACCCAGTGCCAGTCTAACCGCCCGGCCGCTGGGGGTGGTCAGACCGCCCCGGGCGGGGCCTCCAGGAGGGCCGCCAGCTCGGTGGCTCCGGTGACCGGGGCTGCGCAGACTCGACCCCTGCACACGTAGGCCTGGACCCGGCCCGGCTGCGACCCGCGGCCTTTGTGCAGGGGCAGGCCCTGCCCCGCCGCCGCTGAGAGCACTCGCCCCGGAAGGTGACGGCGGTGCACCTCCCGGAGCAGTTCCACCGCCTGAGGCTCCGAGGGCGCGCCCGCGATGGTCACTTCCAGCGGGTCGCGCAGCACCGTGTCGAGGACTCCCAGCAGGCCCAGGAAGGCCCGGGGAGCCCGGGCCAGCAGGGGCCCGAAGCCCTGGAGGGTGCCCTCCGCGGCCGCCCGGAAGTCCTCCCGCTGGAGGTGCCGGGAGAGCCGGAGGAGCACCCGCGCCGCCAGCGTATTCCCACTGGGCAGGGCCTGGTCGTAGCCCGGCTTCTGGCGGAACAGCAGGTCCACCGCCCCCGCCCGGGTGCTGTGGAAGCCGCCGCCGACGGGGTCCTGGAACTGGGCCAGGAGAGCCTCGGCGAGGGCCTCGGCCCAGCGCAGCCAGGCGGGGTTGAAGTCCGCCTCGTAGAGCTCCACCAGCCCGTCCGCCACCGCCGCCAGGTCCTCGAGGAAGCCGGGGGTGTGGGCTTCGCCCCGGCGCCAGACCCGCAGCAGCTGCCCCTCGCGCCAGAGCTCCCGGCGCAGGAAGCCGGCACAGGCCTGGGCCGCCTCGAGGTAGCGCACATCTCCCAGCACCTGGAAGCCCCGGGCCAGGGCGGTCAGGGCCAGCCCATTCCAGGCGGCCAGCACCTTGTCATCCTTCGCGGGCCGGACCCGCTGATCCCGCCAGAGGCGCAGCCGCTCCCGCAGCCGTCGGTCCTCGGCCTCGGGCAGGACCGCGCCCGCGGGGGCCGAGAAGCGGTGGACGACGCTGCGACCATGCTCGAAGTTGCCCCCCTCGGTGATGCCGAAGGCCGCGCAGAACCGCTCACCGTCGGCAGCCCCCAGGGCCGCGTGGATGTCCTCCGGCGTGAAGACGTAGAACCGGCCCTCCTCGCCTTCGCTGTCCGCATCCTCGCTGGCGTGGAAGCCTCCGCTGGGATCCCGGAGGTCCCGCAGCAGGTAGTCCAGCGTCTCCCGCGCCACCTGCCCATAGCGAGGCTCCCCTGTGGCCTGGAAGGCCGTCAGGTAGCAGCTGGCGAGCTGGGCGTTGTCGTAGAGCATCTTCTCGAAGTGGGGCACCAGCCACTGGCCGTCCACGCTGTAGCGGGCGAAGCCGCCGCCCAGGTGGTCGAACATCCCGCCCTCCCACATCGCGTCGAGGGTGCGGGTCGCCAGGGCCCGGTCCCCCGGAACGCCCCGGGCCAGGAGCAGCTCCACGGCCAGGTGCGCGGGGAACTTGGGCGCGGGCCCGAAGCCGCCCCAGCGGCCATCGAAGGCCTGCCGCAGCTGGGCCAGGGCGGTCTCGATGACCGGCCAGCCCGGCAGCACCGCGCCTGCCTCCACTTCGGCCTGCCGCCGCAGCTCCGCCGCCAGGCCGGCCGCCTGGGCGACCAGGCCTGTCCGGTCCTCCTGCCACACCTGGGCGATGCGCGTGAGCAGCGGCAAGAAGCCGGGCATGCCCCCCCTCGACTGGGGTGGGAAGTAGGTGCCCGCGTGGAAGGGCTCCAGGTCCGGGGTCAGCCAGACGCTCATGGGCCAGCCGCCCCGGCCTGTGAGGGCCTGCACCGCGTCCATGTAGAGGTCATCCAGGTCCGGCCGCTCCTCCCGGTCCACCTTGATGCTCACGAAGTGCGCGTTGAGCGAGTCAGCCACGGCCTGGTTCTCGAAGCTCTCCCGCTCCATGACGTGGCACCAGTGGCAGGCGCTGTAGCCGATGCTCAGGAAGATCGGCTTCTGCTCCGCCCGCGCCCTCGCCAGGGCCGCCTCCCCCCAGGGCTGCCAGTCCACGGGGTTGTGGGCGTGCTGCAGCAGGTAGGGACTGAGGCTGTGGGCAAGACCGTTGGGCATGAACTTGACTCCGTTGGTCAAGATTATGCGCCAAGTTCCTTGTTCCGACAGCCTGATCTGAGTTGACAGGGATTGCCCTGCCACCCGTTAAGATGGGAGGCTGCACTCCGCCGAGGTCCCATGTTCGACAGCCTTACCCAGAAGCTCAGCCAGGCGATGAAGGCCCTCCGCGGCCAGTCGAAGCTGACGGAAGCCAACCTGGAAGGCGTGCTCCGCGAAGTGCGCATGGCCCTGCTCGAGGCCGATGTCCACGTGAGCGTGGCCCGCACCTTCCTGCAGCGGGTGAAGGAGAAGGCGCTGGGCGCCGAGGTGCTGCAGGGCCTGAATCCCACCCAGGCCTTCATCGACATCGTCCACCGCGAGCTGGTGGAGATCATGGGCGGCCAGACCCCCGAGCATCCCATCACGTTCGCCACCCACCCACCGACGGTGGTGATGATGGTGGGCCTGCAGGGCGCGGGCAAGACCACCACCTGCGGCAAGCTGGCGCTGTTCCTCAAGAAGCTGGGCCGCTCGCCCCTGCTGGTGCCCGCGGACGTCTACCGGCCCGCGGCCATCGAGCAGCTCCACGTGGTGGCCAGGGACGCCGGTGTGCCCTCCTTCCGCACCACAGAAACGGATCCCGTGGCCATCTGCGCCGCGGCGGTGGCCGAGGCCCGGCTCAAGGGCTGGGACGTGGTCGTCCTCGACACCGCGGGCCGCCTCCACCTGGACGAAGGGCTCATGGAGGAGCTGGCCCGCATCAAGGCCGCCACTTCGCCCGATGAGATCCTCTTCGTGGCAGATGCCATGACAGGCCAGGACGCGGTCCGCAGCGCCACGGCCTTCCACGAGAAGCTGGGCATCACCGGCGTGGTGCTCACCAAGACCGACGGCGACACCCGCGGCGGCGCCGCCTTCAGCATCAAGCAGGCCACGGGCCGGCCCCTCAAGTTCGTGGGCGAGGGCGAGAAGCTCGAAGATTTCCAGCGCTTCCACCCCGACCGCATGGCCCAGCGCATCCTCGGCATGGGCGATGTACTGAGCCTCATCGAGCACGCCAAGGACCGCATCGACGAGAAGGAAGCGGAGGTCATGGCCAAGCGCATGGCCAAGAACCAGTTCACCCTTGAGGACATGCGCAAGCAGTTCCAGCAGGTCCAGAAGCTGGGCTCCATGAACAAGATCCTCGGGATGCTGCCGGGCCTGGGCCAGATGAAGGACCAGATTGCCCAGGTGGCCACGGACAAGCGCATCAAGCATCTGGAAGCCATCATCAACTCCATGACCACCGCCGAGCGGGCCAACCACAACCTGCTGGACGGCAAGCGCAAGCGCCGCATCGCCGCAGGCTGCGGCCGCCCCGTGAGCGAGATCAACCAGCTGCTCAAGCAGTTCGTGGAGACCAAGAAGCTCATGGGCCAGATGAACGACCCCAGGTTCATGGCCCGCATGCAGCGCATGGGCAAGCTGGGCGGCGCTCCCAACCTGCCCTTCTGACGGCGCGGCCATGCAGGTGCCCCGCCCCACCCTGATCCGCGCCGGGCTCTTGGGCCTCCTGGGCCTGCTGGTGCTGGGTTTCGGCAGCCTGGCCTTCGCCCTGCTGCGCCCCCCCGCTGCCGAGCGGGTGCTGATCCTGCGGTCCTCCCTGGACAGCCAGGGGAAGGACCTCGGCCCCGGTATGGAGACCCTGCTCTCGGACTACATGGAAATCCTCGCCGGGGCCACCGTCACCCATGGAAAGGACCTGCCCTCGACCACAGAGCTTCAGCGGCTGCCTCCCGGCATGAGGCTGCTGCGGTTCCAGGGCCGCCGCGACAACGACCTCCTCGCCTTGAGCCTCGAGTGGAACACCGTGGCCCGGCTGCTGGTGGCCCAGCCCTGGGTCTCGGATGTGGCCCCCGCCCGGGATCCCGCCAAGACCATGGACCACGTGGTCCAGCACTGGCCCCTGATGACCCAGGTCCCGCCGCTGAAGGAGCTGCTGCCGCGCACGCCCAGCAACTTCTGGCAGCTCCTGGAGGGACTCGCCATCGGGGATGACCTCGCGGCCTCGAGCCACCTGCCTGAGTCCTGGCACCTGGTCCAGGAGGAGCCGGGGTGCGCCACGGCCTGGGCGGCCCTCGGCGACCACCTCTACCGCAGCCTCTGGGTTAACCCGGAGGAAGCGGGCGTCGGGCTGAACTCCCGGACGCACCATGCCTTCCGGAAGGCTGTGGACCTGGTGCCCGGCTACCCCCGAGCCACCTTCCTCTGGTCCCTGATGCTGACGGACACCGGCAACCAGAGCCCCGCCCTCCGCCTGCTCAAGGAGGCCATCCGCATGCGGCCGGGCAGCGCGGACCTCTACCTGGGCGTGGCCTACGCCAGCCGGACCTCAGGATTGCTGGAAAACGCCCGCCGGGCCGTGGTCCGGCGGAATGACCTGCTGGGGACGCTGGCCTCGCCCTCCGCCTGGTTCGCCGAGACCACCTACCTCTACCTCGGGGACCACGCAGCCTTCGGCCAGGAGCTCCTCCGGGTCCGCAGCCTCCGCCAGGACGCGAGCACCTTCTTCTACCAGGGCTACTTCGCGCTGCTCCAGGGCCAGCGCGAAGCCGCCCTGGGCTTCCTGACCGCGGGCAGCGCCCCGGCCATGGAGCCCGTCCCCTTCCGCGACCTCTGCCGCGCCTACCGGGCCTACCTCGAGGGCCGGGTCGGCGAAGGCCTGCGGCTGCTGCAGGAGGTGGACGAGGTCCGCGGCAAGCTGCGGATCCCCGACGGCGAGTGGACCTTCAAGGAAGCGGAGGCCTACTCGCTGCTGGGCGATGCGGATCACGGCATCGACTGCGCCACCCGGGCCTTCGTGCAGGGCTTCAGCTGCGCCGACTGGTATGAGGCCTCGCCCTTCCTGGCGCGGGTCCGGGCGCATCCCCGCTGGCCCACGCTCCGCCGGAACGTGCGGGAACGCCAGGCCGAGCTGGCGGGCAGCTTCCCCCCGGCCGCCTTTGATCCCTGAGAACCCCTCGGGCGGCCGCCGGTTTCCGTGGGAACACCAATTAGGGCTTGGGACTTGGGCCCTTCCGCGCTACACTTTCCTGCTCAGGGAGTACCCATGCTTTCGATCCGACTTGCTCGCAATGGTGCCAAGAAGCGCCCGTTCTACCACATCGTCGTCTCCGAGAACGACCGCATCCCGACGGGCCAGGCCCTCGAGGTGCTCGGCTTCGTGAACCCCATCGCCGGCACCGGCGAGGCGGTGCGGATCGACGTGGAGAAGGCCAAGTCCTGGCTCCAGAAGGGCGCCCAGCCCTCCAAGACCGTGCTCGACCTGTTCAAGAAGAACCAGGTCCTGTAGCCCGAATTCGTATCGCGAAAGCCGGGCGCAGGTCCGGCTTTCTTTGTTCTTCGCGCCTCCCCTGGAGCGACCATGGACTTCGAAGCCTTCCTGCGAGATGTGCTGACCCCCCTGCTGGACCACCCGGACGCCTTCCGCGTCGAAGTGGCAGGCGAGGGCCGCAGGCGCGATGTGCTGGTCTATGCCGATCCCCAGGACCGCGGCCGCATCATCGGCAAGCACGGCCGCATGATCTCGGCCCTGCGCACCCTCTGCAAGGCGGCGGGCGAGAAGGCCGGCGTGGTGGTGGAACTGGAGCTCTACGACGAGGACGAGCGGGAGGCATAGATGCTGCTCGCGGGTCATCTTGCCAAGATCCAGGGACTCAAGGGTGAGTTCCTCTTCCACTCGGTCATGGACAGCCCCGAGCGCCTGGAGGGCATGGCCGGACTGATCCTGGCGCCACCGCACCAGGACCTGGAGCGCGCCGAGGCGCTGCCCCCGGCCCGGGCCGTCAGCCTGCGCCTCTTCCGCTGGCACCAGGAGCGCCCCTGCCTGGCCTTCGCGGACGTGCCGGACCGCACCGCGGCCGAGGCCCTCAAGGGCTGGGCGCTGTGGATGCCCGAGGCCGAGGCCACCCTGGAGGAGGGCGAGAGCTTCCGCCACCAGTGGGTCGGCTGCGAGGTCTTCGTCGCCGACCGCAAGGTGGGCGAGGTGCTCCGCCTGGATCCGGCCCCCACCGGCTACGACATGGTGGTCATGCGGGATCTCCGGCCCGGCCGGACCGGCCAGCGGGACATCCCCTACATCAAGGCCTGGTGGACCCTGGACCTGCCGAACCGTCGGCTGGACCTGGATCCCCCGCCGGGCCTGCTGGATGTGAACCTGATCAAGGACTGAGGCCATGGGCTCCCGCCTCGAGCGCTTCAAGCAGACCTTCGGCATGCGGCTCTTCGGCTGGCTGAAGATCCCCCTGCTGGCCTCGGTGCGGCCCAGCGTGGTGGAGCTGTCCGAGACCCGCTGCGTGGTGCGGATCCCACTCCGGCGCTGGACCCGGAACCACCTGGGCTCCATGTATTTCGGCGCCCTGGCCATCGGCGCCGACTGCGCCGGGGGCCTGCTGGCCATGGACGCCATCCGGCGCGCCGGCGGCGGGGTCTCGCTGGTCTTCAAGGCCTTCCAGGCCAGCTTCCTCAAGCGCCCGGAATCGGACGTCTACTTCATCTGCGAGGAAGGGGCTGCCATCCGGGATCAGGTCCGAAGGGCGCTGGAGTCCCCGGAGCGCATCACGGAGCCCATGCACATGCAGGCCGCCGTCCGGACCCCGGACGGCGGCTTCGAGCCCGTGGCGGAGTTCACCCTGGAGCTCAGCCTGAAGCGGACCAGACCTAGTTGATGTCAATCTCGAAGGGCAGCCGGGCGTAGACGCCGCGCGGATCGTTCAGGGCCGACAGCCGCTCGAGCTGGGCCTTGAAGCGCTCCGTCAGCACCTCCACGGGACCGGACCGGGTCAGCTTGCGGGGCTTGCCCTGGCCAAGGCTCTTGAGCAGCTCGCGCAGCGTGTCCGGCTCCTTCTCTGGCCCCACGAGGTAGAAGTCCCCCTCGGCCTTGGCCAGCTTGGCCGCGTGCTTGACGGCATCACCGAGTCCGCCGAGCTCGTCCACCAGCCCCAGCTTCAGGGCCTCCTGGCCGGACCAGACCCGGCCCTGGGCGATCTCGTGGACGGCGTCGCGCTTCAGCTTCCGGCTGTCGGCCACCTTGGCGATGAACTGCTCGTAGATGTGATCCACGATGCCCTGGATGCGGGCCAGCTCCAGCTCGGTCTTGGGGCGGGTCATGGTCCCGAGGCTGGCCATCTTCGCGGTCTGCACGCTATCCCAGGTGATGCCGTGCTCGTTGGCCAGCTTCTTAACGTTGGGCAGCATCCCGAAGACGCCGATGGACCCCGTGATGGTGGTGGGCTCCGCGAAGATGCGGTCGCCGTAGGTGCTGATCCAGTAGCCGCCGGAGGCCGCCAGGTGGCCCATGGAGATCACCACGGGCTTGAGCTTCTTGGTGACCACCACCTCGCGCTGGATGAGCTCCGAGGCCGAGGCGCTGCCGCCGGGGCTGTTCACGCGCAGCACAATGGCCTTGATCCGGTCATCCAGGCGCAGGCGGCGCAGTTCGCGGCTGAGCCGCTCCCCGCCCACCTGGCTGGGCTTGCCCTCGCCATCCACGATCTCGCCTTCCGCGACCACCACGGCGATACGGGTCTTGCCCGTCTTGGCCTCGCCCGGAATGCCCGCGTAGGTGGCCAGCGTGATCTGGGGGAAGTCCTTGTCCTTGGGCTGCTTGCCCGCCAGCTTCTTGAGCTCGTCCAGCACCTCGTCGTAGGGTGCGAGGCGGTCCACCAGGCCCAGCTGCTTGGCCTCCTCGGCCTCGACCACGCCCCGCTCGTCCGCCACGGCCTGCAGGTCCGCGGGCGCCTTCTTGCGGTCCTTGGCGACGGTCTCCTTCCAGTCGCCCCAGATGTCCCCGAGGAGCTTCTGCATCTGCTCGCGGTTGGGCTCGCTCATGCGGTCCGTGATGAAGGGCTCCACGGCGCTCTTGTACTTGCCCACCCGGGTGACCTGCACCTCCACGCCGTACTTCTTGAAGGCCTCACCGAAGAACATGGGCTCGCTGGCCAGGCCGTCGATGGCCATCTCGCCGAAGGGGTTCATGAAGACCGTCGTGGCGCCCGCGGCCAGGTAGAAGTCCCGCTTGCTCCAGTTCAGGTTGTAGGCGAGGACCGGCTTCTTGGCCTTGAAGCGCTGCAGCGCCTCCCGCAGCTCCTTCAGCTGGGCGGGTCCGGCGCTCTGGAGGTTGCCGGTGAGGAAGAGGCCCGTGATGCGGGCATCGCCCGCGGCCCGGTCCAGGGCCTCGATGACTGTCGGCAGGGACTGGCTGTGGCTGCCGCCCCCGCCCATGGCTTCGCTGATGGCCTCGCTGGGCTCCGGCTCATGCTCACCATCGGTCAGGCTCGTGTCCAGGTCGAAGACCAGCAGGGCCTTGGCCGGCACCGTGGGCTTGCCCGAGGAGCCGACCGCGGCCAGCACCCCGAACAGCAGCACCAGACCCATGCCCCCCACCAGGATGAGGGCCAGCAGGCTGGCAAAGAAACTCTTGAAGAAGTCCTTCATGGCGGCTCCGGAAAGAACGCCCCAGGATCGCATGGCCTGGGGCTGGTCATAATCTTGACTTGATTGGTAAACTTTTGATTCCCCACGGAGGATGCTTTGTCCAACTATCCCGAAGAAATGGTCGCCCCCATGCGCGAAGAGCTCACGCAGGTGGGCTTCCGCCACCTGTTGGACGCGGCCCAGGTGGACGCGGCGCTGCGGCGGCCGGGCACCACGCTGCTGCTGGTGAACAGTGTCTGCGGCTGCGCGGCGGCCGGGGCCCGACCCGGCGTGGTGGCGGCCCTGCGCACCATGGGTCTGCGTTTCGATCAGCTGGTCACGGTCTTCGCGGGCATGGAGAAGGAGGCCACGGCCCAGGCCCGGGACTACTTCGAGGGCGCCCTGCCCACCAGCCCCCAGGCCGCCATCCTGAAGGACGGCCAGCTGCTGCACCTCATGCAGCGCTCGGATTTCCTGGGCCACAGCCCCGAGGAGATCGCCCTCACCCTGGGCAAGGCCTACGAGCGGGCCCTGGCCTGAACGCTAGGCTGTTCGGGCCTGCTTCAGCAATTCCCAGTCCCGCTTCACATGCCAGGCCGTGGCGAAGGAGCCGCAGACACGCCGGGCCAGCTCCGCCGAGGAGAGGTCTGGCTGTCGCTCCAGTTCCGCCCACATATCTGCGCGGTAGGAGGGGCCCAGGAGGATGCGGCATCGGTAGGCCCCGTGCCGATGGGCCAACTCAGCGGGACTGAGGACATCCTGCTTCCGGTCGCGGAGGATTCCCGCAGGTACCCGGAGCGGGCCGCCCGCAAACCGGGGGTCCTCGCCCGAGCGGCGCAGGTGGAAAGTCGTGCCAGCGGTGAGTAGGTCCAGAGTGGGACCGTCATAGGCCCTGGCCAAACGAAGAAAGCGCCTGTCCTTATCGAGCCAGAGGGCCACGGCCCGCCAGAAGGCCCGGACCCGTATACTGGGGTGCTGGCAGACCAGGCTGATCAGGCGATCCGCGTTGATCCAGGCGCTGTGCACCTCCAGCCAGCTCATCAGCAGGGCCAGCACGCGGCGGTCGTCGTGGTCCATCCCCGCCATGGAAGCCGCAAGCAGGGTGTCCTCAATGTTGGGATTCAGCATGGGGTTAGCGGCAAAGGCCATCCCGATGCCCACCAGGGCAGCAGTCAGGCCTTCGCCCTCTAGGGCGTATCGGGCGTTGGTGGGCCGCTTATAGGCCATGGCCAAGCCTCCCGGCCAAGTCACCGAGGGTGGAATGCACGTGGGTTGGCCAATCGGGGTTCAAGTCCTGACGGATGATCCAGGTTTCAGCTTCTGCCAGTTCTTCGGAGCTGGGCCTCAGGGCCAGGCAATCACCCAGGTCCAGGCCTCGGTCGCAGAGGGCCCAGAGTTTGGCCAGGAGCAGCTCGGGGCGCCCCAGCGACCACAGCTGGAGTGCTTTCCCGTCATGGACGAGTCGCAGGCGCTGCTTCCAGCCCTCTGGCAACAGCGGGCCAGGCGAGGCCGGTCCATTGTTCAGCCAATCATCACGCAGGACCTGGCCCTGGTCCCGCAGCGTCGTCGCGAAAGCCGCCGCAGCCCGCAGGAGATCTTCCGTCAGCGGGGGCTCCAAGAGATCACAGTCGCGGGTCTCTCGCTGGATGATGCCCAGCAGCGCGAGTGCGGTGCCTCCCGCCACGACGGCATCCAGCCTCAGGCCCCGCTCCGCGAGGAAGCGATCAAATTGGGGAAGGAGCTCAGCTGGTTTCATGGGTGGCCTCCGAATCCTGGCCTGGTATCACTATAACTGATACTTTTCTCAGAACAAGGGCCGACTGGGGCGAGGCGCTGCGCCTTGAGCGGGGCCGCTAACCGCACGCTGGCCTGATAACTTAGGGGAGCCCATGAGCTCCCCCCGCCGCCTCCCGATTCTGCTGCTGCTCGCGCTGCCCCTGGCGGCCCAGGCGCCGCC
>CAIPAY010000012.1 GCA_903863195.1 uncultured Holophagaceae bacterium
GCTCTTCAGGCTGCCGAGCAGCACCCGGATGAACTTGGGGGGCAGGTCCTGGCGCTCGGCCACGGTGGTGACCAGCACCGGTCCGCGCCCGGCCTGGAGCGCCAGCTCCACCATGAACTGCAGGCCGTAGCGTCCCTTGGCTGAACCCTTCATGTCTGGACCTCCGCGTTCATGATAATCCAGTATGCAACAAAATCAATTAACAAACTTGACAAATTATCTTTTCTTTCCATACTTCGAGTCCAGGGCCAGTCCCGACCCCAGGAGATCCCACCCATGAGCCAGCCCCAGAAAGCCACCCTTCGTCCCAACCGCGTCGAGCATGCCTATGACCTCGTGGGCTACACGCCGGTCGTGCGCCTCAGCCGCATTGTCCCTGAAGGCTCGGCCCGGATCTACGTGAAGCTGGAGAGCGCCAACCCCGGCGGCAGCGTCAAGGACCGGATCGCCCTGAGCATGATCCAGGACGCGGAAGCCCGGGGCACGCTCAAGCCGGGCTCGATCCTGCTGGAAGCCACCAGCGGCAACACGGGCATCGGCCTGGCCTTCGTGGCCGCCACCAAGGGTTACAAGATCACCCTGGTCATGCCCGACACCATGACCCAGGAGCGCCGTTCGCTGCTCAAGGCCTACGGCGCAGAGCTGGTGCTGACGCCGGGTTCCGGGGGCATGAAGGCCGCCGTGGACAAGGCCCAGGAGCTGGCGGACGCCGATCCCCGCTTCTTCCTCGTGCGCCAGTTCGACAACCCCGCCAACCCCGCCGTGCATCGCCGCACCACCGCCCTGGAGATCCTGGAGCAGGTACCGGAGCTGGACGCCTTCGTCGCAGGCGTGGGCACCGGTGGCACCATCACCGGCGTGGGCGAGGTGCTGGCGGAGCGCAAGCCGGGCACCCTGGTGGTGGCCGTGGAGCCTGAGGCTTCGCCCCTGCTGAGCGCCGGCAAGGCCGGTCCCCACAAGCTCCAGGGCCTCGGGCCCAACTTCGTGCCGGGCATCCTGAACCGCGAGGCCTTCCAGCGCATCCGCCCCGTGGACTACGACGACGCCATCGCCACCGCCCGCCGCCTGGCCCGGGAAGAGGGCCTGCTCTCCGGCATCAGCACCGGCGCCATCGTCTTCGCCGCACTGGAGCTGGCCAAGGAGCTGGGCGCCGGCAAGACCATCGTGGCCGTCCTCTGTGACACCGGCGAGCGCTACCTGACCCATCCCCTCTATGCCGAGATCGATGGGCCGGTGGGCTAGAAAAAACGGGGCGGTCTCCGCCCCGTTTTTTCTGTTGAAGAGCACGGACTGACTTACACTTCGGAACCCCCTCGAGGTTCCCATGAGGCTCGCTCTGCTGTTCCTGGCTGTGCTGACACTCTCGGCCGAGGCGCCGGCGTCAGCCAAGGCCACGGCCTTCGAGCGGGCGGTGGTGCAGGAGATGAGCGACCTGCGGGTGCGGCCCAAGGCCTATGCCCGGCACCTGAGGGAGCTGCGGGGCTGGTTCGAGGGCACGCTCTGGAAGCGGCCGGACCGGATACCGCTCCGCACCGAGGAAGGCGTGGCGGCCCTGGACGAGGCCATCGCCTTCCTGGAGACCGTGACTCCGGTGGGCCCGCTGCGGTTCAACGAGGGCCTGGCCCAGGCCGCCCGGCTGCATGCCCAGGACATCGGCCCCCGGGGGTCCATCGGCCATGCGGGCGCGGACGGCAGCCGCCTGTCCGTCCGGCTCAACCGGCTCGGCACCTGGCAGGGCACGGTGGCGGAGAACATCAGCACCCTGGAAGAAGACGCCCGGCAGGTGGCCATCCAGCTGCTGGTGGACGACGGGGTGCCGGATCGGGGCCACCGGCACAACCTGTTCAATCCCGAGCTGCACCAGGCCGGGGCCGGCTCCGCACCGCACCGGGACTACCGCGTGGTGACGGTCATCGACTACGCGGACGGGTTCATCCTCGGTCACTAATTCCCTGGTAGGCTGGGCCATCCCATGGGAGAAAAATGACCTTCCTCGCTCGGCTCGGCGCGCCGGTCCGCGGCTTCCTCGAGTTCCTGGGCGACCAGGTGCACCTGGTGTTGCGGACGCTGCGGTTCGGGCTGCTGCTGCGGCTGGGTCAACTGCCGATCGTGGGGGCCCAGATCCGCCTGCAGATCCGCTTTACGGGCCTGCAGGCCCTGGCGCTGGTGAGCGGGACCGCGCTGCTGCTGGGGGCGGTGACGCTCATCCAGGCTTTCAGCCAGCTGTCCGGTCTGGGCGCGGAGCAGTACATCGGCGTCCTGATGGTGCTGATCATCCTCCGGGAGCTGGGTCCGCTGCTGACGGCGGTGCTGGTCATCGGCCGCAGCTCGACCGCCATCGCCGCGGAGCTGGGCGCCATGCAGCTGAACGGCGAGGTGGACGCCCTCGCCGCCCATGGCGTGAACCCCTTCCAGTACCTGCTGCTGCCCCGCTGGGTGGGGGTGCTGGTCTCGGTCTTCGCGCTGGTGGTGTTCTTCGACGCGGCCGCCCTGGCCGGGGGCTTCCTGGTGGCGAAGCTGAAGTACGGCGTGACCTTCGGGTACTTCATGGACTCGGTGCGCCAGACGCTGTCCAACCGCGACTTCGTGGCCACGCTGCTCAAGGTGGTCCTCTTCTCGGGTGCCATCACGTTCCATGCCTGCCACTTCGGCCTGGGCATCCGGCGCAGCCAGACCGAGATCCCCCAGGCCGTCACCCGGACTGTCGTCACGGCCCTGGTGGCGGTCTTCATGCTGGACGGGCTCATCGCAGCCCTGTTCTATTTCTGAGCCCGCCCATGATCGAGCTGCGTGACCTCGCCCTCGCCGCCCCGGACGGCCGCCTCCTGCTCAAGGATCTGGAGCTGGTCGTGCCCCGCGGTGGCCGCCAGCTGCTCACAGGCTCCAGCGGCAGCGGCAAGAGCCGCCTGCTGCAGGTGATCGCCGGCACGGGAAAGCCCCTGCGGGGGCGGGTGACCGTGGGGGGGCGCCTCCTCTGGCCCGGGGATGGCGCCCTGGCCTTGGCCGGAGCCGTGGAGGTGGGTCTCGCCTTCGCCCGCGGCGGCCTGCTCTCGAACCTGAGCCTGCGGGAGAACCTCGAGCTGCCCCTGCGCTTCCGGGGGCTGCCGGCCGCGGAGGTCGCGGCCCGCGTGGGGGCCGCCCTGGACCGCCTGGGACTGGTCTCCGTGGCGGGTCTGCGGCCCCATGCCCTGAGCGCCTCCGCCCGCAAGCACGGCAACCTAGCCCGGGTGCTGGCCCTGATACCCGACCTGATCCTGCTGGACGATCCCCTCGAGGGACTGGACTCGGCGGACCGGGCCACGGCCCTGGAGGTGATCCGGGAGTGGGAGCTGGACCCCGGGAAGACCCTCGTCATCGCCCAGGAGGAGCGGGATCCCTTCTCGGGCGCCGTCTGGCGCTGCTTCGCCATGCCGTCCCCGCCGGTTCTGCTGGAGGTGCCATGAACTTCGAAAAACAGGATGCCCGCCTGGGCCTCTTCGTGCTCCTGGCCATCGCCCTGCTGGCTGGACTGGTGGCCTACAAGAACGCCGGCGCCGTCACCGAGCGCACCTACCCGCTGCAGGTGCGCCTGGAGCAGATGGAGGGCCTGGCGCCCGGCATGGACGTGCAGCTGAAGGGCTACCGCATCGGCGCTGTGGAGCGGGTGGACATGCGCCAGGAGGGAAAGGACTACCTGTTCGTGGCCCACATCAGCGTGCGCGAGGGCATCCAGCTCTGGCGCGGCACCCGGGCCAGCCTGGCCCCCAAGGGCGTGGGCAGCGTGATGCTGGACCTGCACCTGCCCCCGCTGGCCCAGCGGCAGGTGCTCCTGGCCCCGGGTGAGGAGCTGCCCGGGGATGCCGGCGTTTCCATCGCCGGGGTGATGGAGCGGGCCGACCACCTGATGGCGAGCCTCACGGCGGGTGTGGACGGCCTGCGCGCCCGGGTGGAGCAGAAGGGCCTCGGCGACCTGCTGGACCATCCCTCCGTGCATCAGGCCCTGCAGTCCCTGGACACCACCCTGCGGGACTTCCAGGCCCTGGCCAAGGACAGCCGCGGCCTGGTGGGCCATGCGGACCGCAGCATGGGCGAGGCGGACAAGGCCCTTGTCACCCTGGAGCAGAGCCTGACCACGGTGCGTGCGCTGCTGGACAAGCGCGGGCCCGAGCTGGACCAGATCCTGGTGAGCCTGGCCGCCACCCTCAAGCAGGCCGAGACCTTCATGGGCCGCTTCGCCGCCGAGGACCAGCCGGAGCTGGAGCAGACCCTGCACAGCCTGCGCCGCTCCCTGGCCTCTGTGGAGGAGCTGCTCCAGCTGCTCAAGCAGAAACCCAGCCGCGCCGTCTGGGGCACCCCCAGCGAAGCCGAGCGCGAGAAGGCCCGCCAGGCCATCGAGGCTGCCCGGAAGACGCCGCCGAAGCCCTGATGGCTCCTACACAGCTGTCAGCTATCGGCTCTCGGCTCTCGGCTCAAGAAGGCGCCGCGGGCCTGATCGTGTGGGTCGGATCCCGTCCTTTCCTGACAGCTGATAGCCGATAGCCGACAGCCAACCTAGACAGTGGCCGGGTGCCACCACCCCCACCAAAGGTTGAGCTTCGGAGTCAATCGTCCGATCAGAGGGTCTGGCCCCTAACCGGCCACTGACCTCAGGAACTGATGAACCGACGCCGCACCCCACCTAACCAGGGCTGGGTTCTTTCTGCCTTTGGCAGGCTGCTGGGCCTCTTTCTATGCCTGGTCTGCCTGGGGGTTGCTCCGGCCTTGGCCCAGGAACCCACGGTGGCCTCGATTAAAGCCGCGCTGCCGGGTCTCCAGGGCCTGGAGCGGCTCACGGCGTTGGAGGACCTGGTGAGCCGGCTCGAGAGCTCTGCGCCCCAGGAGGCTCTGGCCCTGGCGGAGGAGGGCCTCGCCCTCTCGCGCAAAGAGGGCGACCTGGAGAAGGAGGCCGCTTTCCTCTCCAGGACCGCCTTCTGCTGCTCGCAGACCGGAGACTTCGCCAAGGCGGTCCAGTTCGGCCAGGAGTCCCTGGCCCTGTGCCTCAAGATCAACAACAAGGAACGGATCGCTAGGGCCCACAGCACCCTCGGGATCACCTACGCCTTCATGGGCCTCTACAGCAAGGCGCTCGAGGAGCACCTGGAGTCGCTGCGCATCCGGGAGGAGATGTCCCTGGAGACGTCCTCGATCGTGTCCCTGAACAACATCGGGGTTCTCTACCACCGCATGGAGCAGTACGAAAAAGCGATCTCCTACTACCAGAAGATCATGCAGCGCCTGGCCTCGAAGCCGGATCCGCAGCGGCTCATCCAGACCAAGCTCAACCTCGGCTATTCCGAGTTCCGGCTGGGAAGGCTCGAGGCCGCGCTGAGGCAACATGAGGAGGCCCTGGAACTCATCGGCCAGAGCAGCAACAAGACCTTCCTGGCCTATGCGTACCTGAACCTGGGGATGACCTACACGGAGCTGAAGCAGTTCGGCCAGGGCCGCCAGTGTCTCCTGGCGGCCCTGGCCGAGTATGGCAAGCAGGACCAGAAGCATGGCCGCGCCCAGGTGCTGAACGCCCTGGCGCGGCTGCACCTGCTCTCGGGTCATCCCGACCGGGCAGTAGGCCGGGCCAAGGAGGCCGCGGCCCTGGCCGCCAGGATCAACGCCCAGGACGAGCTCGCGGTGAGCTGCAAACTCCTCTCCGACGCCTTCGAGAAGGAAGGTCGAGTGGCGGAGTCCTACCGCTACTACAAGCTCTATGTGGCGACCAAGGAGGCGATCCACACCTCGCAGGAGGACCCCCGGGCCGCCGACATGAACATGCGCCTCATCACCCTGAGGAAGGACAGTGAGATCGAGTCCCTGAAGAAAGAGCGGGTGATCTCCTCCCTCAAGCTGGAGAAGGGGCGGTTCACGACCCTCCTCCTGCTGATCAGTCTCGGGTTCATGGTCTCCATCGTCCTGATCCTCATCGCCTACAACAAGAAGATCCGCCAGAACCGGAAGAGCCTGGAGGCGGCCAACGCCGAGCTGGGACGCCTCAACTCGGAGCTCCTGGAGAAGATCAACGAGATCCGAACCCTGAGCGGCCTGCTCCCGATCTGCGCCCAGTGCAAGAAGATCCGGAATGACGAGGGCTACTGGGAGCAGCTGGAGGGCTACATCTCCCAGCACTCGGCGGCCACCTTCACCCACGGCATCTGCCCGCACTGCCTGGATGACCTCTACCCCGGCTCCGCCGAGCGCATCCGGGCGAAGAAGGCCGGCGGCCAGGCCTGAGGTAGCCCAAAAAAGGGTTCTTCCGGGCTTTCGGGGAATGCCAGCTCCCCAGGGATTCATCCAGCTCGTGGGGGAAAAGAAACCACTCTCGCAGAGGATGCGGAGTGGGCTGAGGTTCGCAGAGAACAGCGGGTAAACCCGCATCCCTCAGCGCCCCTCCGCCCCCCTCGTCCTTTCTCTGCGAGAGTGGTTGTTCCTTATCTTTCAATCGAGAGTGGGCTTCACTCCCGTCCGGCGGCGAGCCTCAGGACGCGCTCGAGCTCGGCGACGCCGAAGGGCTTGGGCAGGGTCACCACGGCGGGGAAGTCCGCGAGGAGGATCTTCAGGTCCGTGTCCAGGAAGCCGGTGGCCACGATGATGCGCGCCTCGGGGCGCAGCTGCAGGACCCGGGGCAGGGTCTCGGCACCACTGAGGCCGGGCATGTGGTGGTCGAGGATCACCAGGTCCGCCTCCAGGCCGCCGCCCAGCCTGCGGAGGGCCTCCAGGCCGCTCGAGGCGACCTCCACCAGGTGGCCCAGCTGCTCCAGCATGGGGGGCAGAGTGCTGCGGATCAGGTCGTCATCGTCCACCAGCAGGATGCGGAGGGAGTGCTTGGGGGAGAGGTCGGCCGGGAGGATCATCTGCTTGGCCGCCGAGTCCGGAAGCAGGGCGGGGAAGCCGAGGGTGATGCAGGTGCCCTCGCCCACCTCGCTCTGGATGTCCAGGGTGCCGCCGTGGGCCTTGGCCGTGCCGTAGACCATGGCGAGGCCCAGGCCGGTGCCGCGCCCGGCGGCCTTCGTGGTGAAGAAGGGCTCGGTGACCCGGGGCAGGATCTCCGGGGGGATGCCCTCGCCGGTGTCCTGGATCTGGAGCAGCACGCGCCCCTCTTGGCGGAAGGTGCGGATCCAGAGGGTCCCGCCCCGGGGCATGGCGTCGAAGGCATTGACGCAGAGGTTCATGAAGGCGCTGCCCAGGGTGGTGGCCTCGCCCATGATCGGGGGCAGCTCCTTCTCCAACTGCACCTCGAAGACGAAGCGCTGCCGGCTGGTGCGGATGAGCAGGTCCAGCTCCTTGCGCACCAGGGCGTTGAGGTCCATGACGGCGGGCTCGTGCAGCCCCTTGCGGGCGAAGTCCGTGAGGCCCTTCACCAGATCCCGGCCCCGGGTCGCGGCATGCTCGATGGTCAGCAGGGACTTGGCCAGGGGTGGGTCCGACTCGTGTTTCAGCTGCAGCAGGGAGGCCATGCCCATCACCGCGGCCAGGACGTTGTTCATGTCGTGGGCGATGCCGCCGGCCAGGCTGCCGAGGCTGTCCAGCCGCTGGGAGTGCTGCACCTCGGCTTCCAGCTTGCGGCGTTCCTCTTCGTCCCGGCGCTGCTGGCTGAGGTCCAGGGCGAACACCAGGGTGGCGCGGCCACCCGGCAGCCCGATGGGGACCGTCTGCACCTCCACCCAGACCTCCCGGCCCGTGCGGGTGAGGAAAGCTTCCTGCACGGGTGGTGTGGGCATCCCATCCCGGGCCGAGGCGCGGATGCGTTCCGTGACGGCCGCCCGGTAGTCGGGACTGATGATCTCGGGGACTTCCAGGCCGATGAGGTCCTCGGGCCGGTCGGCCTCGAGCATTCTTGCGGCGGCGGCGTTCGCCAGGAGCAGGCGCCCGGAGGCGTTGATGAGCATGGGGGCCGGAGAGGACTCGAAGAGCAGGCGGAACCGGAGGGAGCTCAGCTCCAGGTCCTGGATCAGGTCCTCCTGCTTCCGGCTCGCGCTGGCCAGTCTCCGGACCCACAGGAAGATCCCGAGGCTCCCCATGGTCCAGAAGGCCAGGACCACCAGGATCGAGACGCCTTTATGGGTGAGGCCCGCGGCGGCGGGGAGGCCCACAGGCACGGTGACGCTGATGCCGCCCCGTACGTCTCCCACCTTGTAGCCCTGCTCGGCATGGCAGCCCAGGCAGCCGGGTTCCACCAGGAAGGCGCCCATGTAGCGGAGCACCGGCCGGCCGTTCTCCTGCAGCACCTCGGAGTAATCCCGGGCGCCCTGTTCGAAGGCCTGCAGCGCCTTCTGCTCCCAGAGGTCCGCCGCGTTCTCGGGACGGATCGGCTTGAGGCTCGTGATGTGCGACGTGTGGCCGGAGTTCTCGTCGCTCATCTCATGGACCATGCGCGTCAGGTAGGCGGGATTGACCAGGGTGAGCTGCTTGCCTGTGCTGGTGGTGACATCGCGCTGGGCATGATCCTTCAGGTAGGGATTCGGCGGGGTCTTCTCATCTGCCGGCACATAGACGCCCCCCCGCTGGGCCGCCCAGCGGCGATAGACCAGGTCCTTCCGGTAGCTGTCCGTGGCCCGGTTGAGGGCGATGACCCGGTCTTCCCGGGCCGAGGAGTAGAGGATCAGCCCCAGGATGCCCGCAGCGACCAGGGTCCAGGCCGTCATCAGGGTCAGGAATGTCTTGCCCCCCAAGGCACTGAGCGCAGAGCGGAAGCGGAGGGTCATTGTGGGTTTCCTGGCGGGCAGGCGGAGGAAAAGTGGGGGTTCAGGCTTCGCGCCCGCACCAGGCGACGAGATGGGAGGGGATGGCGCCCAGGGGCGCCTGCTCTTCCACGGCCCCGCGCAGGTAGGCCACGCGCGGCATGCCGTAGACTACGCAGCTGGCCTCGTCCTGGCCCAGGGTGCGCGCGCCCTTCTGGCGCATCTGCAGCAGGCCCCGGGCGCCGTCCTCGCCCATGCCGGTGAGGATGACCCCCATGGCGTGGGGCCCGCAGGCCTCCGCGACCGAGTGGAAGAGGACATCGACCGAGGGCAGATGCCGGGAGACCCGCTCCTGGCCCTGGAGGACGGCCATCAGGCCACCGCCACTGCGGGTGACGGTGAGGTGGATGTCATTGGGCGCGAGGTAGACCGTCCCTGGCTTCAGGGTCTCGCCCTCCTGGGCCACCTTCACCCGGGCCCGGCTGCTGCGGTCCAGGCGGTCCGCGAAGGCCGCGGTGAAGCCCGGCAGCATGTGCTGCACGACGACGATGGGCGGCAGGTTCTCGGGGATGGCCTCGAAGACCTGGCGCAGGGCCTCGGTGCCGCCGGTGCTGGAGCCGATGGCGATCAGGGCGCGCCCGGCCTTGGCGCGCTGGGCCAGGGGCGCCAGGGCCGTGCTGGCGTCATGGGCGGGGGCCCGCCGGCCGCTCACGTGGGCCATCGACGCGGCATAGACGGTCTCGGCGATCTCGGTGCCCATGGCCTCCAGGCCGGTGGCCTGATCCAGGGCCGGCTTGCCGATGACGTCGATGGCGCCCAGGTCCAGGGCATCCAGCGCCGTGGAAGTGCCCTTGGCCGTGAGGCTGGAGAGCATCACCACGGGCATGGGGTGGGCCTTCATCAGCTTGCTCAGGAAGGTGATGCCGTCCATGCGGGGCATCTCGACGTCCAGGGTGAGCACATCCGGATTGAGCTCCCGGACGCGCTCGCGGGCCTCGTAGGGATCCTTGGCGATCCCGACGACCTCCAGGTTCGGGTGCCGCGTGAGGATGTTCTTCAGCACCTGGCGCACCAGCGCGCTGTCATCGACGATGAGTACCCGCTTCTTTTCCGTATTCATGAGAACAGCTCCACATCACCTTCCATGGTCGACCGGGTGAATTCCTGAAGATAGTTGAGCTCGCGGGTGATGACCGTGTCGTTGTGGGTGCGCTCCATGCGCTTCACGAGCACCTGCCCCGTGTGGGGGAAGAAGTAGACCTTCCGGGGGTGGATGCCCCCCATGTCCTCGGTCCACAGGGGGATGTCCTCGTTCATCAGGAACCGCCGCACGAAGTCGATGTTCTGGCCCCCGATGTCCGTGGTCATGCCCTGCAGCACCCGGCCGCCGCCGAAGGCCTTGGCCACCAGCCGGTCCCGCTTGGCGCCCAGGTGCAGCAGATTATTGATCAGGAACTCCATGGCCGCCGCCCCGTAGCGGGCCGCGAAGAACCGGTCGGGATCCGCCTCGCCCTGCTTGGCCGGCAGCATGAAGTGGTTCATGCCGCCCACCATGGAGATGGGGTCCAGCAGGCAGGCCGCCACGCAGCTGCCCAGCACGGTCACGATCACCTCGTCCTGGTCCGTGGCGTAGAACTCCCCCGGCAGGATCTTCATCGCCTGCCGGTTGAAGTGGCGGTCGAGATACTTCGACGCCCGCCCGTGGACCATGGGGATGGAGGGACTCATGCCGGGTCCCCCTTGCGCCGGTAGATGGTCTGCCCGAGGGACTGGAAGCCCAGGCTGTTGTCCAGGAGGGACTCGGAGTGGCCCACGAAGAGCAGGCCATCCGGCTCCAGGAGCCCGTGGTAGCGCCGCAGCAGCTCGCGCTGGGTGGGCTTGTCGAAGTAGATCATCACGTTGCGGCAGAAGATGGCCTGGAAGGGGCCGCCCTCCAGGGGCCATTTGGCATCCAGCAGGTTCATCTGCGTGAAGGTGACGAGCTTTCGCAGCTCCGGGCGGATGCGCACCTGGTCCTGGTGCTCGCCCTTGCCGCGCAGGAAGCCCAGGCGCTTCCACTCGTCGGCGAGGCTCTCCACCCGGGCGATGGGGTAGATGCCCCGGGACGCGGTGTTCAGCACGGCGGTATCGAGGTCCGTGGCCAGGATCTGGATGGCGGCGGAGGCGCCGAAGGCCTTGGTGAGGGTCATAGCCAGGGTGTAGGGCTCCTCACCCGTGGAGCAGCCGGCGCTCCAGATGCGGATGCGCTTCGAGGTCGCGTAGGCGGGCTTCAGGAGCTCAACCAGCCGGGTGAAGTGGTGCCCCTCGCGGAAGAAGCTGGTGAGATTGGTGGTGAGGGCGTTGACGAACTCCGGCCACTCCTCCGCCTGGGGATCGCGCAGGAGCTCGTGGTACTGCTCGTAGGACCGGAGGCCCAGGGCTCGCAGGCGCTTGGCGAGGCGCGACTGCACCATGGTGATCTTGTGGTGGGCCAGGGCGATGCCCGAGTGGGCGTGCAGCAGGTTGCGCAGGGCATCGAAGGTCGCCGGGGAAAGAGGCACCCGGTCCAGGGCCAGCGGGTCCCGCTCCATCGGGGCCGCCGGGCGGATCATACCTCCACCGTGGCCGCTCCAGCTTCCAGCCGCATGAGGCCGGACACATCCAGGATGAGGGCCACGCGGCCGTCGCCCAGGATGGTGGCGCCGGAGATGCCCTCGACCCGCTTGTAGTGGGTCTCCAGGCTCTTGATGACCACCTGCTGCTGGCCGAGCAGCTCGTCCACGGCCATGGCGGCGCGGCGTCCCTCGGACTCCACCAGCACCAGCAGGGCCCGCCCGGTGTTCTGGCAGGACCCCAGGGCCAGCAGCCGCTGGAGCCGCACGACGGGAATGAACTCGCCGCGCAGGCTGATCACTTCCCGGTCGCCCTTCACGGTCTGCACGTCGGCGTCGTTGCACTGGAAGCTCTCCAGCACCGAGGCCAGCGGGAAGACGTAGGTCTCGTCCGCGACCCGGACCGTGAGGCCGTCCAGGATGGCGAGGGTGAGCGGCAGCACCAGGCGGATCGTGGTGCCCTTGCCCATCTGGCTCTCCACCTCGATGCGGCCACCGAGGGCGCGCACGTTCTGGCGCACCACATCCATGCCCACGCCGCGGCCGGAGAGATCCGAGACCTGCTCGACCGTGGAGAAGCCAGGCTCGAAGATGAGGAGGTGCAGCTCTTCGTCCGAGGGGTGGGACCCGGGCGGGAGGATGCCGCGGTCCAGGGCCTTCTGGAGGATCTTGTCGCGGTTCAGGCCCCGGCCGTCGTCCTTGATCTCGATGTAGATGTGGCCGCCGCGGCTCATGGCGCGCAAGGCGATGGTGCCCACGGTGGGCTTGCCGGAGTGGAGGCGGGCCTCCTTCTCCTCCATGCCGTGGTCCACGGAGTTCCGGACCAGGTGGGTCAGGGGATCCACCAGCATCTCGATGAAGGTCTTGTCCAGCTCCGTCGCCTGGCCTTCCATGGTCAGCTCGACATCCTTGCCCAGCTGGCGGCCCAGCTCGTGGACCATGCGCGGGAAGCGGGAGAAGACCATGTCCACGGGCACCATGCGGATGCCCATGACGCGCTCCTGCAGCTCGCGGGTCTGGCGGTCGAGCTGGAGCAGGGCGGCGCTCATCTGCTCTTCGCCCTGCATGGAGTTGGACTGGAGGGAAGCCTGGGCCAGCATGGCCTGGGTGATGACCAGCTCACCCACCAGGTTCACCAGGCGGTCGATCTTCTCGGTGGCCACGCGGACCGTAGAGGCCTCGGACTGGGTGCGCTTCTTGGCCTGCTGCTCGAGGGCCTTGCCCACGGCCTCGGGTTTGACCTTGCCCATGTCCACCAGGATCTCGCCCAGGGGCTTCTGCTTGGCCAGGGCCTCGCGGATGTCGGCGGGGCTGACGTTGGCCTCGACCTGGAGGTAGTCGCCCAGGGGCGGCACCGCGCCTTCGGCCGGCAGTGACTGGATGCGCAGGTTGTCGCCTTCGGCCACGAACTCGAAGACCTCCTCCACGCCCATCATCGGGTGGGCGGTCTCCAGCCGGATGTCCCAGGCCAGGTGGCAGTCCTCGGGGTCCAGGCGGTCGAGGACCGGCAGGTGGGAGAGGTCCGGCCAGCTGCGCAGGGTGCCGAGCTTGGCCAGGTCGCGGAAGAGCCGCTCCAGGTTCACGCCCCGGCGGAAGGCGTCCTGGGGCGCCTCGAAGCGGATGCTGAAGCCGGTGCCGGCGCGGTGGGCCGAGGAAGAGCCGGCGGGCGGGGTCTTGACCTCCACGGCGGCGGGCGCCGGGGCGGCGGAGGGAGCGTCCTTGCCCTCCTTCAGCTTCACCACGAGGATCGCCTGGGCCTGCTGTTCCCGCTCGGGCAGGGGCTCGTCGTGGCGGGCGTGGTGCAGGTGGCTGCGGATGAGGTCCACGCCCTGGAGGATCAGCTCCCGCAGGTCCGAGGTCATGGCCCGCTGGCCCTGGCGCACGGGTTCGAGGGTGCTCTCCAGCTGGTGGGTGAAGGAGGCGATGGCCGGGAAGCCGAAGGTGCCGGCGTTCCCCTTGATGGAGTGCGCCGCCCGGAACAGGGTGTGGAGGTCCTCGACCTCGACAGCCGCCAGATCCAGGGAGAGCAGGGTGGCCTCCATGCTGTCCGCAAGCTCAGTGGCCTCCTCGAAGAAGGCAGTTCGGAATTGGGCCATGGGATCAGACACGGGAACCTCAGATGACTTTGTTCACCACTTCAAGGAGTTTCTCGGGGCTGAAGGGCTTCACGATCCATCCTGTGGCGCCGGCTTCCTTGCCCTTCATCTTCATGCTCGCGTCCGATTCCGTGGTCAGGACCAGGATGGGCGTGAACTTGAACTCCGGGAGGGCACGCAGCCGCTGCACGAGGGTGATGCCGTCCATGCGCGGCATGTTCACGTCCGTGATGATGAGGGACAGCTTCTTGCCCGGAGCGACCTCCAGGGCCTCGACGCCATCCCCCGCCTCGACGACCTCGAAGTTCGCGCTCTTGAGCGTGAAGGTGATCATCTGGCGCATCGTGCTCGAGTCGTCGACCGTGAGGATGCATGGGCTCATCGTTTCGGCTCCTGGTCAGAAAAGGTCTACATCGCCGGCGGCGAGCGAGTCGCTCTTGACCGCGCTGAAGCGCACCCGGTTGGCCTCGATGCCCTCGAGGGTGCTGTCCAGCTCGGTCAGGGCAGCGGTTTCCGGGCCCCCGGCGGTCAGGGCCTGCTGGAAGGCACGCCAGGCCAGCGCCTGGGCCATGAGGTTGTCAAGCTCCCGCAGGCAGGCCTGCAGAGTCTGGTGCACGAGATCCTCGAACTGCAGGCTGCGCACCACGTGGCCGACCTGATCCTCGATGATGCGGGCATTGGCCTCGAGCTCACCCACCAGCACCTTCACGCGCTGGTTGCTGGCCTCCAGGGCCTGGACCAGGCGGAGGGACTCGCCCTTGGAGGCGATGGCGATGTTGAGGTCCTTGCTGGCGATGGCCTGCACATGGGAGTCCGTGCGCTCCAGGGCCTGCCGGGTGCCGCTTATCTGCTCCTGGATGGTGGAGCTGAGGCTGGTGCTGCGGTCGGCGAGCTTGGAGACCTCGCCCGCCACCACGGCGAAGCCCGCGCCGAACTTGCGGGCGTGGGCGGCCTCGATGTTGGCGTTGAGGGAGAGCAGGTGGGTCCGGCCGGCGATCTCGGCCAGCTCGCCCAGCATGTTCTCCATCTGCTCGGAGCGCTTCCGGATGTCCTCGACCTCGGCCACCAGCTGCATGGACGACTTGGAGATGTCCATCATGCTCACCACGAAGCCGTCGAGGGTGCCCATGATGGACGTGCTCACGGCATCGAAGCCGCCACCTCCACCGCCCTCGATGCTGAGGGCCATGGCGACCTGGATCTCGGAAGCCAGCGAGTGCTGGTGCTGCACACTGCGGTCCAGGGTCCGCAGGGCCTCGCCCAGGGTGCGGGCTGCCTCGCCGACCAGGTTGTCCGCCTGGAGCAGCTCTGGCTTCAGGAAGTTGACCTGGCTTTCCAGCATGTCCGCCTCGCGGGAGGCCATGCGGAGCAGGGCCTCCCGGGGCACCCCGGCCGGCGCCGTCAGGGACGGAAGCTGGTCGGAGGTGGGCCCTGAGGCGGCGCTGCTGGAGAACCAACGGCTCATGGATGGTCTCCGCCGAACAGGCCCGCCATCCCCAAGGGGAGGAAGCGGGCCTTCCACTCGTCCTTGATGCCCGTCAGCTTGAGCTCAACGCCCCGGGCGCGCAGATCGCGGTCCAGGACGCTGAGCAGTTGGAGACCGGAGAGGTCCATGTCCCCGATGCCGGAGAGATCCACCTCGACGGTGCCCGAGTCCGCGGCCATCAGGGGCTGCGCCTGCTCCCACTGCTGGTGGACGGAGAAGACATCCAGATCGCCCTCGAGGGCGAGCGACTTCGGAGAGGCAGCCGGTTTCTTGGTCATGGGGTCAGGTCGTCGCGGATTCAAGGGCCACGAGCTCGTTGTCGGTGAGCAGGCGGTCCAGGTCAAGCAGGATGAGCATGGAGTCCGTGCCCGCGGCCCCCGGGAGGGTCGCGAGGCCGGCGATGAACTCGCGGCCCAGGGCAGTCTGCGTGCCCAGCTCCGGCGCGGGGCGGATGGAGCCGGGATCCAGGTCGAGCACGTCGGACACGGAGTCCACCCGGATGCCGACGGTCCTGCCCTGGACCTCGACGATCACGATCACCGGCCGGGTGTCCTCGGGGGCCGCCCCGAGGGAGAACCGGTGGCGCAGCTCGAGGATGGGGACGATGGCGCCCCGCAGGTTGATGACGCCGGGCATGTAGGGCGGCGCCTTGGGGATCCGGGTGATGGTGGCCTGGGCCTGGATCTCCCGGACTTTCAGGATCGGCAGGGCGTAGGCTTCGCCCGCGAGGGCGAAGCACAACACCTGCTGGAGCGCCTGGGAACTGGCTTCA
>CAIPAY010000013.1 GCA_903863195.1 uncultured Holophagaceae bacterium
CCTTGCCCAGGGGAGTCAGGCGCTGGCGCTGTTCTGGCCGGCCATCTGGATGTCGAGGACAACGCTGTGGCGGGGGTTGTCGGCGCGCTCGATCCACTGGACGCGGGCTCCCAGGAGGCGGGTCAGCTGGATGAGGCCTTCGCGGGCTTCCTGGTTGAGGGAGCTGGACAGCTCCGGGTGCAAGGTCAGCCGCACCTCGGCGCCGCGGAGGCGCTCGCCCAGGCGCACCAGCTCGCGGTAGGCCTTGAGCAGGGCGGTCTCGGAGTTCTGGGTGCGGCCGGAGCCGTTGCAGGTGGGGCAGGGCTGGGTGAGCTGCCGCTCCAGGGAGGGGCCGGTGCGCTTGCGGGTGAGCTCCACCAGGCCGAACTCGGAGATGCCGCCGGCGCGGGCGTGGTTGCGGTCCCGCTTGAGCTCGTCCTGGAACCGGGTCAGCACCTCGTCGCGGTGGGCGGCGTCCACCATGTCGATGAAGTCGATGACCACAATGCCGCCGAGGTTGCGCAGGCGCAGCTGGCGCACGATCTCGGGGATGGCCTCCAGGTTGGTGAGGTAGACGGTCTCCTCGAGATCCTTCTTGCCGACAAACTTGCCCGTGTTCACGTCGACGCTGACCAGGGCCTCGGTCTGATTGAGCACGATGGAGCCACCGTGCCGCAGGAAGACCTTGGGCTGGCGGGCCGAGTCGATCTCGGCCTCGATGCCGAAGGCCTCAAAGATGGGCAGGTCCGAGGTGAAGTGCTTCACCCGGTTGGCCCATTCGGGATGCAGCTTCTCCACGAAGGCCAGCACGTCGCGGTGGGCGTCGGCGTCGTCCACCCAGAAGGTGGAGACCTCTTCGCGGAAGATGTCGCGCAGCACCTTCTGGAGCAGGCGCAGGTCCTGCCAGACCAGGCCCGGGGCGGGGACGGTGGCGGCCTTGGCCTGGATCTCCTGCCACATCTGGCGCAGGAAGGCCATGTCGCCCACCAGGTCCTCGTCCTTCTCGCCGATGGCGGCGGTGCGGACGATGAAGCCCTCACCGGGCTGGGCGTGGCTGCGGATCAGGTCGCGCAGGCGGTCCCGCTCGGCGGGGTCCGTGATCTTGCGGGAGATGCCGATGTGCTCGATGCCCGGCATGAGGACCAGGAACCGGCCCGGGAAGCTGAGGTGCCGGGACAGGCGGGGCCCCTTGGAGCCGATGGAATCCTTCACCACCTGGACCAGGGTCTCCTCGCCCTCCTTGAGGGGAGGCAGGGGCGGCGGGGGCGGCGGCAGCTCCTCGGTGGCCGTCTCCTCGCCGTCTTCGTCGGTGGCCAGGTCGGCGCCTATGCGCTGGGCGACAGGGTCGTCCAGGTAGAGGAACCCGTCCTTGACCCCGCCGATGTTGACGAAGGCGCTCTGCATGCCGGGCAGCAGCTTGGCGACCCGACCCTTGTAGATATCCCCCACCTGGCTTTTGTTCATCGTCCGTTCGAGAAACAGCTCGCAGAGCTGACCGTTCTCAAGCAGGGCGATGCGCGTCTCCAGGGGGGTCGAATTGACCACCAGGGACTTGCGGACTTCCATGGAACCAACCTTTCAGAACTCTGCGGAGGGACGCCTTGCCCCAAACGCGGGCCCCAGGGCCGTACCGGGCCGAAGGGTGACTTATTTCTACCATACCCGTTGGATGCCGTGCCACCCGGCAAAGTTTCCGGAAATGAGTTCAATTCGATCAGGG
This sequence comes from uncultured Holophagaceae bacterium, assembly GCA_903863195.1. GTDB lineage: Bacteria > Acidobacteriota > Holophagae > Holophagales > Holophagaceae > Geothrix. Next base: position 1,700 of record CAIPAY010000013.1, read on the forward strand.
GCGGGATGCTGTGCGGCCAACAGGTCTTCACGAGGTTTTTTTTCAGGGATGCCTTCCAGCTTGACGACCGGGCGGCGGGGTCTATAATTGTTATACGGAGGTTATCCTTGCGTAAGACCTTGAGCCGTCACGGAAACTCCTATGCCCTGGTCTTGGAGCGGAGTCTGATGGAACTCCTCCGCATCACACCGGATACCCCCCTGGAAATTCAGACGGATGGAAAGAGCCTGACCATCACGCCCCAGACCCTGCGCCAGATCACTCCAGATGAGCTGGCAGCCCACGCGCTTCTCGCCGAAGCCAAATACGGACCCGTCTTCGAGGCGCTCAGTAAATGAGCGCCCTGGCCATCCTGGGGGTCGAGGACGTCCTGGCGTTGCAACGCCGCCAGATCGCCCGCTGGGGCGGCGCCGAGGGCAGCCATGACCTTCCTGCGATCGAGGCCGCCTGCGCGGCCCCCCACCAGGTGCTCCGCTACGAAAACGGGGACGTGGTGGACTGTGCCGCGGCCCTGATGTGGCATCTATGCGCGGACCATGGGTTCCGGGACGGCAACAAGCGGATTGGCACCGTGGCCGGGATCGTGATGCTCTCAGTGAATGGCGTAGCGCTGCCCGATGACCCGGGCTTTCAGGCTGAGTTCATCCAGCTGATGATGAGGACCGCCCAGGGTGAGACCACCCCGCAGGAGGTCGCCGCGTTTCTCCGGCTACGGATCCTCTGAGGATCTGCCTCAGCCCGCGAAGGCGTCCACGCAGAGGGGTGTCCGCTCCTGGGTGCGCTTCTCGGTGATGCGGTTGCGCTCGTCTACAAAGACCACCTTGGGGGCCACCGTCTCGGCCTCCTCGGGGCTCATCCAGCCGTAGGCGGCGATGATGACCAGATCACCCTTCTGGACCAGGTGAGCGGCGGCGCCGTTGATGCCGACCTCGCCCGAACCCGGCACCCCTGGGATGACATAGGTCGACAGGCGCGACCCGTTGGTCACGTCGTAGATGTCGATCTTCTCGTTCTCCATGAACCCCGCGGCTTCGATCAGCAGCGGATCCAGGGTGATGGAGCCCACATAGTCGAGATCGGCCCGGGTCACCGTGGCGCGATGGATCTTACCGAGCAAGAAGTGGCGCAGCATGCATCCTCCGGTCCAGGCTCCTCGGGAGTCCCGGCCAACGGATAAGGATGCTCTCCTGGCTACCTCAGGTCCATCCTCGATCTTTTCCTGGGGTGCCTCAGTTGAACAGCACCACGTGCAGGTTCAGGCCCAGGTGGGGCGGTGGCACGGGCGGCGCAGCCATGGGCAGGCGGAACGCGCCTTCCAGATCCAGGCGGGCCCGGGGGTCGCGCACCTGGCGCAGCAGCCAGCGGCCTTCGATGAAGACATACATCCGGGAGGGGTCGCCGGGCACCAGGGCCACATAGCGCCGGGACTCGCCGGCGCGCCAGTAGCCGTTCATCCAGGGCGGCGGGATCGGGCGCCGGCCCTGGTCGTGGCGCTGCTCGTCCTCGAAGTAGCGGTGGGCCTGGTGCTCCCGGGCCTCCCGCCTCTGCTCCTTCCAATACTGCTTCTCCCGCTGGTCGTGCTCCTTCCAGGCGCGGCGGTCTTCCTTGTCGTCGCGGCGTTCCTCGCGGCGTTCCTGGCGGTGGTCATCGGGGCGGGCCGTGGCGCCCTGCGGGGCCAGGACGAAGGCTGCCAGCAGCAGCGGAGAAACAAGGCGGCGGATCATGGGCGCTCCTTCAGGTGCACCCCCAGACTAGGTCCGAAAGCTAACGCCGACCATACGCCTTCTGGACTAGCACAGCTCTGCGCAAATTCCTGGCCGTGCTGAGTCTAGGGCAGGGCCGGGCTGGATCCATCCGGGCTCAGGGACTCGAGAGGAGACTCAGTGCGGCGGCAGCGATCTCGGGCGAAAGAATCTGCAGGTCTTCGATGCGTCCAAAGTCCTTGGGGTCCCGGGTGACCAATACGGGAATGCCCGCCTCGAGGGCTGCGCCAGCCTGGATCGCGTCCTCCAGGTCTTCCAGGTCCAGGTTCAGGGCACGGACGATGGCTCCGGCTCCGACAGCTGCGAGGCGCAGCCGCTGCAGCAGCACTTGGATCTTGGCGAGGGCCTTCTTCTTGGTGTCGCGCTTCCGGATGAGGTAGTGGAGGGTCGCCACCGTGTTGGCCGCGATGTAGAGATCCACCTTCTCCTGGCGCTCGGCGAGGAAGAGCGCCTTGGCGTCCGGATACCAGGGCTGGCGCTGCTGGAGGTAGTCCAGGACCACATTCACATCGAGCAGGTAGCGCGGCTTGGCGGGGATCATCGGGCCAGCCGCCTCTCGTGCTGCTCCTTCCGGAGGGCCGTTTTGTCGAGCTCTGGCCAGCCTGCGAGCATCCCATCGAGGGGATCGTGGCTGGGTGAGGCGCTCGAACCGGGGGGCAGGGAACCTTCGAGGGCGCCCAGGAGGTCTTCCACCACCTGCGAGAGGGATGTCTGATGCGCTTGCGCGAAGCGTTGCCCAAACTGCAGACGTTCAACACTCAGGCTCAGGTTGGCGGGGCGTTTCCGCTTCGGCTCAGGGAGGGCTGCAGGCATGGGTTCTCCAATGCGTATGAATATAAACTCATTCATGCGCATGGCAAGGGCGATCGCCTAATCTGCTGGAATCAGGCGGTTCCCGCTGGCGGCGTCAGGATGACGTTGTCGATGAGGCGGGTGCTGCCCAGGTAGGCGGCCACGCAGAGGGCCGAGGTGCGGTCCACGGCGCCCTGGATGGGCTCGAGGTTCTGGGTGTCCACCAGCTCCAGATACTGGACCGAGTCCACGTCGGCGAGCGGGCCGCGGGCGAGGGCCAGCAGCGCCTCGGCCTGGCGCTCACCCTGCTCGAAGGCGGCCTTGGCGGCCAGCAGGCCCTTGCTGAGGCTGAGGGACCGGCGCCGGGCGTCCTCGTCCAGGTAGGTGTTGCGGCTGCTCAGGGCCAGGCCATCGGCCTCGCGCACGGTGGGCACGACCACGACGTCCACGGGCAGGTTCAGGTCCCGGGCCATGCGGCGCACGACCGCGGTCTGCTGGAAGTCCTTCTGGCCGAAGAAGGCCAGATCCGGCTGCACGATGCTGAAGAGCTTCGCCACCACGGTGGCCACGCCCCGGAAGTGGCCGGGTCGGAACCGCCCGCAGAGGGGTTCAGCCAGACGGCCGGGTTCGATGTGGGTCTGGAAGCCCGTGGGATAGATCTCGCTGGCCTCCGGGAGGAAGAGCACGGTGGTGCCGCACTCCAGGCAGAGGTTTTGGTCCCGCTCCAGGTCGCGGGGGTAGCCCGCCAGGTCCTCACGGGGACCGAACTGGGTGGGATTGATGAAGATAGAGACGACGGTGGCATCACAGCGGGCCGCACTCTGGCGGATCAGGGCGCCGTGGCCCTCATGCAGAAAACCCATGGTGGGGACGAAACCGATACGCTTGCCCTCTTCCCGGAGGGGACGAAGCAGGGCACGCAGATCGGCGATGGTACGGACAACTCGCATGGACAAAAACGGGATCCTTCCTGGAGGACCGGTCGACGTGCCAGGGGTGGTTTTAGGGATGCCACTGGCTCAGTGCCGAACGAAGGCCTTCTGGAAGGGTATAGGATTCTCGGCCATCGGGGAACCCTCCCCCCCGCACATCCTCGGCCCAGGCGGCCAGAGCGGCGCGCAGATCCTGGAACCCCTCGGCATAGCGTCGGACGAATTTGGGTGAGGTGCCGGGCAGCAGACCCAGCACATCGTGGAAGACCAGCACCTGACCCGAGCAGTGGGGCCCGGCGCCGATGCCAATGGTGGGGATGCTCACCGTCTCCGTGACCCGGGCCGCCAGGTCCGCGGGGATGCCCTCCAGGACCATGCCGAAACAGCCCGCGTCCTGCAGCCTCTGGGCGTCCTCCAGCAGCTGCAGGGCATCGGCCTTGTGCTTGCCCTGCACCTTGAAGCCGCCCATGGGGTTCACGCTCTGGGGCGTGAGGCCCAGGTGGCCCATGACGGGGATCTCCGCGTCGATGAGGGCGTGGATCATGGGCAGGCGCTTGGCGCCGCCCTCCAGCTTCACGGCCTGGGCACCCCGCTGCAGGAAGCCGCCGGCGTTGCGGAGGGTGTCCTCCACGCTGAGGTGGAAGCTCAGGTAGGGCATGTCCGCCACCAGCAGGGCCGTGGGCCGGGTGCGGGCCACCGCCTCCAGGTGGTGGTTCATCATGGCCATGCTGACGGGCAGGGTGTTGTCGAAGCCCAGGCAGACGTTCCCCACGCTGTCGCCCACGAGGATGATGTCCACGCCCGCGGCGTCGGCGATGCGGGCCGTGGCGGCATCGTAGGCGGTGACCATGACCAACTTCCGCCCCGCGTGGTGCCAGGTGTGCAGCTGGGGCAGGGTGACGTGGGTGCGCGTTTCGGCAGGCTGGTGGCTCATGGGGTCTCCGCTGGGGGGGTCGAAGCCGTAGGGGACCATGAGAACACCAAACCCCGGGGGAATGAACCCTGGGTCTACCGGGACCGGGCAGGGGGTAGCTTCTGCAGTGTCAAAGGTGCCCAAGGGCCACTCAAAGGACGGGCCAGGCCGGGCGATTTGGTGGACTGAGCTGTGATCCTCCCAATCCCCTAAAGGGGATGGGCTTCCAGGCGTAAGCCTTCGGCTTGCCCTAGCCCTTGCGGGCTCCCAGCAATCTGGGTGGTTGGGCCGGTGGCGCACCTGGACAACACGGGGCCACAGGCCCCGAGGCCCGAATCCGGGCGACTACGACGGGCGCTCCGCAGGGGCTGTTTGGTCCCCTGGGTGATGCCAGCTCGTCGATACGTGATCTGTGAGGGGAACTCGATCTTCTCTCCGTAGGCCAGAGGGTGCATGTTCACGGAGCCCACCACATCGCGGTGGCCCCGGAAGTCGCACTTCTTGCAGGCCCAGTTCCGTCCCTTGGGACGGTGACGATGACCACACGCAGGACAGTGGCTTGAGGTTCCCCTCTCGGTGCCACTGAAGCACTCCATGCCGGCCTTCCTAGACTTCTCTTCCAGATACTGTCTGTCCTTGCCATATTCCCACTGACTCATCCGCTGGTTGTGCTTGCGGCCGGAGGGCCGCTTGCGCACCCCGTCGGGGTTCCCGACGTAGATGGAGGAGACAGCGTTCGCCACACAGAAGTCGATGGCCTTCCGGGTGCCCTTGTGCCGGAGATCCCGGACCTGGCGGAGCGTCCGGTGCATGATCCGGCTGATCGTCCAGCCCAGCCGCTTGTAGCGCCAGGAGCCCTTCTCGCAACGAGATCGAAGGCGCAGGATCTGGCCCAGGGCCACGTTCCGGTAGCGTTTGATCGACCGGATGCCGCGGCCCGAGATCACCAGGGCCGTGCCCGTGTTGGTGGCGATAGCAGCCTGGTGGATCTCCCCGAGGTCCACAGTGGCGTGAACGCCGCTGGTGGCCTGAGATTGGGCCTCGTCCGGGGCCTCGATGGCCACGTGGAGGTCATACCCGGCCCCGTTCCAGCAGACCTTGACGCCACCAGGATCGTCTGGGAACCCCTCGGGGCGAGGGATGACCAGAGACTTCCGGCCCCGGCCCATTGGCAGGACGATGCGGGTCGCCTCGACGTGGACCGCCTGGGCGGGCCACATCAGCGGGTAAA
>CAIPAY010000014.1 GCA_903863195.1 uncultured Holophagaceae bacterium
CCTCGATGGCCACGTGGAGGTCATACCCGGCCCCGTTCCAGCAGACCTTGACCCAACTTCAGGCGGCGCAAGCCCCTTCCTTCAGGTGGGGGATAGCCGTTGCCCTTTGCGCAATGGACGAAAATTGTCCAATCCACGTGCCGATAATGAATCTGTAGGGATCTGATGCCCCGAGCCAAAACCCCAAGTTTCGTCTGCGAGTTCGAGGTCTCCGCGACCTCGAAAGACCTTCGTGTCCTGCGCTCGCGGAAGGAGGCGGGACGGCAGATCTACCACGCCATCGAGGGCGAAGCCCTGCGCCGGCTGGCGCGGATGCGCCATGATCCCGGCTTTGAGCAGGCCAAGGCCAGGCCTAAGGGCACAGAGAAGAAGGCTGCCTTTGAGTCTCTGCGCAAACGCCACGGGTTCACCGAGGCGAGCCTGCACCAGCACCCGTCCTTGGCGAAGGACTGCTGGCTTCGGGGGCACCTGGACGTTCACACCCAGCAGAAGGTGGCGACACGGGCCTTTAGGGCCGTGGAGCGCTGGTCCTTCGGCGGCTCCGGCAAGCCCCGGTTCAAACGCTACGGCGAGCTGGAGTCCCTGGAGGGGAAGTCCAATGCCGCAGGCATCCGGTTCCGAGATGGGCGGGTTCTGTGGGCTGGCGCCCACGGGAACCTGGACCTGCCCCTGATCGTAAAGCCCGGGGACGATGTCCAGGCCCACGCCCTCCAGGTGGCCGGGACCACCTTTACCCGGACCACCAAGGACGGCCGAACCGTCCAGGAGACCGGAGTGAAATACTGCCGCCTGCTCACCCGGACCATCCGGGGCCACGAGCGGGCCTTCGTCCAGCTCGTGCTGCGGGGCGTGCCCCTCCAGAAACCAAAGAACCATGTCCACGACGGCCTGGTCGGCCTGGACCTGGGGCCCTCTCGGGTGGCCGTGGTCGGTGAGGGGTTCGTCAAAACGATCCCGTTCTGCCCCGACCTGGACCGAACTGAGGCTGCCCGGCGGCGCTACCTGCGCAAGCTGGACCGCCAGCGGCGGGCCAACAACCCGGGCAACTACCGGCCCAATGGGACAGTGAAGCCCCGGAGCCAGCGGAAGCCCTGGCAGGCGTCAGCCAGACAGAAGTTCACCCAAGGTGTCCTGGCTGAACTACTGCGGGGCATGGCGGCGCACCGGAAGTCCCTCCAGGGGAAGCTGGTGAACGATCTCCTGGCCCTAGCCGGGAACCAGGTCATCACCGAGCAGGTGAACGTCCGGTCCTGGGCCAAGCTCTGGGGCCGGTCCGTGGGCCACAAGGCCCCGGGCCTGTTCCAGTCGAGCTACGGTCGCAAGGCTGAAGCCTCGGGCGGGAGCATGGAGGTGGTCTCTACCAAGGCCACCTATCTCTCGTCCCGCTGCCTTTGCGGCAAGCGGACAAAGAAGCTCCTGAGTGAGCGCAAGCACACCTGCGGCTGCGAGTTCATCCCCGAGGGGATGCACACAGACCGCGACGAATTCTCGGCCTTCCTGGCATTGCATTGCCAGGGGGGAACGCTAGACGAAGGATCTGCCAGGGAATCCTGGCTTTCCTGGGGGGCCGACTGCCTCCTTCGGTTGTCGTCTGGCAACACTGAAACTGCGAACGGGAAGGCTACGCCGACCCTGCGAGTCCGAGGCACTCGCCGGAGCAGTTCAACCGACCACAAGGCTGGACAACGGCGTGAGGCTGTCCCGGTGCTACGCACCGACACGGACGGAGAGCGCCGGGATCGCAAGATCCCAAAGCCTCGCAAACCCAACTCGAAGTCGGAGGTGCACCATGTCGCGTGAGCGATGCTCTGGGAATCCCCTTCCTTCAGGTGGGGGAGCAGTCAACACGGTGACGACCCCGGGGGCTCAGCGCAGCCGGAAGCGCTGGACGGTGGTCTTGAGGTTTTCGGCCACCTGGGCCAGGTCATCGGAGGTCCGGGCGATCTCTTCCACGGTGGCGGCCAGCTCATGGGTGCCGGTGGCGTTCTGGTCCAGCCGGGACGAGGTCTGGTTCATCATCTCGCCCACCTTCTGGCTGGTCTGCGCCTGGTCCTGGCTGAGGGTCCCGATCTCGTGGATGTTGTCCGAGACCTGGGAGATGCGGCTCCGGATGGCTTCCAGGTGGCGGAGGGTGACGTCCACGCTGGTCGAACCCCCGTTCACGGCGTCCAGCATGGCCTGGATGGTGTCCTCGATCTCCTTGGCGCTCTGGCGGCTGCGCTCGGCCAGCTTGCGGACTTCATCGGCCACCACGGCGAAGCCCTTGCCCATGCTCCCGGCCTTGGCGGCCTCGATGGCCGCGTTGAGGGACAGCAGGTTGGTCTGGCGGGCGATGTCCTGGATCACCTTGACGGTCTGGACGATGCGGGAGGTGGCCTGCTGGATGGCCTCCATGCCCTGGGCGGTGGCCCGCCCCGTCTCGGCGCCGCGGTCCGTGTCCTGGACGGCCTCGTCGGTCCGCAGGCTGGTCTGGCGGGAGTGTTCGGTCATGGCCTCCACGTTGGTGTCGAGCTTGTGCAGGGCGTTCAGCACGTCGCGTCCAGACTGCCGCAGGTCCTCGCCCACCCGGGCGGTCTCCTGCACGGTCAGGCTCATCTGCTCAGCGCTGGAGGCCAGCTCAGTGCTGCCCGAGGCCACCCGGTCCGAGGCCAGGCTCATGCTGCCCAGGGCCTGGTTCAGGTCCGAGACCATGCCGTTGAAGGTCCCGGCCAGCTGGCCGATCTCGTCATCACTTTCTACGGGCGCCTTGGCGGTCATGTTGCCGGTGGCCACCTCGGCGATGGCACTGGAGAGTTTGCCCAGGGGCTTGAGCATGGAGGCCCGCACCTGGTAGAAGACGATGGCGGCGATGGCCAGCAGCAGAGTCAGACCGCCGACCACGGAGAGGAGCTGCAGGTTCCGCTGGGAGCGGTAGAGCTCGGCCGTGGAGACAGAGACGCCGAAGGTGGCGACCAGGTCCCCGGCTGACCGACCCGTGAAGGCGTCCATGCCGAAGGCGCCGTGGCAGTTGATGCAGAGGTCTTTCAAACGGCCGGGGGTGAGGACGTAGAGGCGGGGATCCCCCTTCTCGTCCTTGAAGTGCCGGACCAGCTTGAGGGCGGAGGGGTTGGCGGTGAAGTGGGTGAATGCCTCGCCCTCAAGCTTCCCGGCGACCGGATCCGGGGAGGCCTGCCCCTCCCGGACGCGGTGGAAGGCCATGCCGCGGCTGGTGCAGTAGTCCCGCGCCTCGGCGTGGATCATGAAGCGCGAGGCCAGGGCCAGGGAGGTGAGGTGCTCCTCAAAGGCCTGTTCCGCCTGGGCGGTCTGGTAGGAACTCACCCCCCAGATGACGGCGCCCAGCAGGGCGGCCAGGGCCAGGGTCACGGGAAGGATGAACTTGAAGGCCAATCCCTTGCGGTTCATGGAATGCCGCTCCTTGGTAGGGGCAGGGATTCCGCCCGAGTGCTCCTTCGGCTCGGGTCCCACCGGCATTGAATCGGGGGGGCCGGGATTGGGGTTTGTCGAGAATTATGGAAGGGCACCCACCGGTGGGCTGAGAGCCCCTGCCGGGATTGCTCTCAGGCCCCCGGCTTCCGGGCCTTCAGGATGCGGTCATGCAGCTTCTGGTCCACCAGGGCCGTGATCGTTGCCAGCTGCTCCGTGGCGCGGGCCAGGAGCCGGTTGGCCTGGGCCTGCATCTCGTCCACGTAGGCCGGGTCTGAGATGTCCTTGAGGTTGATGACCACGTTCCAGACGCCGCCGCGCACCCCGGCATAGGCCATCTGGGCCCCCACCGCCGCGTCGCTGATGCTGGCCACCTTGCCCAGCCGGGCGGCCTCGCCCGCCAGCTCCAGGGCCTCGAGGCTCGACTGGGCTGTGTCCAGGGGCACCTCGATGGCGATCTTCAGACCCGCCTGCAGGGCGGCCTGGCGCGCGGCCTTCTGTTCGGGGGTGGTGTCCGGCAGACGGCGGGCGTCCATGTAGGCGTTGAAGGCCTGGGTGTCCGCGTCCACCGCGGCCATGAGCCGGTCCTTGAGCCCCTGGGCCCGCTCGGCCAGGGCGATGAGGCTTGTGTTCTTCGCCGCATCCGGCCCGCCCTGGGCCAGGTTGGCGACCATGCTGGCCAGGGCCGCGCCCAGGCTGCCCGCCAGGGCCGCGATGGAGCCGCCGCCCGGAGCCGGGGTGTCCCGGCTGACCTCGTCCGTGAAGGCGTGGACGGGCAGGGCCACCAGGGCCTTGGGATCGACCCTGGGCAGCCCGAGGACCTTCTGCTCGACATCGAAGGGCGCCACGTCGCCGAGGCCCATGGAGAAGACGGCGGTCTGGAGAATGTCCTGCACCGGCACCCCCGTGGACTTGCCCATGGCCTGCAGGTAGTGGCGGCCGGAGGCCAGCAGGCAGGGGAAGGGCACCAGGCCCACGATCTCGCTGCCGGTGACCACCAGGCCCCGCTCCGCGGCCAGGCGGCGCGTGGCCTCCAGCACCGTGTGGGGGGCCGTCTGCTGGTAGTCCGTGAGGTTGATGCTGATCTGGGCCCGGCGGTAGGTGTCGACGTACCACCCGATGGCCTTGCAGTGGGCGTAGAGCCCCCGGCGGCGGACCTTCTGGCCCACGGGACGGCTGGGGTCCACGTCGTTGAGGCGCAGCAGCTCCGGCAGGTCGTAGCCGTGGGCCGAGGCGCAGTGGGCCACGGTCGCGTCGAAGGTGGCGCCGGTGAAGTCGCAGTTGCCGCAGGGGAAGGACCCCTCGGCGTAGAGCTGGATCTCGCCCGTCTGGTAGAAGGGCTGGATGCGGCCGCGGCGGGCTACGCGGCCCTTCTCCCGCAGCTCGAAGGCGATGTCCGTGGCGTGGGCCTTGTCGCCGGAGTTGAGCGTGACGTTGTAGGCCACCAGGAACTCCCGGGCGCCGATGATGGTGGCGCCGCTGCGGGCGTTGAAGGTGGCGGGGCCGAAGTCCGGCTGCCACTGGGGATCCCGCAGCTTCGTGGCCAGGCCTTCGTACTCGCCCCGCCGCACGTCGGCGAGGTTGCGGCGCTCGGGCCGCGAGGCGGCGGCTTCGTAGAGGTACACCGGGATGCCCAGCTCCTCGGCCACGCGCTGGCCCAGGCGGCGGGCCAGCTCCGCGCAGTCTGCCATGCTGACCCCGGCCACGGGCACGAAGGGCACCACGTCCGTGGCACCCAGGCGGGGATGCGCCCCGTGCTGCTGGGCCATGTCGATAACCTTTGCGGCCTCGGCGATGCAGCGGAAGGCGCCCTCCAGCACCGCTTCTGGCTCGCCCACAAACGTGATCACCGTGCGGTTCGTGTCCGCGCCCGGGTCCACATCGAGGACTTCCACGCCCGGCACCGCCGCGATGGCGTCCGTCACCGCCTTGATCTTCGCCGCGTCCCGGCCCTCCGAGATGTTCGGCACGCACTCCACCAGCCTGCGGGACATGGATCCTCCGTCTGTTCAAGTCTAACCTTTGGTGCCGCGCCGCGCTCCAAAGCCGGACCGCGCGCGGCCCGGCTTTGGAGATAAATTGACAATCTGTTAGTGGCGAAGCTTCTTGCTATCTCGGAACGCGCAGCGTTCCGAGCCCTATCGATCCTCCCGGGCCGCCTGATCCACCTCGTTCTTCACGCCGCTGACGACGTGGCCGGTGGGGCTGACGCGGGAGGCGGTGTCGCAGGTGCCGGTCTGGTCGTCGAAGAAGAAGTCGGGCTCGAACTCGCGGAGGAAGTCGGCCTTCTCCAGGCCGCCCAGGAACATGGCCTCGTCCACCTGGATGTTCCAGGCCATGAGGGTGCGGATGGCGCGCTCGTGGGCCGGGGCGCTGCGGGCCGTGACCAGGGCGGTGCGGATGCGCATGGGGGCGCCGGCGCCCGCGGCCTGCAGGGGCTGCAGCGCCTCCAGGAGGGGCTTGAAGGGGCCCGGGGGCAGGGGCACCCCAGCTCGCTCGATCTCGTGGGCCTGGAAGGCGGCCAGGCCGCCCTGGTCGTAGACCCGCTCGGCCTCGTCGCTGAAGATCACGGCGTCGCCGTCGAAGGCGATGCGGATCTCCTCGGGGTGGCGGTCCGCGGCCACGGTGCTGTCCGGATAGACCCGGGCCGCGGCGAAGCCCGCCAGCAGGGCCGCGCGGACGTCATCCTCCTTGGCGGACAGGAACAGGTTCGCGCCCAGGGACGTGAGGTAGGGATAGGGGTTGCGGCCCCGGGTGAAGACCCCGCGCTCTAGCTGGAGGTTGGCCTCCTGGGCGCTGCGGAAGACCCGCAGGCCGCTCACGGGATCGTTGCGGGAGAGGATCACCACCGCCACCCGGGAGGCCCCGTCGGCGTTGAAGGCCAGCAGCTTCTGCACCAGCGGGAAGGCCACGCCGGGCTGGGCGGGCTGGTCCAGGCGGGCGAGCTGCAGCTCCATGTAGGCGCGGTCGTCGCTCTCTTCGAAGACCCGGTTCTCTTCCTCGAAGTCGAAGAGGGCGCGGGACGAAATGGCGACGACGAGCTTGCCTGCCAGGGATCGGGTCATGCCCTCAGGTTACATTGAGGGATGGCCCGCCTCTACTTTGATGCCAACGCCACGACCCCGCCCCATCCGGACGCGGTGGCGGCGGTGTGCCAGACCCTGGCCGAGGACTGGGCCAATCCCACCAGCACCCACCGCGAGGGCCAGCGGGCGCGGCACCTGCTGGAGGAGGCCCGCCGGGAGCTGGCGGAGTCCCTGGGCGTGACCCCCGGGGAGCTGGTCTGCTGCGCCAGCGCCACCGAGGCCCTGCACCTGCTGCTGCGGGGCCTCCAGGCCGCGCTGGGGGACCGGCCCGCCGCGGTGTTTCCCGGCGAGCACAGCGCCTGCCTGAACCCCCTGCGGGACTGGTCTCGCGTGAGCTGGCTGCCGGAGCTGCCGGAGGGCTGCGCCACGGTGGTCCAGCTGGCGGCGAGCAACGAGACGGGGCTGCTCTACGGGATGCCGGCCGTGCTGGACGCGGTGCGCCTCCAGGACTGCGCCCAGGCCTGGGGCAAGGTGCCCGTGGACCTCTCGGGCTGCGACGCCGCCGTGTTCAGCGGCCACAAGGTGGGCGGCCCCCGGGGCGCGGCCCTGCTGTGGCTGCGGCCGGGCCTGCCCTGGGAGGCGGTCCTGGAGGGCCCCCAGGAGCGCCGCCGCCGGGGTGGCACCGAGGACCTGCCCGCCATCGTGGGCCTGGCCGCGGCGGTGCGGCACCTGCCCGAGCGCCTGGCGCAGAACGCGGCCCTGGCGCCGCTGCGGGACGCCTTCGAGGCAGAGCTGCTCTCCTGGCACCGGGACCTGGAGGTCATCGGCCACGGCCAGCCCCGGCTGCCCAACACCAGCTGCGTGCTGTTCCGGGGCCGCAGCGGCGAGGGCCTGCAGGTGGCGCTGGATCTGGCTGGCTTCGCCGTGAGCACCGGCAGCGCCTGCCACAGCGGGTCCGTGAAACCGAGCCACGCGATCACGACCTTGGGGTATACTATCGAGGACGCGCGCTCGGTGCTTCGCTTCTCGATGCTTCCCGACACGCAGCCCGGCGAGGTGGAGGCCCTGGTGGCGGCCATCAAGCGGTTGACATGAAGTCCTGGAAGACTGGGCTGGGCATGGAGTGAGCATGGTCGAACAGGTCCTCTTCTTCTTCGCGCACAACCCGCTTCTGTTGCTGTTCGCCGTGGTGGCCCTGGGCTATCCCATCAGCAAGCTCAAGGTGGCCGGCGCCTCCTTCGGCATCGCCAGCATCCTCTTCGCGGGCATCGCCCTGGGCGCCCTGGTCATGGCGCCGGGCCTGGACCCCGCCCTCAAGCAGGACATCTCCAAGGACATGAAGCTGGTCTACGAGCTGGGTCTGGCGGTGTTCGTCTACGCCATGGGCCTGTCCATCTCGCACAGCTTCTGGGCGGCCTTCAGCCGCGAGGGCATGAAGAAGAATGCCGTGGTGTTCCTGGTGATGCTGCTCTCCACGGGCTTCGTGATGATCCTGGCCCGGGTCCTGGGCTTCAACGCCCGCTACGCCGCGGGCCTGCTCACGGGCAGCTTCACCAACATGCCGGCCCTGGCGGGCGTCATCGAGCGGGTGAAGGCCTCCGGGGCCAGCCCCCTGGAGCTGGCCCAGCCCACGGTGGCCTCGGCCATCGCGTATCCCATCGGCGTGCTCGTGCCCATGCTGGTGATCCTCCTCAGCGCCAAGGTCTTCCGGGTGAACCTGCAGGAGGAGGCGGACGGCCTCAAGGACTACCAGACCGGCCACCAGAAGCTGGAGGCGTGGACGATCCGAGTGACGCGCTCCGAGGCCGAGGCCCTGACCAAGCACGACGTCTGCGCCGCGGGCCGCCTGCGGGTGGTGTTCGGCCGGGTGCTGCGCAAGGCGGAGCTGCTGCTGCCGGGACCGGACCTGGGCCTGAAGCTCGACGACCTGGTGACCGTGGTCGGCTCGGCGGACGACTTGGCCCAGGTGGAGGCCCTGCTCGGCGAGCGCAGCCACGTGGAGCTGGACCGCGACCAGAGCGCCCTGGACGCCACGCGGGTGTTCGTCTCGCGCTGGGATGTGGTGGGCGTGCCCCTGGGCAAGCTGGACCTGGTGAACCGCTTCCAGGCCATCATCACCCGGGTGCGGCGCGGCGACCTCTGGTTCGTGCCGGACGGCGACACCGTGCTGGAGCTGGGCGACCGGGTGCGGGTCACCACCCGCCGCGACAACATCGAGGCCATCGAGGAGTTCTTCGGCGACAGCTACCGGGCCATCAGCGAGGTGAGCTTCCTGACCTTCGCCATGGGCCTGGCCGCGGGCCTCGCCCTGGGCCAGCTGCCCATCCCCCTGGGCCACGGCATCATCTTCAAGCTGGGCTTCGCGGGCGGCCCCCTGGCCGTGGCCCTGATCCTGGGCCGCTTCCACCGCGTCGGCTCCCTGGTCTGGAACTTCCCCTACAGCGCCAACCACACGGTCCGCCAGTTCGGCCTGGTGCTCTTCGCGGCGGGCATCGGCATCCTCTCCGGCGAGGGCTTCCGCGCCATCCTGTCCAAGGACGCCTCGGTGCTGCCCCTGTTCCTGGGCGCGGCCTTCCTGGTCTGCTTCGTGGCAGACTCGCTGACCATGGTGCTGGGGCACAAGCTGTTCGGCATCCCCCTGAACGTGATGTTCGGCATCCTGGCGGGCACCCACACCCAGCCCGTGGTGCTGGGCTACGCCAACCACCACACCGGCAACGACCTGCCCAACGTCGGCTTCGCCACCGTCTATCCCCTGGCCACCATCCTCAAGATCGTCCTCGCCCAGGTGCTGCTGGGGCTGCTGCGGTAGCGGGCATCGTCTGGACCAGGGAAAGAAAAATCAGCCACCGATGAACACCGATAAAGGCTGATGAACACCGATGAAGCTTGCTGATATCGGCGCTGCGCAGGCTCAGGCATCCAAGAGCAAAAGCGGAACCGCAGATTTCACAGATTCCACAGGTGAGCACCGACCGACCCTGCATGGGCCCGCCGCAGACGGCTTCCGGCCCAGCCGGAAGTCATCTGGGGGTGCCACTGCCGCGCCCCCCAAGAGTCGCAGCAGCGGCACCCCCAGATGGAGCCCATGCTCAGTGCGTCCCCAACCCGGCAACTGGATTGCCGCCCATCCCCGTCCATCCCTCTTATCCCCGTCAAATAAATTATCTTCAGCGGCCCAGGTGCCGAGCCTGACGTCCGCGGGCGGTGCTCCGCTTTCCTCCGCAGCTCCGCCTGCCTCCGCTTATCTTCAGTTTTTTCTTTTGACGGGGATAAGAGGGATGGACGGGGATATGAACTTCGTGTTCCGGGGCTAGCCCAGGGCGCCCGGGCTAAGCTTGGCGGCCCCTCTCCCTTCAGCATTTATCGGTGTTCATCGGTGTTCAGAGCTTTTCTCCCGGGCTCAACGAATCGGCTGGCCGTCGGGCGCTTGGGCCCAGTGGATGTCGAGCCAGGCGGCGGCGGTGGGGGCGAGGTCCCAGAGGGGCACGTGGCCGAGGGGGGCTGTGCCGGCGCCAAGGACCACCAGCCAGGTGTGCATGCTCGGCGTCTCACTGGTGTAGGCGTGGGCGCCGCTGCGGCCGTAGCGCTCGCCTTCCTCCTCGCGGCTGGAGCGGGCCTGCGAGAACCACTGGCCTTCGGGGGCCAGCAGCACCAGGTCGCCGACCCGGTCGCTGCCCGCCAGGTGGTAGCGGGCGGGCACCTGCGCCCGGGTCCAGACCTGGAAGCCGGGCCTGCGCAGGCGGGCCAGGGCCTTGGCCTCGTCCCGGGGGTTCTGCAGGTAGACGTAGGCGCTGCCGCCGTGGGTGATGAGGGTGCAGGGGATGCGGTCCAGCAGGGACGGGAGGTGGATGCGGCGGGTCATGGGGGCCATGCCGTGGTCCGCCGCCAGGATCACGCGGAGGCCGGGGTGGGTGGCCAGCATCCGCTGCAGCCAGGGGGCCAGCTCGTCGTCGATGCGCTGGAGCTTGGCGCGGAGCTCAGGGCTGCGGGGCCCCTTGACGTGGCCCTCTCCGTCGGTGCCCGAGAGGTAGGCCATGACGAGCCCGGCGCCGTCCTTGAGGGCCGCTTCCGCAAAGGCCAGACCCTCGGTGTCCGGGTGGCCCGAGCGGAAGACCTGCATGCGCCAGGGGGTGACGCCCTCCCAGGGCCCCGTGGCACCGACCCAGTGGAAGACCGCTGTGCGGACGCCGCTGCGGGTGGCGGCCACCCAAAGGGGCTCGCGGAGGATGTCCTTGGCGTCGTGCGCCACGGGCACCAGGGACTTGGTGGCGGGCTCTACATAGCCGTTGGCCACGACCCCGTGGTGCTCGGGCCAGCAGCCGGTGGCCATGGTCACGTGGCCGTTGAAGGTGGTGGCGGGGAAGGGGGGCAGGCCCTCGCCCCGGCGGCCCTGCTGGGCCAGCGCCCAGAGCTTGGGCAGGGTGGTCGCGTTGAACTGATCCGCGCCCAGACCGTCGGTGCTGATCAGCAGCACAGGTCCCGCGGCCTGCAGGAGGGCGGAAAAGAGCAGGGTGAGCAGGGCAGTTCGACGCATCTCACCAGAGTATCAAGTTAACCTGGACCCATGAACCCACAACGCTGGCCCTACCCCCTGCTCCGACTCAAGCCCGGCAAGGAGGCGATGCTCACCCGGCGCCATCCCTGGGTGTTCTCGGGCGCCCTGGCCAAGCCCACGGACTCGACCCTGGTGCGGCTGGCGGACGACTCCGGCCAGGTGCTGGGCGTCGGCACGGCCAGCACCACGAACCCCCTGGCGGCGCGGCTCTTCCGCTTCGAGGACGCGCCCCTGGACGAGGCATTCTTCCGCGACCGCTTCGAATCCGCCCTGGCCCTGCGCAAGCAGCTGGGCCTGTGGGAGCCCGAAGGTGGCTGCCGCTGGATCTTCGGCGAAGGCGACGGCCTGCCGGGGCTGGTGGTGGACCGCTACGCCAGCGCCCTGGTGCTGCAGGTTGGGACCGCGGGCCTGGAGGCCCTGCGAGAGATCTGGTGGCCCGTCCTCTACGAGCTGGGCAAGCGCGAGGGCATCACGGCCTTCGTGGAGCGCAGCCAGTCCGGCCGCCGCGACGAGGGCCTGGAGCTCGTCAACCGGCTGCTCAAGGGCAGCCTCGCGGGCCCGGTGCAGCTGCGGGAGGGCGCGGCGCAGCTCACCGTGGACCTGCTGCGGGGCCAGAAGACGGGTCTCTTCCTGGACCAGCGGGAGCACCGGCTGCAGGTGGGCCGCGTGTCCCAGGGCAAGCGCGTGCTCAACGCCTTCGGCTACACCGGCGGCTTCAGCATCCACGCAGGCCTGGGCGGCGCCACGGAGGTGGCCACCCTCGACATCAGCGTCCCGGCCCTGGACCACGCGGAGCGCGACTGGGCCGCCAACGGCCTGGACCCGGCGGCGCACCTGCGGATGGAGGGCGACGCCTTCGAGCTGATGCGCACCCTGGAGCCCCTGTCCTGGGACCGCGTCATCGTGGACCCCCCCGCCTTCGCCAAGCAGCGCAAGGACGTGGACCGGGCCTTCAAGGCCTACAAGGACCTCTTCCGCCTCGGCGCCCGCGCCACGGCCCCCGGCGGCATGCTGTGGGTCTTCTCCTGCAGCCAGCACCTGGACCGCACCCGCTTCCAGGAAGCCGTGTGGACCGCCCTGCTGGAAGCCGGCCGCGAAGCCAAAGTCCTGGCCCACCTCGGCCAGCCCGCCGACCACCCCTACAGCCTGAACCACCCCGAAGGCTTCTACCTCAAAGGCCTGTGGCTGAGCCTGGACTGAGGTATTTGGTGGCTTTAGGCGGAAAACAAAAGAACAAATAAAGAGATAAGCGGAGGAAAGCCGAAGGCGCGGAGGAGAGCGGAGAAGGGCGCGGGGTCTTTTTATCTTTCAGCAGTTATCACTGTTCATCACCGTTCATCACTGGTTACAGAGTCTTTTCCTGAATCCCGAACGGCCCATCCCCTGCATCCCATTTATCCCCGTCAAAACTGCTTTTTTTGGACAGGGATAAATGGGATGAAGGGGATAACTGAAAGAGCAGGCGTCCTCCAGGCCAGTTCTTGCTCTCCTGCCCTTGGGAGGTGGGGGCAAGGATTGGGTTACCAACCTGGCTCGGGCCAGCTACCGGCGCTTACCTTGATTTCCCCGGCTTCTTTCGGCTCTTGGCCTTGGCCGTGGGGGCTTTCGGCGTGGCCTTGGGGGCTTCTTCCTTGTGGTCCCCGAGGACGGTCTTGAGGGGGCAGACCGGGAAGGCGAAGCACTTCTGGCAGGTGACGGCCAGGGCAATGGGGCAGAGGGTCATGGGGTTCTCCTGGGGTGGATCAGAGCTGTCTATTGGCTATCATGCTCCAGTCGTTGGACCCTGATCCTCTTAATCCCCTTCGGCCCCCGCTCGTCGCCCCGCTGCAGTCGGGTCCGGCCAGCTCTTTTCTCGGGCGGCTTCCCCATGTCGATTGAAGATGAACTCGACTCCGCGTTCGAGGAGGGCCGTCGGCACCCTGAAGAGATGCCCTTTGTCTTCAACGACGCGGTCGAGCTGCAGGACGGTCCTGACGCGGGACTGCGAGGTTCTGTCGTCTCAGTCTTCGTGGACGAGGCCGGGTTGTGCTACACCGTAGAGCTCTCGACGGGTCGGGATATCCAGGTGGCACCTTCTGAGCTCCGACTGATTGATCTCTGAAGCGTGAACCAAGGAGCCGCGATGAGCCACCCGGTCTATGCCCTGAACCTGTTCAACGTCTCGAACCGGGACGAGTACCTGGCCTACTCGCGCCGGTCCGTCAGGGAAGTCCAGACCCACGGGGGTCGCGTGGTGGCGCTGGGCAAGTTTCGCGAGGCCGTGGTGGGCGAACTCGAGCCCCGGGGCGTGCTCATCCTGGTGGAGTGGGCATCCAGGGAGGCCTTTGCTTCCTACTGCCAGGACCCCGCCCTGGCCGACCTGCACCCGCATCGCGTCAACGGCACCCAGAACTACATCTGGCACCTCTTCGACAAGCTGGAAGATCTCCGGCCCATCCTAAGGAGCTAGAGGTTCATCCGGGATTCCAGGGAAAACGCCTCGACACGCCACCCCCACACCTTGTGTGTTCTTCGCACTCTCAGGAGAAGGCAACCACTCTCGCAGAGAAAGGACGAGGGGAGCGGAGGGGCGCTGAGGGCTGCGGGTTTCCCGCTGTTCTCTGCGAACCTCAGCCCTCTCCGCATCCTCTGCGAGAGTGGTTGTTCTTTCCCCACAAGCTGGATGAATCCATGGAGAGCTGGCATTCCCAGAAATCCCTGGAGAATCTAGAGTAGGCCCATGATCCCAACTCTGTTCCTGGCCATCGGTGGCCTGTTTTTCTGGCTGGTCTTCAGGGCCTATGGCTCCCAGGAGATCCAGGGCCGGGGCTGGGGGTTCAGCACTCGAACCTACCAGCGGGAGAGCCAGCCCCTCTGGTACTGGGTCACCTTCGCGTCCTACCTGGTCTGCGCGGTCTGGGCCACGGCGTTTGGCGTGCTGGCCGCGCTCCGGCTGCTCAATCCGAAATAGAGCCGGGGGGCCAGCCCTCTTTCGTCGGTCGCAGCCCGCTCTCCGGCCTGCCTATACTGTCCGGAGAGGTAGCCTCCATGCGCCTGTTCGCCTTGTTCATCCTGCCCTGCCTCGCGAGCGCGGGATCGCTGGAGCACCTGGTGCCCCGGCCCGCGCCGCCGAAGGGCCTTCAGCTCCGGGCGCCGTCCTTCTCCACGCAGACCCGCGCCGAGAGGGCCCGCGGGGGCGCGCCGGTCGCGCAGCAGGGGGCCCCGGACCCGCTGGGCCGGCCGCGGCAGGACCTCCCCCTGATTCCCTACCCCAATCAGGTTCCAGCCCGGTACCGGGGCTTCCTCCACGGCTACTGATTCCTGCCGATGAACCCCGTCCTGCTCACTCTCGCCCTGGTGCTTGCGGTTCCCTGTCTCAAGGGACAGGCGAGCGAAGTCGATGTACTGATCCAGGAGGTGGTTGGGGTCGATCCGAAGGAGGCCAAGGCCTTCTTCCTGGCGATCAAGACCGAGGCCGCAGCGCTGGATCGCTTGGCGCTGGTGAAGCGAGTCGCCTTCCCCCTCACGGTGGACCTGAAGGCCCGCCGGAAGGTGAAGCTCAGGAACCCTGCGCAGCTTCTCAAGCACTTTGACGAGGTCTTCACGCCGAAGGTGCTCGGGGCGATCCACGGACAAGCCTATGAGAATTTGTTCGTGAACTACCAGGGCATGATGATCGGGTCCGGCGAGGTCTGGTTCACCGGCTTGAAGGGACCCAGCGGCAACTTCGACCAGCTCCGGATCATCACGATCAATAACTGATCCATCTCCGCGCCACTCCCGTGGTGCCACCCCTGACAGGACCCCATGCCCCCACCGAAACGAATGATCCACCTGGGCTCCTGGGTCCTGCTGCTCCTGCTCAATGTGGCGGGGGCCTTCTCCTTCTTCCAGAAGCCGGGTTACCTGCCCATCGACGCCGCCGACGTCATGCTGGTCCGGCCGGGACCCAGCCAGGACGCTTCGGCCGCGGCCACCATTGCCGGTGGGCTGGGAGGTCAGATCGCCGCCCCGCAGCCCGCCGACAAAGTCCTGGTGCTCGTCCACTCGAGGTACCGGGGGCTGCGGCTGCCCCTGGTGTGCCTGACCTCGGTGCTGCTGATCGCCTCGATCCTGCTGACCCGGACGTGGCCCGCGAAAAAGCCGCTGCCTCCGGAATCGGTCTGACCCTCCGCCGACCCTGCCCTCGGCGCTCTTCCCTCGTCCAGAATTCCCGGCTTCGCTCGGAGCCTTGGTGCAGGCTCGTACGGTAGGATTCCTGTGCTGGTCGCCACTCCCGAGGTGTCCCATGGCTCCTGAGCAACTCATCGAGAAGCGCGGCGAAGAGCCCGCCTTCCTGCCGGGGCATGTCGGTGAGTCCTGGCAGCGGGTGGATTTCGGCCTGGGTGCCTCCACCCTCCAGTCCTCCCCGCAGGTCCAGGACTCGCTTCCTCCCCAGGATCGCCACTGGGGCCGGATGGTCGCCTGCGCGGTGGCGGGTGGCCTCGTTACCCTCCTCCTCGGTATGCTCGTCCGCAGGCTCTTCCACTGATCCACTTCCACAGCCAGCCTTGCCTTCCTCTCAGGCATGGCTCCATGCAAGGTCTGGAGCTCGCCCTGCCACCCAGCCCCGGAGCCCGTCCATGTCGAGCAAGCTGATCTCCTTCCTCGCCTTCCTGCTCACCTACGCCATCACGCGGCTTGGTCAGGCCGCGCTCCACTTCAAGCCGACCCGGGACCTCCCTTTCTGGCCCGGCCTGGCGGTGGAGTTCGTCCTCTGGGCGGTGGTGTTCCTCCTCGTCCTGCTGGGCCTGACGAAGCTGGTCACCCGGCTGGCGCCCGCCAAGGGACCAGAGCAGGCCTGATCCAGAGAGGATGTCCATGAACGGTGCGGCCTATCTGGCAGATGCGATCCGGCGGTTCCGGGAAGCGCAGGCGCAAGCCGAAGGAGCGCTGGCTCAGGTCCCCTTTGAGCGCTGGCACCAGCGCCTCGATCCCGAGTCGAACAGCCTGGCGACGCTGGTGCTGCACCTCTCGGGCAACCTGCGCTCCCGCTGGTCGGACTTCCTCCAGAGCGATGGGGAGAAGCCCGATCGGGACCGGGACGCCGAGTTCGAGGATCCCGCCACGCTCACCCAGCAGGCGCTGCTGGAGGGCTGGTCCCAGGGCTGGACCTGCCTCTTCGCCGCGCTGACCGGGCTGGCGGAGAGCGACCTCGAGCGCACCATCACCATCCGGGCGCAGCCGCACTCGGTGGTGGAAGCCATCAACCGTCAGCTGGCGCACTACCCCTACCACGTGGGCCAGCTCGTCTTCCTGGCCAAGCACCTGGCCGGACGCGACTGGCAGACCCTGAGCGTGCCCCGGCGTGGCTCGGTGGCCTTCAACGAGGCCATGCGGCGGAAGCCGGCCGGGAGCTGAGCTGCTCGCCCGGACGCCCGGGCGATGAGTCAGTAACGGCCGACGTCGATCGGCTGCTCGGTTTCGATGTTTCGCAGGCGCTCGGCCCAGGCCTGGAGCCAGGCTTCCCGCTGGGCGGGCTCGACCCGCACGGGGCCGTAGTGGATCTGCGGGGCCAGCACCTCGAAGCCCGTGAACTCGAGCATGCCCCGGTGGATGGGCCGGAGGATGGCCTGGAGGTCCCCGTTGAAGCCCTCGGGCTGGTAGGCCCCTTCGGGACCGCCGGTGGTGAGGGAGAGCAGGGCACGCTTGCCCCGGAACATCCCGGTTTGATAGACGCGGCCCCCGCCGTAGGCGCGGCCCATGGCGAAGACCCGGTCCACCCAGCCCTTGAGGAGGGCGGGCACGCTGAACCACCAGAGGGGGAACTGCCAGATCATCAGGTCCGCGGCCTCCACCTTGGCAATCTCCGCCTCCAGTTCCGGCGCGAAGCTGTGGGTCTCCGTGGCGTGCAGTTCCTCGGTCTGCAGCTTCAGATAGCCCGGGTCCTTGACCGTGGTGAAGTTCGACCGGTCCGAGAGGGGGCTGAAGCCCAGGCGGTGCAGGTCACTGGTGACGACGGTGTGGCCTGCCGCCCGCAGCGTGGCGATGGCTGTCTCGAAGAGCGCGCCGTTGAAGCTCTGGAGCTCCGGGTGGGCAAGGACGACCAGCACGTTCATGAAGGCTCCCGATCTGAGGATTTCAGCATAGGGCCAATGGGAAAAGACGGGATAGGCGGAGGAAGGACAGAGGGGCGGAGGAGAGCGGAGCACTGCCTGAAAAGAGAAAGGCTGTTGACGGGGATAACAGGGATGAACGGGGATAACTGCCAAAACCTAAAAGGCCTTAGCCACAGATTTCAGGGATGAAACTCCACCCTAAGGAACCTGGGGTTGGGATGCACCAAAGCATGGACTCCACCCCGGGATGACTTCCGGCCATGCCGGAAGCCGCCTTTGGCGGGCCCATGCGGAGAGTGGGTCGGCGCCAATCTGTGTAATCTGCGAAATCTGTGGTTCCGCTTTTGATCTGTAATCGCTGGGGCTGAGGTTGCCCCAACCCCACAAGGTTTTATCCCCGTTCATCCCATTTATCCCCGTCCAAAGAGCTCTTTCTCCGCTCTCCTCTGCCTGGTTTCCTGTCTATAAGAAAACCCAGGCCCTACCCCAGCCGCTCGACGGCTTCGTCGGTGCCTTTGGCGTGCAGGGCGCCCAGCTTCAGGTCCAGCAGGTGGCTCAGCTTCACGTTGCCCATGGCGCCGAGCATGGAGGCCTTGAGCTGGGGGATGCTGCCTTCCATGGAGGCGATGAGCTCCTTCACCTGCTTGCGGCGGCTCTCCAGGCTGGAGCAGCCGCAGAGGGGGCAGCCGCAGGGCACGATGGGGAAGCCGCGCAGCCAGGCGTAGCGCTGCAGGTCCTTCTCCTCGCAGGTGCCCAGGGGGCGGATGACGGTGTTGGCGCCGTCGTCGCTCAGCAGGCGCAGGGGCATGGTGCTGAGGCGGCCCTCGAAGAACAGGTTGATGAGCAGGGTCTCGAGGAGGTCATCCAGGTGGTGGCCCAGGGCGATCTTGGTGAAGCCGTGCTGCTTGGCGAAGGAATACAGCACGCCGCGCCGCAGCCGCGAGCAGATGATGCAGGGCAGCTCCTCGGGCTTGGTGCGCACCATCTTGTCGATAGGGGCGGGGATGACGTGGTGCGGGACGCCCAGCCGTTCGCAGACTTCCGCGATGGGGTCCGGATTGAACTGGGGGAAGCCGGGGTCCACGGTGACCGCGTCCACCGTAAAGGTGACGGGCGCGCGCTTCCGCAGCCGCTCCAGCAGGTCCAGCAGGGCCCAGGAGTCCTTGCCGCCGCTGACGGCCACCAGGATGCGGTCCCCGTCGGCGATGAGGTCATAGGCGCCGTTGGTGGCCCCCAGGCGCCGGGCCAGCTTCCGCTCCAGGCGGGGCAGGTCCGCAAGCTCTGCCTCCGTGGGCGGGTAGGCCAGGGTGGGCAGGGCGCAGGGGTTGCTCACAGCACGCCACAAGCCTTACGCTCACCCCGCACGAACTGGCCCTGGACGTCCTGCACGTATTCCGGGCAGGTGCAGTCGGGGCAGGTGTTGCTGGAGGTCTCGGAGCACAGGTCCGCGAAGGTGACCTTCTCCATGAAGGCCGAGATGTGGTCCGAGAGGCGGTTCCAGAGCATCTGGCTCATGCGCTCGTCGGACTTCAGCACCTGGTTGGCGGTCTTGGGATCTTCCTTGGCGGCCGCGTAGAAACTGCTGTCCGTCAGGCGCAGCACCTCGCCCACGCTCACCTGGTTGCAGGGCCGCGTGAGGATGTAGCCGCCCTTGGGACCGCGGACGCTGGCGACCACTCCGGCCTTCTTGAGCTTGTTGAAGATCTGCTCCAGAAAGGGCAGGGAGAGCTTCTGGCGCTCGGCGATCACGTGCAGCGGCACCGGCTGGCCATGGCTGTGGTGGGCCAGGTCAAAGAGGGCCTGCATGCTGTACCTGCCTCGAGCCGAGATTTTCACGACGTGTGCTCCAGGCTCAAGGCTAGTATTCCTGAGCAAACGAGTCAAGTATTCGCTCGAGCTATCATCAGGATCTGGAGATCCCCATGAAAGCTGCCCTTCTGGCCCTTGTCGCCCTGGGACTGCAGGCCCAGACCGGGGTGGTGACCGTGGTGCAGGCACCTGGCCTGCCGCCAGGGCCCCTGGTGGACGTCAAGGACAGCTTGCCCCTGCTGCTGGGCCCTGCCACGGGCAAGGCGATCCTGGCCCACAGGGCGGTGTTCCGGGACAACCTGGCCAGGGTGAGCCTGTCAGCCCAGCTCCGGGGGCGCTGGCAGGCCATCCACCAGCCCTTCACCCTGGTGGCGGTGTTCGGCTCCTGGTGCGCCGACAGCCACCTGCAACTGCCGGACCTGCTGGCCCTGGAGGCGGTGCCGACCCCGTTCATCGAGATCCACTACCTGGGCGTCAACCGGGACAAGCAGCTGGAGCCGGCCGCTTGGCCTGCGGGTTGCGCCCCCCAGGTCGTGGCCCGGGTGCCCACGTTCTACCTCTTCGCCACCCAGCCAGGCGGCAAGCAGCAGCTGGTGGGCTCCGTGGTGGAGAATCCCCCCCGGCCCGGGCAGATCATGGCCGAGGCGCTGGTCGAGCTGGTGGAGGCGGCCCGGCCCTGACCGGTACTCAGGATCGGCTCCGCGCCACCGATGAGGAGACACCATGCGTTGGTGCTGCCTCCTACTCGCGCTCGTCCTCGGCTCCGGTCTCGGCGCCGGAGAGCCGATCCGCGTGGCGGTGGACAAGTCGCTCCTGAGCCTGAACCCCCTGCTGCTGGCCCGGGAGGTGGAGTCCCAGGTGGCGGACCTGGTGTTCGATCGCCTGGTCGCTGTGGACGAGCACGGGGCCTTCGTGCCCCAGCTGCTGGAGAGCTGGGAGATCTCGGCCTCGGGCCGGGACATCCTGCTCAAGCTGCGGCCCGGGCTGCGCTGGCAGGACGGCTCGCCCCTGGAGGCCGAGGACCTGGTGGCCACCTGGCGCCTGCTCTCGCTGCCGCAGGTGCGGAAGGTCTATGACCTGGTGGGAGTCCGCACGCTGGACAGCCTTGTGGCCGAGGGGCCGCTGCGCCTCCGCATCCGCCTGAAGCAGCCGCGGGCCTCGCTGCTGTCGGACCTGCATGACTTCCAGCCCGTGCCCCGCCGGCTCTACACGCTGGGGGTGAACCCGCTCCAGCACCCGCTCAACTTCGCCCCCATCGGGTCGGGACCCTACCGGGTGCTGCCGGGTGCCACGGGCCGGGAGATCCGGCTGGAGCGCTGGGCAGGCTATGCGGGACCGCACCCGGGCCGGTGGGAGGGCTTCCAGTTCCAAGTCCAGGCCGCGGACCCCGGGGAGCACGCTCGGCAGTTCCAGGCGCACGCCTACCACGCGGGGGAGCTGGACTGGTTCCGCCACTACCTGCTGCGTCGCGGTGCCTTCGGGGACGGGACCCTCGTGGCCCAGTCCGTGCCGCAGGGGGCCTATGACGTGTTGTGGTTCAACTGCAATTCCGGGCGCAGCCTGCTGGGGGACGTGCGCCTGCGGCGCGCGCTGTCCGAGGCGCTGCCCTGGGAGTTCCTCATGGCCCAGCGCCACCTCCGCATCGCCCGTCTGGCAAGCAGCCTGTGGCCGCCCGGGAGCTGGGCCTGGGAGGCCCGGGTAGAGGCGATCCCCAGCCCAGACCGGGCTCGGTTGCTGCTCGAAGATGCGGGCTGGCGCCCCGGGTCCGACGGGGTGTGCCGGGACAGCCGGGGACGGCTCCTCAAGCTCGTCATGTACTGCCGCCGCGAGTTCGGCCAGCGGGACCACGCCCAGGCCTTCCGCGACGCGGCGAAGAAGTTCGGGATCCTGATCGAGCTCCGCCGCACGGGCTTCGATGACGTCCAGGTCAGGGCCGCTAAGGGAGAGGGCGACATCTGGGACTTCGCCTGGAGCACCGGCCTCGACCCCGACAGCGAGAGTCCCCTCTTCACCACCGAAGGGATCAAGGGCGGCACCAACGTCACCGGCTACCAGAACCCGGAGGTGGACGCGCTTTTCGAGCAGGGTCGCCACGAGCTGGATCCCCAGCGTCGCCAGGCGCTCTACCGGCAGATCAACGGTCTGATCCAGCGGGACCACCCGCTCCTTCAGCTGACGTATGTAGTCAGCTACCTGGCCCTGGACCGCCGCCTGCGCGGCGTGGGGTTCAGCGCCCTCGGGCAGACCTACGGCTTCGTGCCTGGTCGCCGCGGGTGGTGGCTGGCGGAGTAGGATTCGGGCTCAGAGCCGGTCGAAGCGGATGACTTCTACTTTGCCGGGCTTGCCCTTGGGGGCCTCGTCGCGGTCGTGCCGGGGTTCGCGCTCGGGGCGGGCTTCCCGCTCAGGGCGCGCCTCGCGCTCGGGCCGGGGCTCGCGGTCAGGGCGGGCTTCGCGCTCGGGCCGGGGCTCGCGGTCAGGGCGGGCTTCGCGGGGCGGGCGGGAGTCATGGCGCCGGGGCTCGGACGCGGGTCGGGGCGCGGGGGCGGCGGCGGCCAGGCGCTCACGGCCGGCCCAGACTGCGCCAACCTGCTTGATGCGATCCACCAGCCGCGCGGGCTCCAGGACCTGGATGCCGTCGCCGAACTGCATGGCCCAGCGGGCGATGGCGCGCAGGTCCGTGGCGGCGAAGGAGACCAGCGCCTGGCCGTCGGTCTGGTCCTCGAGCTTGAAGCCCGGGAAGGCCGGAGGGGCCTGCTTCACTGCGAAGACCCACTGCTTCATCAGCGTGGCCTTCACGGCGATGGGCTCGCCTCCGAGCCAGCCGCCGATCTGATTGGCGGGCGTGCCGTCGGCATAGGGGCCCTGAGCGGCGCGGCCGACGCCCTCGACTTCATTGGCCTCGGCCAGCAGCTCCACGCGGTGGTGGCGCTCGGCGTTGTAACGGCGGTCCCAGCCCCAGACGAACCAGGCCTGGCTGAGCGCGTCGAAGGAGAGGCTGCGGGGCTCAAAGGTGCGGGGCGCGTTCGCGTCGGCATCCGCGAAGATGAACTCCAGCGCGCGACCCTCCTGGATGGCGGCGAGGATGGTGGCGACGATGGGGTGGAGCCGAACCGGCACGGGGGTCTGCACCGGGGCAACCTTTACGGCTTCGGGCGGGGCAGGGGCCGGGGCGGGCTCAGGCGTCGCGACCATAGCTGTTTCGATCTCGGCGGCTGCGGCTTTCGGGGCCTTGCCCTTGGCGGGGGCCTTGGTCTTCTTGGCGGGCGCGGCCACAGCCGCGGCCTCCGGCTGCGCTTCCAGCGCCGCGGCTTCGGCCTTCTTGGTCGCGACCTTCTTGGCGGGCACCGCCTTCACGGGCGCCGCCTCCTCGGGCGAGGCAATGGAAGCGGGCTTCTTGCGGGGGGTCTTGGTCACGGCCATGGGTGGAGGCTCCTGGGTCATCATCACCCATTCCAGCACCAGCGGTCCACCGGGCAGTTGCGGGAGGGGCTCGGCGGGGCCAGGACAGAACCCTGCATCCAGGTGTTTTCGGAGAGCTTTCTAACCGCAGAGAGCGCAGAGAACGCAGAGGAGCCAGGCGGGGCGATACGCCACTATTGAGCACTCTTGCACGAGGCATTTCGATGACTCCGTGGAGGTAACTGAATGCACTGTGCACCACAGGCTCTGAGCTGGGCGAGGCCACTCCCGGGCAATCCTCTGCGCCCTCTGCGTTCTCTGCGGTGAATAGCCTTTCACTTTTAGGCCCTAACCACCGCCCGACCTCGGGTGCATCTGGTCGTAGAGGGCGCGCAGGCGGGCCTGGTGGACGTGGGTGTAGATCTGGGTGGTGCTGATGTCGGCGTGGCCGAGCATGGCCTGGACGGCGCGGAGGTCGGCGCCGTGGTCCAGCAGGTGCGTGGCGAAGGCGTGGCGCAGCACATGGGGGCTCACGGTCTCGGGCCGAAGCCCGGCCTTGCGGGCGTAGACCTTCAGCAGGCGCCAGAGGTGCTGTCGGCTGAGTCCCTCGCCCCGCTGGCCCACGAAGAGCTCGGAGCAGCGGGGCTTGAAGCCGGAGCGCAGGGCCAGCCAGGCGCGGATCCAGACCTCGGCGCCCTGGCCGAAGGGGATGAGCCGCTCCTTGCGCCCCTTGCCGGAGACCCTCAGGAAGCCCTCATCGAGGTAGACCGAGAGCGCCGGCAGGCCCGCCAGCTCGGACACGCGCAGGCCCGAGGCGTAGAGCAGCTCCAGCCAGGCGCGGTCGCGCACGCCCAGGGGCGTGGCCGTGTCCGGCGCATTGAGCAGCGCCTCCACCTGGCTCTCGCCCAGGGTCCGGGGCAGGATGCGGGGCGGCCGCGGCGGCTTCACCACGGCCTCGGGACCGGCCCCGCCCCCGCCCTCCAGGCGCAGGAAGGTCAGGAAGGCGCGCAGGCTGGAGCTCATCCGGGCGAGGCTCCGCGGGGCCTTCCCCGCGGCCTGCTGGGTGACGAGGAAGCCCGTGAGCTGGTCCCGGTCGAGGCTGTCCGCGGGCAGGTCCTGCTCGCAGGCCCAGTGGGCCAGGTGGTTCAGGTCGGAGAGGTAGCCCGAGCTGGTGTGCGCGGACAGGCCCCGCTCCACCGCCAGGTGCGTCCGGAACTCGCGCAGGCTCTCGGCCCACCCCAGGGGCCAGCCGTGCTCGGGTTCCTCCAGGGTTCGGGGACGGGGCATGGGTCCATCCTCCACGGCTGGCCCTGCGACGCAATCCCTTGTCTTGCCAGGGGTAGCGCTCGGACCTTTACCCAGGGTTTGGAAATTCGCCCCGGGATGTGTTACGGTTTCCAGGTTCGTTTGGAGGAGCCCACGATGGCTGATGTGCGTAAGAAAGTCATAGCGATCATTGCCGAGCAGCTGGCCAAGCCGGAAGATTCCATCTCCGAGTCCAGCCACTTCGTGGACGATCTCGGTGCCGACAGCCTCGACACCGTCGAGATCATCATGGCCATTGAAGAAGCCTTCAGCCTCGAGATCCCCGAGAGTGAGCAGGAGAAGATCCGCACTGTGGGCGACGCCATCGCCTACATCGAGAAGCACGCGAAGGGCTGATCCATCGCTATCATGATGTGCCGCAGTGCCCCCATGGCCCTGCGGCACGTTTGTTTTTCAATATGAGGTGAAGCCATGGTCAGGACCGTTGAGCGCCGTCGTGTTGTCATCACCGGGATGGGCACCGTCAATCCCTGCGGGCTCACCGTGCCCGAGACCTGGGCCAACCTGCTGGCAGGGAAGAGCGGCATCGGCCTCATCGACCGCTTCGACACCACCGACTTCACCTGCAAGATCGCCGGCCAGGTCAAGGGCTTCAACCCTGACCTGTGCATCGACAAGAAAGAGCAGAAGAAGATGGACATCTTCATCCACTACGCCCTGGGCGCGGCCCACGAGGCCTGGGTGGATGCGGGCTTCGACCAGGTCCAGCTCACCAAGGCCGAGCGAGAGCTCTTCGGCACCTACATCGGCAGCGGCATCGGCGGCCTCAGCACCATCTGGGACGAGGCCAACGCCTACCGAGGCCCCCGCCGCACCAGCCCCTTCTTCATTCCCAGCCTTATCGTGAACCTGGCCAGCGGCCAGGCCAGCATCAAGTACGGCCTGCAGGGCCCCAACAGCGCCGTGGCCACGGCCTGCGCCACCGGCGCCCACGCCATCGGTGACGCGGCCCGCCTGATCTCCTTCGGCTACGCAGACCGCATGATGGCCGGGGGCTCCGACTCGGTGATCAATCAGCTGGGCGTGGGTGGCTTCGCGGCCATGCGCGCCCTCAGCACCCGCAATGACGAGCCCGAGCGGGCCTCGCGGCCCTTCGACGTGGGCCGGGATGGCTTCGTCATGAGCGAGGGCGCCGGCATCGTCATCCTCGAGGAATACGAGCTGGCCAAGGCCCGCGGCGCGAGGATCTACGCCGAGGTGGCCGGCTACGGCATGAGCGGCGACGCCAACCACATCACCACCCCGGCCCCCGAGGGCGAGGGCGGCCAGCGTGTCATGCGGGCGGCGATCAAGGACGCTGACATCGCGCCCGAGGAGGTGGGCTACGTGAACATGCATGGCACCAGCACCCCCGTGGGCGACAAGCTGGAGTGCATGGCCATCCGCCGGGTCTTCGGCGAGCACGCCGAGAAGATCAAGGTCAGCAGCAGCAAGTCCATGCACGGGCACCTGCTTGGCGCCGCGGGAGGCCTGGAGACCATCGTGGCGGCCCTGGCGGTCCACACCGGCAAGATCCCCCCCACCATCAACGTGGACCAGCAGGACCCGGAGTGCGACCTGGACGTCACCGCCAACGTGGCCGGGACCTTCGACGCCGAATACGCCATGAACAACGGCTTCGGCTTCGGCGGCACCAACGGGTGCCTGATCCTCCGCAAGGTCTAAGGAACTGATCTCCACCAAGGCACCAAGACACCAAGAACTGCTTTTTTCTTTTCTTGGTGTCTTGGTGCCTTGGTGGTTCTCTTTTTATCTATGGCGAAGCCGATACCCTTCAAGCTTGTGGCGCCCTACCAGCCGGCCGGGGATCAGCCGGAGGCCATTGCGCAGCTGGTGGCGGGCCTGCAGCGCGGGGACCGGGCCCAGACGCTGCTGGGGGTGACGGGCTCGGGCAAGACCTACACCATGGCCAGCACCATCGCCCGCCTGGGCCGCCCGGCCCTGATCTTCGTGCCGAACAAGACCCTGGCCGCGCAGCTCTTCAGCGAGTTCAAGCAGTTCTTCCCCGAGAACGCTGTCGAGTACTTCGTCAGCTACTACGACTACTACCAGCCCGAGGCCTACGTCCCGGAGCGGGACCTCTTCATCGACAAGGACGCCAAGATCAACGAGGAGTTGGAGAAGCTCCGCCTCAGCGCCACCCGCTGCCTGCTGGAGCGCCGGGACACCATCGTCATCGCCTCCGTGAGCTGCATCTACGGCCTGGGCGATCCCTCGTCCTACATGAACCTCTCGGTGAACCTGCAGAAGGGCCAGACCATCGACCGGGCCATGCTGCTGCGGGACCTGGTGGCCATCCAGTATCAGCGCAACCACCTGAGCTTCGAGCCGGGCATCTTCCGGGTCCGCGGCGACGTGGTGGAGGTCTATCCGGCCTACGAGGACGTCGCCTACCGCATCGAGCTCTGGGGCGACGAGGTCGAGCGGCTCTCCAAGATCGACCCGCTGCGCGGCGTGGTGATCGAGCCCCTGGATCAGCTCACCATCTGGCCCAAGACCCACTACGTGACCCCTGAGGACAAGCTGAAGACCGCCATCCGCGACATCAAGGCCGAGCTGGAGCTGCGGGAGAACGAGTTCCGCGCCGAGGGCAAGATCGTGGAGCTGCAGCGCCTCCACCAGCGCGTCATCTACGACGTGGAGATGATGAAGGAGATGGGCCACTGCAGCGGCATCGAGAACTACAGCCGCTACCTGGACGGCCGCCAGCCGGGCCAGCCGCCGCACACGCTGCTGGACTACTTCCCGGAGGACTTCGTGGTCTTCATGGACGAGAGCCACGTGGCCACCGGGCAGCTGCACGGCATGTACAACGGCGACCGGGCCCGCAAGACCACGCTGGTGGAGTACGGCTTCCGCCTCCCTTCAGCCCTTGATAACCGCCCTCTCAAATTCGAAGAATTTGAGAGCAGAGTGAAACAGATCGTGTACGTTTCCGCCACTCCGGGCGACTACGAGCTGCAGCAGAGCGGCGGTGCCTTCGTCGAGCAGGTGGTGCGCCCCACGGGTCTGGTGGATCCCCTGGTGGAGGTGCGTCCGGTGGCCACCCAGGTGGACGATCTGCTGGAGGAGATCCGCAAGGTGGTGGCCCGGGACGAGCGGGTGCTGGTGACGGTGCTTACCAAGAAGCTGGCCGAGCAGCTCACGGCCTACTACCGGGAGCTGGGCGTGAAGGCCGAGTACCTCCACAGCGAGATCGACACCCTGGAGCGCGTGGAGCTGCTCAAGAACCTGCGGCGCGGCGTCTTCGACGTGCTCATCGGCATCAACCTGCTGCGGGAGGGTCTGGACCTGCCGGAGGTGACCCTGGTGGCCATTCTCGATGCCGACAAGGAGGGCTTCCTCCGCAACGCCCGCTCCCTGATCCAGACCATCGGCCGCGCGGCCCGCAACGTGAGCGGCAAAGCCGTGCTCTACGCCGATGTGATGACCCGGTCCATGACCCAGGCCATCGGCGAGACCGAGCGCCGCCGCCAAAAGCAGCTTGCCCACAACGCCACTCACGGCATCACGCCGGAGACCGTGAAGCGCAACCTGGATGACGTCATGGGCGAGGCCCTGGCGCGCGAGTTCGTGAACGTCCCCCGGGAGGACCAGGCCGCCGAGGAACCCCTGCTCTACCTGGAGGACAAGGCCTTCGAGCGCGAGCTCGCCAAGCTCGAGAAGCGCATGAAGGAGCTGGCCTCGCAGACCAAGTTCGAGGATGCGGCGGAGCTGCGCGACAGGATCCTCCGTGCCCGACGCGACCGACTGATTCAGGTGAGCTGATTGGGGGAGGTCTCGCGTATGCCGCAGGCATACCGAGTGGAAGCGGCCCAGCTCCGCGACCGCATCCAGCACGCCCGGCGGGACCGGCTGATCTCGGCGACCTGAAAAGCGCATTTTTGACGGGGATAACTGGGATGGACGGGGATAAGGAAACCTCTGCGGTTTCATGCTCTGCTTTTCCGCAGTTTCGCTTTCATCCCCGTCTATCCCTCTTATCCCCGTCCAAATTCCTTTTTCTAAGCACCCAGCCACCCCTTTCCGGTGGCCCGGGGGGGGGCTGCGATGGGAAACTGGTCACTTCCCCCGGAGCCGCCATGGCCAAGAACCCCTACCAGAACGACGTCGTCATCTCCTGGGCGGAGCTGCACCGGGACACCCG
>CAIPAY010000015.1 GCA_903863195.1 uncultured Holophagaceae bacterium
CGCCGCTGAGTCCCCCGCCGATCACCACCAGGGCATCCACGAGGGTGAGGGCATTGGCCAGGGCGTCTCCGGCTACTTCGCCCAGCCGGCGGAAGGCCTCCTGGGCCGCGGCGGTGTCCCCGGGCTGCCGCCCCATGCCGACCTCAAAGATGGTCCGGGGCTCCGGAGCGGCCTCCAGCCTTAGGCCCGCGGCCTCGGCATAGGTTCGCCGAACGGCGCGGATGGCCACGCCTTCCTCGGACGAGGACAGGGGGTTCAGCTTGTTTCGCACAGCCCAGATCTCGGCGCCCGCAGCGTTGTCGCCCCGGAAGAGCTGTCCGTTGACCACCAGGCCACCGCCGAAGCCGGTCCCGAAGGTGACGCCCAGTAGATTGCTGAACCGCTTGGGACTCCCAGCCTCGGCCAGCGCAGCATTGACCTCGGGCAACAGCCCCCCCAGGGCCTCGCCGTAGGCGAACAGGTCCCCATCGTTGTTGAGCAGGACCGGCACGCCGAAGCGGTCCTCCAGCAGCGGGCCCAGGGGCACGCCGCCGCGAAACCCGGACAGGTTCACCAGGTCGCCAATGACCCCGTTGGGATAATCGGCGGGGCCGGGGAAGGCGAAGCTGATGGCCTCGGCACCGCCGCAGCCGTCCCAAGCCTCCCGGAAGCCGTCCTCGATCCCGCGCAGGCACAGGGTCAGATCGTGGCCCTGGGAGGGGCGCGTCACGGGCGGGAGGATTGGCTGGCCGCCGCGCATGGCGCCGAACACGAAGGTGGTGCCTCCCGCGTCAAGGGTCAGGACCGTGCGGGTATCCCCGTGGAGGTCCACCTCAGGCCGCCGGTTCAGGGAGGTCGCTCAAGGGGGTCGCAGGGGCAGGGTACATGCCATCTAGCCTAGCTTCTCGGGGTCAGCAGCGGGCGCAGAAGTGGGCCGGGCCGGGCAGGGCCGCCAGCCCGGTCAAGGCTCCTTCCCAGGCGATGATGGGCCCCCGGAAGGCGGCGATCTCCAGCGTGAGCTGCCGCAGGGCGTGCAGGGGCGCAGGATCCGAAGGGAGCGGCAGAAAGGGCACGGGACACCCGGTGGCGGCCCGGAGGGCTCCCCGCAGGACGTCCGTCAGCGGGGTGGCGCAGGGCAGTTCCAGGGGGGCGACCCGCAGTTCCGCTCCCTCCGGCACAGGCACGCCTGGCCAGAGGTCTGCCTCGAAGCCGCAGCCGTCCAAAGTCGGCACCTCCTGCCACTCCGGGCGCCGGAAGACCCGCTTGCGCTGGTCCGAGCCCCAGTTCGCCAGCAGGAGCTTCAGCTCGGCCTTTTCGAGGGGACCCATGGGCGCCTTTGGGAGGGGCACCGGGGCCGTCCGGAAGACCCGGCCCGGAAGCCTGCGGACGAGCATCGGCTGGTCCGAGAGCCAGGGCAGGCCTGCGTCCAGGGCGGCGACCAGGGCGCCAAGGCGGCGCTGGTTGGACGCCAGCGCGGCGGCGAGGTCGCAGCCCGGCAGGGGCAGCAGGGCGAGCAGGTTCAGCTCGACCCCCCGGGCCTGGGCGCGCGCTGCGGCCGCCAGGGGCGCGTGGAGGTCCGCGGCGTCGCGGCCCAGCACGGCCACATGGGGCAGGCCGTGGGCCCGGATCCGCTCCACCAGCAGCAGGCTGCCGCCCTCGGCGCGGAGCAGGGTGCCGCCCAGCTCTGCCGCGAGCTGCAGGGCGGCAGGGTTCAGCATCCGGGGGGCCCGGTGGGGGTGGCGGTCATGGCTGGATGGTATCAGCCGCCATCCGGCGCGCTGGGGGCAGCCCCGGCGGAGGCCAGCCTCTGCAACTGCCGGTCCTGGACCCGGGTCAGGGCGGCCAGGGCGGCGCTGGCGCCGATGAGGGCGCAGGCCATGTCCCACTGGGTGTCCCAGGGGTCGCCCTGGGAGCCCAGGAAGGCGTCCGCGGAGCTCCCGGTCCAGACCGCAGTCTGCCACTCCAGCAGCTCGTAGGCGGCGCTGAGGCCAAGGGCCATCAGGATCAGGACGAAGGCCGCCCAGGGTCCCCGCTTCAGGATCCCCTTGCGGAGCAGCACCTCCCGGAAGAGCAGCACCGGCACGAAGCCCTGGAACAGGTGGCCCAAGCGGTCATAGGGGTTGCGGGACAGGTGCAGCCAGTGCTTGACCCAGTGGCCGGCCGGGACCTCGGCGTAGGTCCAGTAGCCGCCCACCATGAGCACCAGGCAGTGGAGGGCGATGAGGACGTAGAGCAGGGTCGAGAGGGGGAAGCGCCGGTGCGTGATGAGGAGCGCCGGCACCCCGACGAGCACCGGCAGGTTCTCCATGAACCAGGTGAAGCGGTCGGCCTTCGGCGACCAGCCCAGAACTACGAAGGCCAGGCCCACCGTGGCCAGCAGGAAGAGGGGAGTCCGATCGGATGCGCGCGCCATGTCCCATGGTCGGAGCGGCCCGGGCCCTTGTCATCGAAAAAAAGGGGAGGCACGGCTGGCCGGATCTCCCCCTGGACTACTTCGCGATCTCGAAGGCGGCCGCGGTGGGGCCGGCCACGGCGACAGTCTTCTGGGCGGCCTTGAGCTTGGGGTGCCACACCTTCACGGTGTAGGAGCCGTTCGGAACATTGGGAATGGTGAAGCTCCCGTCCCCGCTGGTGACCGCGTAGTAGGGCGTTGGCACCGCCACCACGAAGGCTTCCATCTCCGGGTGGATCTTGCAGAGGAGGGTGGCCGTGCACTCCTTGTTGAACAGGTAGCTGCGCACCTGCCCCTGGGACCAGGTGCCCAGGTTGAACTTGTCGCAGCAGGCGTCCGGGGAGAACACGTTGTGCACCACCACGTCGGAGTTCAGGTAGTCCACGGCGGTCCCCACCAGCACAGGCAGCACGTGGGGCTGGAACACCAGGTTCTTCTGACCCATCTTGGCGTGCTCCTTCGGGGCCGCGAAGGTCTTGCCGGGAATGGCCGCGACGTAGACCACGGCGTCGGCGCTGTCCCGCACGCCCTTGCAGGTGACCTTGCCGTGGATGTCCCCGGCCCGGGAGGTGGCGCTGACGGCCAGCGCGAGGGTGGTGAGGAGGAGGGCTTTGTTCATGACGGACTCCTTGATGGGTGGGTTGGAGGTGGGCTAGAAGGCGGCCCGGAGGATGGTGGCGATCTGGTTGTTGCGGGTCTCCGTCAGGTCCCGGCGGACCTCGACCATGAGCTTCACGTTCGCGGCGATGAGGTAGCTGAGGTTGAAGTTCGCGAACTTCAGCGGCGGCACGCTGGTGTCGCCCGGCGTGAGCTTTTCGTAGCGGGCCGAGACGTGGAAGGGCGCCCGGATCACGTAGTCGGCCTGGACGAAGTAGGCTGTGAAGGTGCGGTTGTTCTGGCTCAGCACCGTGAGGTTGTCCGCGCTGCGCAACTGCAGCGTGTCGGTGCCCCGCAGGTAGGTGCCGAACAGGTTGAGATCCAACCAGGTCCAGGACGCGAAGATGCCGGTCCGACGATAGCTGGTGTCCTGCATGTGAAAGGAGCCCTCCTCGTCCACCAGGGTCCCCGTGGGATCCGAGGTCAGGAAGTCGATGCCGGTGCCGTTGCCCTTGAGACCGAAGACGCCAACACGCAGGGAGTTCTCGCGCCAGTTCTCCGGGTGCAGCCGGACGCCGTCCGTGTTGCCGTCCAGGCCCATGCCGCCGAACTTGTAGTCGAGGCGCAGGTAGAAGTCTTTGTGGCTGCTGTTGTTGAAATTCCCGTTGGGGGTGCCCGTGGACTCGATGGCCGCGGGGCCGCTGACCGGCGTGCTGGCGCCTGGGGCGATCTTGTTCATGAGGCCGAAGGTGTAGAAGAACCGGTGGGCGGCGATGCCGTAGACCTCGATGCCCCGCACCCGGGCAGGGAGGGAGACGATGCCTGCGGCGTCATCGAGGATGCCCACGCCACCCTTGAAACCGACGGGATTGTAGAGAAACATCGGGTCCACGCCGTTGTCCGTCATGAGCCACATCTCCTGGAAGCCGGCGTAGAGGTTCGGAGCGAACTTGCCAATGCGGAGGTTCACCAGGTTGTCGGGGCCCAGGATCGACTCGAAGCCCAGGCGGGCGTGCTCGATCTCGGTGCTGGCGCTGCCGTCGGTGAACTCCTCGTGGGTCAGCTCCGCCATGAAGCTCATGTGCTCGCCCAGGGTGCCCGCGGTGAAGAGGTTCACCTCCTGGGGGAACTGGAAGTCGCCATGGGTGATCGTCTTCCCGGCCCCGGGTTCGTAGGCGGAGGCATAGAGGCTCCCCAGCTTGATGTTCATGGCCACCGGGGCGTTGCCCGGCAGCTCGTTGGGCCAGACGGCATCCGGCCAGACGCGCTTATAGGCCTCGGAGCCCAGGGACACTGGCTTCTGCTTGATCTGCGCCTCGGACTCCTTCGGCAGCCGGTACCCGAGCAGCCGGAAGGCCTCGCCGAAGGCATTCAGCTTCGGGTAGACGGTGTGGCAGGTCACGCAGGAGGTCTGGTACTTCCGCGCGAAGATCGGGAATGCGCTGGCGGGCAGCGAGATCCCAAGGAGCAGGAGCCCCACGGCGATCGCTCGGAACGGGGACCAGCGGCAAGGGTTCCAGGCAGCACTCATGGTGGTTCTCCAGAGAAGGGGATGAGGAAGGATCCTCAGCAAGGACGCTGGGAGACGTTCCGCAATCGGTGGGACCATTCAGGTCATTCGCGGACTATCGACGCCGGTCCGATCCGTCTGAGTAACGAGACGAAATTTCGTATTTGTCTGAGCATCCACCTGGACAAAATCTCGGGTCCGGGACCTCGTATGCTGGAAGCCGGGAGGACACCATGGAGCTGGGTCTGCGAGGGAAAGTGGCGATGGTGGCTGCCGGGAGCAAGGGGCTGGGCCGAGCCGCAGCGCACGCGCTGGCGGCCGAGGGCTGCGCAGTCTCGATCTGCGGGCGGGGCAGGGAAGCGCTGGCAGCCACCAAGGCAGAGCTGGCGGCGCTTGGCGTGCCCGTGCTGGCCACGCCCGTGGATGTCACCTCGGCGGAAGACCTCGTCCGCTGGCACCAGGCCACGGAAGCAGAGCTGGGACCGGTGGCGGTCCTCATCACGAATACCGGCGGCCCCAAGGCGGCGGAGTTCGCCAACCTCACCGATGCCGACTGGTGCGCGGGGGTGGACTCCACCCTCCTGAACGTGGTGCGCATGACCCGCCTGGTACTGCCGGGCATGCGGGCCCAGCAGTGGGGGCGCATCGTCCACATCACGAGCCTCGTCGCCAAGCAGCCCTATCCCCTGCTGACCATCAGCTCGACGCTGCGGGCGGGACTCTCAGGGCTGACCCGCACCCTGGCGCTGGAGACTGCCCGGGACGGCATCACGGTGAACGCCCTGCTGCCCGGCCACGTCATGACAGACCGGCAGATCCATCTGGCCGAGGTGAAAGCTGCCGCATCCGGCATCACGCCGGAAGAGCATCTCGCCAAGCAGGCTGCGGCCATTCCCATGGGCCGCATCGGCCGTCCCGAGGAGGTGGGCGCAGTGATCGCCTTCCTGTGCAGCCAGCCCGCGTCCTACCTCACCGGCCAGAGCCTGCTGGTGGATGGGGGATTGGTCCAAGGCACCTTCTGACGAAAATCGCCGGCCACTAGTTCTTGATCGCGCTCACCGTCTCGAAGTAGTGGGCGAAGGCGGCCATGCCGCCGCTGGCCTGCTCCCAGTCGTAGTTCTCGTTGGGCGCGTGGTAGCCGTGGCTGGGCAGGCTCAGGCCCAGGAAGAAGACCTCGCAGCCCAGGATGTCCTCCATGGTCTTGACGGCGCCGATGCTGCCGCCCTCCCGGGTGAAGGAGCAGGGGGCGTCGAAGGCGAAGCGGTAGGCATCCTTGATGGCCTCGGCGTAGGGGCCCGTGACGTGGCCGCTGAAGGGGGCCAGGCCGTGCTCCTCGTGGAACTGGACATCGGGGAAGTGCTTGGCCACGAAGGTCCGGATGCGCTCGATGGTCTTCTGCTCGTCCATGGCAGGCACCAGGCGGCAGCTCAGCTTCACCTCGGCGCGGGGCGGGACTGCGCTCTTGATGCCGGGGCCCGTATAGCCGCCCACGACGCCGTGGACTTCCATGGTGGGCCGGCCCCAGACGCGCTTCATGACCTTCAGCGGGTCCTCCGTGCGCATGCCGGTGATCATGTGGTCCTTCTTGAAGGTCTCGACGCTGAAGCCGGCGTTGGCCCACTCCTCGAGCTCCTGCTTGCTGGGCTTGACCACCTCGTCGTAGAAGCCCGGGATCTTCACCTTGCCGGTCTCGCCGTCCATCATGGCGGCGACCACCTTGATGAGCTCGGACAGCGGGTTGCGGGCCGCCCCGCCCACTACGCCGCTGTGCAGGTCGTGGTCCGCGGTCTCGAGGGTGAGGCGGAAGCCCTTCAGCCCCCGCAGCCCTGCGGGCGTGCTG
Organism: uncultured Holophagaceae bacterium; assembly: GCA_903863195.1. Classification (GTDB taxonomy): domain Bacteria; phylum Acidobacteriota; class Holophagae; order Holophagales; family Holophagaceae; genus Geothrix. The sequence continues at coordinate 6,379 of CAIPAY010000015.1, forward strand.
GGCTTGCCTCGGGTGATCCAGACCGTGTCGCTCACCACGATGGCATCGGTCTTCAGGCGCGCCTGGTGGAGGTTGAGGCCGCCGGCGAAGCTGGGCGAGCCGATCTCCTCCTCGGTCTCCCACAGGAAGTGAATGTTCAGGGGCACCCCGGCCCGGCGGGCCGCCAGGGCGCCGAAGAACGCGGTGACAGCAGGGCCCTTGTCGTCCGTGCTGCCGCGGCCCCGGTAGGTGTCGCCGTCCACCACGAAGCTGAAGGGCTCCGCCGTCCACTCGGGCTCGTTGGCGGGCTGCACGTCCATGTGGTTGTAGACGGTGATGGTGGGCTGGCTGGGGTCCTCCCCGAACCAGCCGTGGATGAACGGATTGCCGCTGGTCTCCAGGATTTCGGCCTTGCCGCCGTGCCGCTCGAAGAGGGCGCGGGCAGCCTCGGCGCAGCGGCGGACATCCGCCTGGCGGGCCGGATCCGCGCTGACGGAGGGGATCTCCACCAGGGTCTTCAGCTCCTGTTCAAAGCTCTCGCGGTTCTCCGTGGCGAACTCGGCCAGGGCGTTGCGGGTCAGCAGGGTCGGATTCATGGGGGCCTCCAGGTTCAGGGAGACCATGATGCCATACAATGGAAATGCTGTTTATAAAGGATCTATAGGTAACAGATGGGGCTAGGCGGGCCAGCCTCCGGCGCTGCGCAAGCCTGTCCATTCCGGCAGGCCCAGGGACAGGTTGAGGTTCTGCACCGCCTGCGTGGCCATGCCCTTGCCCAGGTTGTCCAGGGCCACCAGGATGGCGCCGTGGCCGCCCTTGGCCGCGACCGCCAGCTCAGCGAAGGCGCTGCCCACCGTGGCTGCCACCCGAGGCGACCCGTCCACGAGGCGGACGAAGAAGCGGCCCTGGTAGAAAGCTTCGAAGTGGGCCTTCAGGGCGGCGGTATCCAGGCCTGCGGGCAGGGGGAACTGAACCGTGGCAAAGATGCCCCGCACCATAGGCGCACTCTGCGGCACGAAGCTGAGGGGCGCCTCCCAGCCCAGGCTGGCCAGGGTGCGGAGCACCTCGGCCTCGTGCTGGTGGCCCAGGATCTTGTAGGCCTTGAAGTCGTGGGCGCGGCTGGGGTGGTGGGTGGTCTCCGAGAGTGCGGCGCCCGAGCCGCTGGAGCCCGTGGCCGCGGTGACCGCCACGAAGGCGGGCTGCCACTGGGCCAGGGGCAGCAGGGCCAGCTGCAGGGCCGTGGCGAAGCAGCCCGGGTTGGCGATGCGCTTTGCGCCCGCCATGCGCTCGGGCTTCCAGTCCACCAGGCCGTAGACCCAGGCGGTATCCAGGCGGAAGTCTGTGGAGAGATCGATGACGATGAGCCGCTCGAGCAGGCCCGGGTGGGTCTTGGCCGCAGCTTCCAGTTCGGGCCAGAGCTTGCCCAGCTCACCGTGGGGCAGGGCCGAGAAGATCACGGGTGCGGGGCTGCTGGCCAGGGCCTCCCAGTCCGGGGTGGCCTCGAAGGTCCCGTCCACCAGGCCGCGCAGGTTGGGGTGCTGGGCGTGGAAGGGCTTGCCTGCGTGGCTGCGCGCGGTGCCGCGCAGTGTCTTCACCGCCGGGTGGGTGGAGAGCCAGCGCAGCAACTCGCCTCCGCCGTAGCCCGAGGCGCCGAGGATAAGGACATCAACCTGGGTCATGGAAGGTCACCTAAAAAAAATCAAACCGCAGAGAACGCAGAGAAAAAGAAGGGAACCGGTGATGAACAGTGAAGAACGGGGATAGAAACCGCGGAACCTTGCGAGATGCCTCAGCGCCGCGGGGTGGCCACTTTGTGCCCTTTGTGTCCTTTGTGGTTAAAAAGTCCTTTCACGCTTTCGCCGCGAACTTGGCTTCGACGAGGCCGAGGACGAACTTGCCGAGGGCTTCGGCGTCGGCGCGGGCGTTGCGGGCGGGCAGTCCCAGGGAGGCCACGAAACGCTCGCCTACCCGGTTGTCCGTGGCGGGGCCAGCGATCAGGTCGGCCCGGATGCCGAAGGCGGTCATGAGCTGGTGGACGCCCCCCGCGACGCCCACGGGGTCATTGGCGCAGAGGACGAAGGCGCCGCCCAGGGCCCGCAGCTCCGGGTCCTGCAGGATGGCCTGCACGCCATACTCGCCCATGATGCCGTCGCCGGTCTCGGCCACGATGACGTCTACGCCGTGGGCCGCAAGCTCCGAAAAGATGATGCGGGAGACGCTGGCGGCGCTGCCCGCGTCGGTGCACACACAGCCCGCGTCCGTGAAGTCCAGGGCCACCTCGGCACCGTAGTCCCGCATGGCCAGGGCGTCACGCATGAGGGAGACGCCCGTGAGCTTGCAGGCGCCCACGCG
>CAIPAY010000016.1 GCA_903863195.1 uncultured Holophagaceae bacterium
TCTCCGTGGCAAGCGTGCTGGGGCAAGGCTCCACGTTCACGCTGCTGCTGCCGGCGGAAGGTCCGCTGTAAGAACCTGGAACCAGCTTGATCCGAAAACATTGGCTTTATTGTGAAATAAGCCGATACTTTCGGAGTGATCAAGCCCCCTTCCAAAACCGCGCAGATCCTGGCCCTGCTCAAGGCCAAGGGGGTTCTTCGCCCTCGGGATCTTGGGGACCTGGGGATCCATCCCCGGAATCTGTCAATCCTCCACCAGCAGGGGGTCCTGGCGCGCATGGGGCGTGGGCTCTACACCCTGGTTGATGGGGACTGGACAGAGCACCACAGTTTCGCGGAGGCCGCCAAGAGGGTTCCCGGAGGTGTCATCGGCCTGGCGTCGGCGCTGCGCTTCCACGAGCTGACGAACGAGATGCCCCACCAAGTCTGGATTTTCATCAGCCGGAAGGCCTGGAAGCCCAAGGTTGATTACCCGGTGCTGCGCATCTTCAGGTGTGAACCGGATCGACTCCTTGACGACACCCTCCAGCCCCGCATCGAGGGCATGGACGTTCGCATCACCAATGTGCCCCGCACCATCACGGACTGCTTCCGACATCGCAGGGCCATCGGGCTGGAGGTGGCCATCCTTGCCCTGCGGGAAGCGCTCCAGCGACGTCTGTGCACCCCCGCCGAGCTTGCCCTGGTCGCCAAGAAACAAAGAGCCTGGACGATCATGCGGCCCTACCTGGAGGCCCTTCTGTGAAGCCCGATAGCAAGAAGGACCTCCCGGCGTCGGTAAGAGCCCGCCTGCTGAACTTGGCCAAGCAGCGGGGCGAAGACCTGGATCTGGTTCTGAAGCGGTACGGCATCGAGCGACTCCTGTTCCGAATGAGCCAATCCGTCCACAGGGACGCCTTCATCCTGAAGGGCGCCATGCTCTTTGAGCTGTGGCTGGGGCGTGGGCACCGAACCACGAAGGACCTGGATCTCCTTGGCTCTGGAAGCACCGCCATTCCGCGCCTGGAAGCTATCTTCCGGGAGCTCTGCCTGCTTCCCGTTGATCCTGATGGGCTGGCGTTCTTCCCTGATAGCGTGAAGGGCTCTGAGATCCGGGAGGACAACCTGTACCAGGGTGTTCGAGTCACCCTGCTGGCGCGGCTTGGCGTGGCGCGCATCAGCCTTCAAGTGGACATCGGGTTCGGCGATGCCGTCTTTCCCGCCCCAGAAGAAATGGAATACCCCAGCCTGCTCGGATTGCCATGCCCGCGCATTCGGGCCTACTCCCAGGCTACGGTGGTGGCTGAGAAGTTCCATGTCATGGTCGAGCTCGGCCTGGTGAACAGCCGCCTGAAGGACTACTACGACATCTGGACGATCCTGCAGGCCTTCGAAGTCGTGCCAGACACCTTGCGGCAGGCCATCCAGACAACCTTCCAACGGCGCAAGACGGCCGTCCCATCCAGCCTCCCCCTCGGGCTATCCACGGCCTTCGCAGCGGACCCTCAGAAGCAGGTCCAGTGGAAGGCCTTCCTCCGCAAGACCGGTGCCGACCCCAACTTGAAGCTCGAGGAGGTGGTCAGCGATCTGGCGGAGAGGCTAGGAAGGGTTCTGGGAATCCAATAACGCCCAGGGGCCATCAGCCTCTGCCACTCGATTGAACGTAATCAGCGTCCTGGGGCAGGGCTCCACGTTCACGCTGCTGCTGCCGGCGGAAGGTCCGCTGTAAGGATTGGTCAGGAAACGTCAGGAAGTGTTGGTCGGTTTCCTTGGCGCTGCAGCGGCGGCGGTGTGAGATTCACCTCAGGCCCGGCAGCCCTGTTGTCCTGCGGCCAGCTAAACAGCGGGCCTGGACCCACCCTCCCCGCTGAACCTCCCCGACCCGCCCGTCTTCTTCGACTGCGCCCCATGAGCTCCAGCCCCCTGCCCAGCACCGAGACCATACCCCTGGCCGTCTGCGAGGATGACCGCGAGCTGCGGGAGATCCTCCAGACGGGCCTGGCCCACTTCGGGATCGAGGTGCTCGGCGCGGAGGATGGACCGGCCCTGGACCGGCTGCTGGCGACCTGGCACCCCGTGGTGGTGGTCCTCGACCTCGGCCTGCCTGGCGAGGACGGGCTCTCCATCGCCCGCCGCCTGCGCGGCGCGGCGGGCCCCCCCCTCGGCCTCATCGTGCTCACGGCGCGGGGCGCCCTGGAGGACCGGCTGGCCGCGCTGAAGGAAGGCGTGGACGCCTACTTCGTCAAGCCCGTGGACCTCCGGGAGCTGGCCCTCGCCGTGCGCAACCTCCACCGGCGCCTGACCCAGCCCCCCCAGACCAACCCGCCCGGCGCCTACAGCCTCGACGCCACGCACTCCACCCTGCGCCTGCCCTCCGGCGGGCAGGTGCCGCTCTCGGCCACGGAGCTGCGGCTCCTGCAGGTGCTGGCCCTCAACCCCGGCGAGGTGGTCGAGCGCAGCGCCCTGCTGCACAACCTCCAGCAGCCCATGGACGCCCCCGCCATGCAGCGGCTCGAGGCTCTCATCAGCCGCCTGCGGGGCAAGGTCCGCCAGCTGGACGGCACGGAGCCCCTGCCCCTCCAGGCCTGCCACGGCATCGGCTACTCCTTCCTGGCCCCCCTGCAGCTGCAGCCCTAGGGACGATGTCAGGAATGGTCAGCAATTGTCAGGAAGTGTTTATCGGTAGTCATCGCACTGAAGCAGCCAGGGTGGGACTTTGAGGACCAAGAGATCTGCCATTACCCTCCTCCCGCCTGCCCCCCCTACCACCTCCCAGGTGAACCCATGCGCCGTCCCCCCAGCCTCCTCCTGACGGGCCTTCCCACGGCGGCGGTGCTGGCCCTGCTGCTGGGCTGTCCCGCGAAGCCCGGAGGCCAGGCTGCGGCGACGCCCGCGGCGCCCGAGGTCCCGCAAGCCGCCGTGCCCGTAGCGCCTGCCCCCGCGCCCGTGGCTCCCGCACCGGCCCCCGCACCCGTGGCCCTCGCGAAACCCCGGCCCGCCCGGCCCCGCCCGGCGAAGGCCGTGGTCGCCAAGCCTAGCCCCCCGGCCGCAGTGCTTGCGCCCGCGCCGCCGTCCAGCCCCCTGCCGGCCGCCGCACCCACGGCCCCGAGTGCGCCACCCGCTCCACCCGCTCCACCGCTTGCGGCCACCTCGGCGACAGCTGTCGCGACCGCGCCTGCCCCTCCTGCGACCGTGGCACCGCCTGCGCTGGCCCCAGCCCCGCCCCTCACCTCAGCCCCGCTAGCGTCGCCCACCCCCGAGGCCGCCCTCAAGACTGCCGCCAAGGCCAAGGCTTCCTACCGGCGCCTGGTGGCCTCCTACGGCGCCCAGATGGGCCTCGTCACGCCCACCAACGGCGGCCTGCGCCTCGCGGCCGGTGGCCCCAGCGTGGCTCTGGGCCTGCACCTGGTCTGGAACCTGCCGCTGGGCCTGCGCCTGCGCCCCCGCCTGGACTACACTGTGTTCGCCAGTGAGACCCGCACCAGCACCGCGCCTCCGCTGCCCCAGACCCTGAACACCCGCGTCTCGAGTCTGGCCCTGGGCGCGGACCTCCTCATGCCCCTCGGCAATCGCTGGAGCGTGGGCCTGGCGGTCTCCGAGATCCGCTGGTCCGTGGCCAGCACCAACACCGTGGCGCCGACGCTGGGAGGCAGCATGACCCTGTCGGGGACCTCCCACTGGACGCGCCTGGGCTACGGCCCGGTGGTGACCTTCAAGGTCAGCGACCACCTCGAGGTCGAAGCCCGCGCCCTGAGCAGCCACTACGGCTACGAGAACCAGCCCGCGAGCACGGCCACCGTCGGCCTGCTGTGGCGCTTCTAGGGCGATGACCATGTTCCGCTGCCGCCTCTCCCTCCCTGTCCTCGCCGCCACCGGCGCGCTGCTGCTGGCCGTTCTCGGCTGCGGCGGCGGCACCCGCAGCACCGGCGACCAGGTGGCCACGGCCAACCTGGTGCTGGCCATCACGCCGGCCGCGGCCTCCGTGGCGCCGGGCCAGACCCTGCAGTTCTCGGCGAA
>CAIPAY010000017.1 GCA_903863195.1 uncultured Holophagaceae bacterium
CCTCGATGCCGTCATCGGCCCCCTCAACGTGGCGGCGGGCTATGTGGACCGCATCTCCAAGGGCGACATCCCCGCCAAGATCACTGACAAGTACAACGGCGACTTCAACGTGCTCAAGAACAACCTCAACCAGTGCATCGACGCTGTGAACGCACTGGTCGGGGACGCGGGCATGCTGGCCCAGGCCGGTGTGGAAGGCAAGCTCAAGACCCGGGCCGACGCCTCCAAGCACCAGGGTGACTTCCAGAAGGTGGTCCAGGGCGTGAACGACACCCTCGACGCCGTCATCGGCCCCCTCAATGTGGCCGCCGGCTACATCGACCGCATCGGCAAGGGCGAGGTGCCCGCGAAGATCACCGACGAGTACAACGGCGACTTCAACACCATCAAGAACAACATCAACGCCTGCGTCGACGGGCTCCAGGGCCTCGTCGAAGCCAACAACGTCATCCAGCTCATGAGCCAGAACGACTTCACCTCCCAGATCAAGGGCAACTACCAGGGGGTCTACGCCGAGCTGGGCAAGGCCATCAACGAGACCATCACGCAGATGCGCGAGGCGCTGATCCAGGTCCAGGAAGGGGCCATGGCCATCGCCTCGGCTTCCGGCGAGATCGCCATGGGCAACCAGGATCTCAGCAGCCGGACGGAAGAGCAGGCGGCCAACCTTGAAGAGACCGCCAGCGGCCTGGAGCAGATCACCAGCAACGTGAACCTGACGGCGGAGAACGCCCAGTCGGCGAACCAGGAGGCCGTCAAGGCCCGCCAGGTGGCCCAGGACGGCGGCACCGCGGTCACCCAGGTCATCGCGGCCATGGAATCCATCAACGCCTCCTCCGCCAAGATCAACGAGATCATCGGCGTGGTGGACGAGATCGCCTTCCAGACCAACCTGCTGGCGCTCAACGCGGCAGTGGAGGCGGCCCGGGCCGGTGAGCAGGGACGGGGCTTCGCGGTGGTCGCCGCCGAGGTCCGGAACCTGGCCAAGCGCAGCGCCGACGCGGCCAAGGAGATCAAGGTCCTGATCCGCGAGAGTGTGACCAAGTCCATGGACGGCAGCAAGGTGGCCGCTCACGCGGGCGAGACGATCCAGGAAGTGGTGGCGAATGTCCAGCGCGTGACCGCCCTCGTGGGTGAGATCGCGGGCGCCACGCAGGAGCAGAGCACGGGCCTCATCGAGCTCAACAAGGCCGTGGTCCAGATGGACGAAGTGACCCAGCAGAACGCGGCCCTGGTCGAACAGGCCGCCGCCGCCGCGGAGACCCTGGACAGCCAGGCCCACACCCTGGCCGAGGTGGTCTCGCGCTTCAAGACCGGCGCCGAGTCCCGGCGCTCGGAGCCCGCGCGGGCCAGTGTCACGGCGCATCCCGCCGCCGGCCGGCGCGCCCAGGCGCCCGCCCGCAAGGCCATGGCGACCAGCGGCGCCCGCAGTGCCGTCAAGGGAGCCGCTCTCCCCGAACTGGGTACCACCAAGAAGCCCGTGGCCACCCCCAAGAGCGATGACGACGGGCAGTGGGAATCCTTCTGATTCCCACGCCGTCGACCACCCACTCTCGTGAACTGACCACCCTTCCTGTCCCCAACAAGGACCCCTTCGGAGAACACCATGGCTACCACTGAAGCCAGTTCCCAGGCGCTCCAGCAGGTGTTGTGCTTCGCCCTCGCGGGCGAAGCCTACGCCCTGCCGATCCTGAAAGTCCGGGAGATCCAGGCCCAGGCCACCATCACCCGGATCCCCAAGGCGCCGCCCTACATGCC
>CAIPAY010000018.1 GCA_903863195.1 uncultured Holophagaceae bacterium
CCGCCCGAGCTCACCTGCCACTGGTAGCTGAGGCCGGTGCCGGTGGCCGTGACGCTGAAGCTGGCGTTGCCGCCGGCGGTCACCGTGGCATTGACCGGCCCCGCCGTGATGGCCGGCGCCGTGTTCACCGTCAGCGTGGCCGCACTGGACGTGGCCGCCGGGGCGACGGTGCCGGTCACCACCACCTGGTATTGGTAGCCGCTCATGGCCGAGGTGGCGCCGGTGATGCTGAGCGTCGCCGTGGTGGCGCCGTTGTAGACGCCGCCGTTACTGACATTGGCAAAGCCCGAGCCGGTGTTCACCTGCCACTGGAAGGAGGTCGCCGCCGTGGCGGTCACCGAGAAACTGGTGTTTCCGCCTGTCGCCACGGTGGCGTTGGTGGGCTGGGTCGTGATGCCAGGCGCCGCCCCCACCGACAGGGTGACGGGGGACGAGTAGGTCGAAGCGGCTGGCGACCCGCAGCCCAGCACCTGAACCTCATAGAGGTAGCCATTCATGGGTGCGGTGGCATTGGCGATGGTCAGGGTGGCTGTCCACCAGTTGGAGTAGACGCCAGCAGCGCTGGAGATGGTTGTGAAACCGGAGCCGGTGTTCACCTTCCAGATGTAGGACAGGGCCGAGCTGGCCACTACGCTGAGGGTGGTGGTGCCGCCCACGTCGATGGCCTGGTCCACCGGCTGGCTGGTGATCCCCGGCGTGCAGATGACCGTCAGGATCGCCGCACTGGAGGTGACCGGCGCTCCCACCGTGCCCGTCACGATGACCCGGTACTGATTGCCGGTCATGGTGGTGGCCACCCAGATGGACAGCGCGGAGGATGTCATCCCGCTGTAGTTCACGATGTCCGTGACGTTCGCCCAGCCGCTCCCGGTGTTCAGCTGCCACTGGTAGGTGAGGCCGTAGCCGGTGGCGGCCACGGTGAAGATCGACACCGCGTGGTAGTTGAAGGAGCTGCTCGCATCGGCGGGCTGGACCGTGATGGCCGCAGGAGCCTTGACGGCCAGGGTCACGGTGCTCGAAGTGGTCGTGAGGGACAGGGCGCCGGTGGCGATCAGGCGGTAGCTGGTGCCATCCATGCCCGAGGTGGCTGCGGTGATGGCGAGGCTGGTCGACGTCGCGCCGGAATAGACACCGCTATCGGCGACATCGGTCCAGGCTCCCGCCCCCAGCTTCGACTGCCAGCGAGTGGTGCTGGCGCCGGTCACGGTGGCCGAGAAGGTCGCGTTGGCCCCCACGGCGATGGAGGCGCTGACGGGCTGGCTCGTGAAGGCCGGGGCAGTCACTACGGTCAAGGAGGCCTGCGTCGAGGTGACCGTCTGGGGACTGGCCGCGGCGGAGCCAGTCAGGACGACCTGGTACTGGTAGCCACTCATGCCAAGAGTGGCGCCGGTGATCGTCAGGCTGGCCGTGGTCGCACCGCTGGTGACCCCGCCGTTGCTGAGGTTGGTGAAGCCCCCGCCCGTGTTCATCTGCCACTGGTAGGAGACCACCGCAGTGGCACTGACGGAAAACGTGGCCGTTCCCGCCGCGGCAACCGTCACGCTGGCCGGCTGCGTCTGGATGCTGGGCGAGGGCGGCGCAGCCACAGTCAGCTTGGCGGCGCTGGAGGTAATCGTGGGGGTGGAGGCCCCCGTGGCGCCAGTCACGATGACCCGATAGTGCCAGCCGTTCATGCCGGCGGTGATGCCGGTGAGGCCCAGCGAGGCGTTGGTGGCCCCGGAGTAGACCGAGTTGTTCGCGAGGTTGGTAAAGCCCGACCCACTGTCCACCTGCCACTGGTAGCCGAGGGCGGCGGTGGCCTCCACGGTGAAGGTGGTGCTCAGGCCTTCGTATCCGAGGGTGTCCACAGGCTGGAGCAGGACGGCCGGATCGCGAACCGGTCCCGTGGACTGCCAGACGCCACGCCCATAGGTGGCGGCGCGGATGAAGCTGGCATCGGGGGCGATGTAGAAGTCGGGAACCCCGACCATGGGCAGGCCCACCCCGTACCGGGTCCAGGTCGCTCCCGAGTTGGTGGAGACGTAGATCCCGAAGTCCGTGCCGGCCAGAAGGGTGGTGTTGTTGGTAGGGTCGTTCTGGATGATGTGAACCGGCCCCCCGAAGGTCACCCCATTGCCCGAGGGAAGGCCCGCGCCCTCGATGTTCTGCCAGGTGGTGCCCCCGTTGGCGGAGCGCCAGAGGTGCTGGATGGTGGGACCCCAGCCCGCATAGGCGGAGGCTGCGTAGAGGATATTGTCGTTGGTGGTGTCGAACCAGATGTAGCTGAGGGCGACCTCCACGCCGCCGGCCGCGTAGACGGCCCCCTTGTCGATCCAGGTGGCGCCGCCGTCCGCGCTGATCCAGCAGTGGGTCGCGTCGACGATGGCCAGCTTGTTGGGATCCAGTGAGGAGGAGTTGAAGTTCCGGATGTAGGGCGACGGATAGCTGCTGGGAAAGCCGCCCATGCCGCAGGCGACCCAGGACTGGCCGAAGTTGGTGGACTTGTGCAGCTTGTAGCTGGAGGCGGTGTAGGCCGTGTTCCCGGTGGCATCGGCCCGGCCCGGTTCCACTCGGGTGTGGAAAGGAGCCCCGGCGGATGTGTCGATGCCACTGTTCCCGTTGTGGAAGATGTCTCCGCCATCCGTGCTGTAGCCCAGGTTCGAGCTGTAGCCCGAGGCGATGATCTTGTCGCCATCCAGCTTGTGAATCAGGGTCCCGAAGCCATCCCCCGTGGAATAGGCCTCATCGAACTGGCTGCTGGTGGCCAGCGTCGCGCCGGTCCGGCGGCGCGTGCTGTTGTCCTGGAGGCCGATGGTCACCCGGTCGCTGGCGCCTGGCGGGGTGGTGGCGGCGGTGGAGCCCAGGTGGTAGATCAGGTGGGTGCTCAGACCCTCGTTGTGGCGGTTGTCCACGAAGGTGTTGTCGGTGAGGGGCGGGTCGCCCGCCTGCCGGATTGGCGGGCTGGCTCGGAGGGGATCCCAGAAGACTGACAGGCCGCCATCGGTGCCAACGTAGAGGACGCTTCCGTCCGGCGACCAGGCCGCCGCGTGCTTGTCCGCATGGGAGTAGACGGGCAGGCCTGCCCAGGTGTACCAGCCGGTCATCCAGGTCCAGGTGGAGCCCCCGTTGGTGGAGCGGTAGAAACCCAGGTTGCTGCCTGTGAACACCTTCGTGGTGGCCACGGAGGTGTCGGTCGGGCTCACCGCCAGGCACTGGTTGTATTCGCCTTGCTCCCCATCCGTGGCGCCGGCGCTCTTGAACAGCGCGGCAGGGGACGTGGCGTCGGGCACCAGGGTGTAGTTCCGCCCGCCGTCCGTGCTGAGGAAGACGCCCTTGAACATGGTTCGGCCAGGCGTGATCTGGGCGATGCCCCAGACGTTGAGGTTGCCTGCGGCCTTGTTGCTCTTCAGGGTGATGCGGCCGACGTTCGCCACCGAGGTGGGGCTGGTGCCGGAGATCGTGGCCTGGTTCCACGTGGCGCCGCCGTCGGAGGAATACCAGGCGGTGCCGGTGTTCGGCGTCGCCGTGATCTGGAGGCTGGCCACCAGGTTCTGGGAGGAGCTGCCCACCTGCTCGACGGACCAGATGCGGTCGCCATACCCGTTCGGACCCAGCACCCGGTTCCCGACTGCATCGCTGCCGAAGGAGACGCCTCCGTCGGTGGACCGATAGAGTCCGGCATTGCCGCCGGCGAGGACCGTGGTCTCGTCCACCGGGAAGATGCACGAGATGTAGTCCGAGGCATAGAGTCCGCAGAGGTTGGCCTTGGAGGTCTCGGTCCAGGTCGCGCCGCCGTCGGTGCTCCGATAGAAGCCCTTGCCGTAGCTGGCCGCGAAGTCGCCGGAGCCGATGAACAGGGTGCTGCCGCTGGGCGACAGGGCCACCGCCCCCAGGGGGATGTTGCCCGTGGAGGAAGCCATGGGCAGGGAGTCGGTCAGAGGTGTCCAGGTCCAGGTGGCATTGGCGTTGGGCCTGTCCGCGGTGCCGGTCTTCCACAACCCGCCGTTGGAGGATGCCAGATAAAGGGTCTTGCCGTCCGGGGAGAGCGCCAGGCCGTTGGGGGCAATGCGGCCTGAGTCGACGTCGGGGTTCGTGATGCCGGAATAGGTGGAGACCCCCTTGGTGGGGCCGAGGCAGGACCAGGTCACCGCATCCGCGGCCTGGATCGCGGCCCGCTCGGTGCCCTTGCCCAGCGGCCTCGGGAAGGAGGCCGAGAACCGCTGCAGGTGCTCCGCGGCCACCTGCTGCTTGAAGGCCTGGTGTTCCGGCGTGGGCTGGCCGCCCCGCCACCCGAGCTCGTCCAGGTGCCGCTCCAACTGGCGGTCCTCGAAGGGCGGCGCACGGAAGCCTTCGGGGCGCCGCTTGGGCGGCGGGATGAACCGCGCCTCCTGGGGATCCTGGTCCGAGGCCATGGCAAAGAGGCAGCCCGCGCCCAGCAGGGCGAGCAGGCGCAGGAGGGAAGGACGTCCCCCAGGTGCTTGGGGACGGACCCGGCAGCCACCGGACATGCAGACCTCAGACACATGGAACGGACGACCGCCCCATAGGCCCTATCGGCAGACTCTAACCTCCGGTAAAGAACCGAGGTCACAATCCACTGGAGGAGCTTGACCTGGCTCTGACCGGCGCCCCGGCTTCAGTTCTCAGGCGTAGAGTCGCTGCAGGCCTGGATCCTGGGTCAGCTCTTCGATGAGGTCGCGGACGCTGATGAGGTCGCGCAGCTTGGCGCCGTTGCTGCCGGTGAAGAAGAGGCCGTTCTCCTGGTCACCCTGCATGGCGTCCGCCAGACGGTCGGCGATGCAGTAGCCCACGGCGGCGGCGCCCTTGCCATGGCCGCAGGGGGACAGGCAGTTGCTGACGCAGCGGATGGCGGGGGCGGTGCCAGCCTCGATGCGGCGCTGGAGGCTGGTCCGCACGCCCCGGGCGGGCAGGCCTACCGGGGACTTCATGAGGCCGATGTCTTCGGCCCGGGCGCGGAGGATGACCTCCTTGAAGATCGGGGAGGCATCGCACTCGAAGGTGCCAATGAAGCGGGTGCCCATCTGGACGCCGGAGGCGCCGAGGGTCAGGAAGCGCTGGATGTCCGCGTGGTCCCAGACCCCGCCGGCCACCAGCACGGGGAAGTCGCCCCAGTTGTCCCGCTCCGCGAGGATCGAGGGCAGGATGTTCTCCAGCGTGTGGGCCGGGTCCAGGCAACCATCGTGGCTGAAGCCCTGGTGGCCGCCGCTCTCGGGGCCTTCCAGCACCACCGCATCGGGCAGGCGGCTGTACTTCCGCTGCCACTGCTTGCAGATCAGGTTCAGAGCCCGGGCGGAGGACACGATGGGCACCAGGGCCACATCCGCATCACCCACGTAGCCCGGCAGGGCCAGGGGCAGACCCGCGCCCGAGACGATCACCTGGGCGCCGCCGGCGAGGCTGGCCTTCACGGCGGCTTCGTAGCCCTCGATAGCGCAGAGGATGTTCACGCCCACGGCGCCGCGGCCCTCGGAGCGCTCCCGCGCGGCGCGAAGGATCCACTCCAGGGCCTTGGGGGGGTTCAGCGAGTCGGTGCCGTCGGGACGGCCCAGGCGCATCTTGGGGTTGGCCGAGCCGTGGTAGCCCGTGCCGATGGCCGATACCAGACCGACGCAGCCCGTCTCGGCCACGGCCCCGGCGAGGCCCTCCCAGGAGATGCCAACACCCATGCCGCCCTGCTGGATGGGATAGGCCAGGTCCAGGTTGCGGATCCGCAGCCGGGGCATGGTGCAGGCTCCCCGGCGGATGAGGGACTGGGCCATGGCATCCAGCCCGGCCATGAGGCGGCCCCGGAAGGCGGCCAGCGGGGAGGAGTCCAGCAGCGAGGGGGTGCGGGGCTGCAGACCGAAGGCGCCATCGGCCATGGCCTGCCGGGCCTCGGCGTCGGTGTCGGCGGTGGCCATCACGGGGAGGCCCAGGGAGCGCAGGGTGGCCACAATGCCGGCCCGGGCGAGCAGGGCCGAGGCGCCTCCGGCCTTGGCCTGGGCGGCCTGCTCGGCATTCTCGACGGCGACGATGCGGGGCAGGTTGGCGTACCGGAGCATGGCCAGGGAGGGCGGCAGCTCGGCGGTGTGCAGCAGGAAGGCGACACCCGCCTCGCGGGCGGCGGCCATGACGCTGTCAGCGCTGTCGCGGAGGCCCCGCAGGTCCAGACCGATCTTCCCGCCTTCGCGCATGGAGGCCTTGAGCTCCTGGAGCCGCTCCCGGAGCCGGGCAGCGTCCGGGAAGGCCTCGGTGCGGGTCAGCGCCCAGCCCCCGGCCCGCAGGAAGGCGGCCTGGAAGTCGAGGGAGCCCGGGGCCTGCCAACCCTGGAGGGTGGGCACCGTCGCGGTTTTGGGGAAGAACTCAGTCATTCGGCGCTCCAGCGGGGGAGAGGAAGGCGTTCGAAACTCACGGCTTCCCTGGGCCAGGACTCCTGAAGTGAAATCCGGGCTTATTACCCTAGGTCAGATTAACCGATTTTTCCAAGGCGGAATCTTGAAGAATTCAAGATTCCGCCTTGTCAGGAGGTAAGTTTTCGGGGCTCAGTCCTTCTTGGCCGGGGCGGGAACCTCCGCGGCATCGAGGAAGGGCATCATCTTGCGCAGCTGCCGGCCCACGACCTCGATGGGGTGGTCGTAGTCCGCGGCGCGCTGGGCCTCGAACCACTCGCGGCCCGTGCGGTTCTCCTCCATCCAGGCGTTGGCGTAGCGGCCGTCCTGGATCTCTTCCAGGATGCGCTTCATCTCGGCCTTGGTCTCGGAGGTCACCAGGCGGGGGCCGCCGGTATAGTCGCCGTATTCCGCCGTGTCGCTGATGCTGTAGCGCATGTAGCTCAGACCGCCGCGGTACATCAGGTCCACGATGAGCTTCAGCTCGTGCAGGCACTCGAAGTAGGCGATCTCGGGCTGGTAGCCAGCCTCCACGAGGGTCTCGAAGCCCGCCTTGACGAGGGCGCTGGCGCCTCCGCAGAGCACGGCCTTCTCACCGAAGAGGTCCGTCTCCGTCTCCTCGGCGAAGGTGGTCTCCAGCACGCCGGCGCGGGTGAGGCCCAGGGCCGCGGCGTAGGACAGGGCGATGGCCATGGCCTGGCCGCTGGCGTCCTGGTGGATGGCCACCAGGCCGGGCGTGCCGCCGCCCTCCACGAAGACCTCGCGGACGCGGTGGCCGGGGCTCTTGGGGGCCACCAGGCTCACGTCCACGCCGGCCGGCACCTCGATCCAGCCGTAGCGGATGTTGAACCCGTGGGCGAACATCAGGGTCTTGCCCGGGGTCAGGTTGGGGGCGATGGCTTCCTTGTAGAGGGCGCCCTGCCCCGTGTCCGGGGTCAGCACCATGATGACGTCCGCCCAGGCGGAGGCTTCGGCGGGGCTGTTCACGATGAGGCCGGCGGCCTCAGCCTTGGCGCGGGAGGCAGAACCAGCGTGGAGGCCCACCCGGACCTGGACGCCGCTGTCCTTGAGGTTCAGCGCGTGGGCGTGGCCCTGGCTGCCGTAGCCCAGGATGGCGACCTTGCGGGCGCGGATGAGGCCGAGGTCGGCGTCGTAGTGAATGATGGCCATGAGGGCTCCTTTTCGGGGTCGGATGACAGGGGGAAGAAGGTTCAGACGGACATGGTCCCGGTGCTGCCGGGGGTCACGACGGCCGCGGCGGCGAGCCGGTTGGTGGCTTCCGAGCGCAGCCCGCGGGCCATGGCCACGGCGCCGGTGCGGCCCAGCTCCAGGATCCCGAAGGGACGCAGGCTGTCGACCAGGGCCTCGATCTTGCCGAGGCTGCCGGTGCACTCGATGACGACGCTGTCATCGGCGATGTCCACCACGTTGGCGCGGAAGACCTGCACGAGCTGGAGCACCTCGGAGCGCCCCTGGGC
Source organism: uncultured Holophagaceae bacterium (assembly GCA_903863195.1). Classification (GTDB taxonomy): domain Bacteria; phylum Acidobacteriota; class Holophagae; order Holophagales; family Holophagaceae; genus Geothrix. The sequence goes on from CAIPAY010000018.1 coordinate 7,847, forward strand.
GGTGGACACCCGCAGCAGGGCCAGGTCCCGGACCACGTTGCGGCCGTGGCCGAGCTGCTGGACCTCGAGGACGTTCACCAGCTTGCGGAGGTGCTCCACCGCCCGGCGGGCCGTGGCCTCGTCCGTGTCCACCACCACGGTCATCCGCGAGACGTGGACGCGCTCCGTGGGACCCACGGTCAGGGAGTGGATGTTGAAGCCGCGGCGGCGGAACAGCATCGCCACCCGGGTCAGGACGCCGGGTTCATCATCGGTGTAGATCACGAGCACATGGGACATGGGTTCTCCATCCTTCCTTGGCGAGTCGGGCGGCTAGACCGGGTCGGAGCCGGTCTCGGCGATGGGGCTGGGCGAGGGGCGCAGGATCATGTCGTGGAGGGCCGCGCCGGCGGCCACCATGGGATAGACGGCGTCCTCCTGCTCGACCTTGAACTCGATCAGGGCGGTGCCCGGCTGCTGGCGGGCCCGGGCCACGGCCGCCTCCAGGTCCGACCGCTTCTCCACCCGCTCGCCGTGGATGCCGAAGGCTCCAGCCAGCTTGACGAAGTCCGGGGACAGGATGGGCGTGGCGGCGTAGCGGCCCTCGTAGAACAGGGCCTGCCACTGGCGGACCATGCCCAGGTAGCCGTTGTTGATGATGGCGATGTTGACTTTCACGCCCTCCTGCACCGCGGTCATGAGCTCGGCAAAGGTCATCTGGAAGCCGCCGTCGCCGGCCACCACCCAGACCTCGGCCTCGGGCCGGGCCAGCTTGGCGCCGATGGCCGCCGGCAGGGCGAAGCCCATGGTGCCGGCACCGCCGCTGGTGATGAGGCTGCGCTCACCGTCGTGGTGGTAGTACTGGGCCTCCCACATCTGGTGCTGGCCGACATCCGTCACCACCACCGCCTCGCCCTTGGTGATCTTCCAGAGGTCATGCATGACGTGGGCCGCGTAGAGGTGGCCGTCATCGGGCAGGTTCTTGATGTCGCGGACGGCGGAGTCGCCCCGCCAGGATCTGATGCGCTCCAGCCAGGGCGTGTGGTCCGCCGCCTTCACCGAGGGCAGCAGGGCCTGCAGCACCTGCTTCAGGTCGCCGCCCAGGGGCACGTCCACGGGCACGAGCTTGTTGATCTCGCTGGCGTCGATGTCCACGTGGATTTTCAGGGCGTTGGGGGCGTATTCCTTGAGCCGGCCCGTGACCCGGTCGTCGAAGCGCATGCCGAGGGCGATCAGCAGGTCCGCCTCCTGGATGGCCTGGTTGACCCAGGACTCCCCGTGCATGCCCATCATGCCCAGGCTCAGCGCATGGGAGGCGGGCACGGCGCCCAGGCCCAGCAGGGTCTCGGCGAAGGGGATCTGGGCCAGCTCGGCCAGGGCGAGCACCTCGGCCCGGGCCCCGGAGAGCTGGATGCCGTGCCCCGCGAGGATCACCGGGCGCTTGGCCGCGTTGATCATCACCAGCGCCCGGTCCAGGTCCACCTGCGACGGGGAGGGCGGGATGTGGCGCAGGTGGCGCGTGGGCGCGGCGCCTTCCCAGTCCAGGGTCGCCCGGCCCTGCTGGGCGTCCTTGGTGATGTCCACCAGCACGGGGCCGGGCCGACCGCTGGAGGCGACAGCGAAGGCCTCGCGGAGGGCCGGGGCGATGTCCTCGGCGCGCGTCACCAGGTAGTTGTGCTTGGTGATGGCCAGGGTGATGCCCGTGATGTCGACTTCCTGGAAGGCGTCGGTGCCCAGCAGGCCTGAGCCCACCTGGCCCGTGATGGCCACCAGGGGGATAGAGTCCAGCATGGCCGTGGCCAGGCCGGTCACCAGGTTGGTGGCGCCGGGACCCGAGGTCGCGACCACCACGCCGGTGCGCCCGGAGGCGCGGGCGAAGCCGTCCGCCATGTGCACGGCGCTCTGTTCGTGGCGTACGAGCACGTGCCGGATCGGGTATTCCGTCATGGCGTCGTAGGTGGGCAGGATGGCGCCGCCGGGGTAGCCGAAGACGGTCTCCACGCCCTCCCGCAGCAGGCACTCCCAGATGATCTGTGCGCCGGTCCTATCCATGGTGTGGCTCTCCTTCACTGGCTGATTCGGGCGGGGTCGAGGCTGCGGTTGCTCCGGGGAGCGGGGGGACTCGCGGGGTTGGCTGGGTTCATGGCGGTCCTCAAGGGTAATCGGTAGAGGGGTCCAGGAAAAGAAGGCCCCGCTTGTGGTGCGGGGCCGAGGTCGGGGCTTGCCCGAGCGGTCGGCCCTAGGTGGGCAGCACCCCAGGCAGGGGCTTCACCGGATCCTTGGTAAGGGCCGCGCGGATGACCGCACCCAGGGAGGCGGTGCCCTGGGGATGGGTGGCGCCCCTCAGGTCCGAGGTGCCATGGCCCGCGTGGAGGGTGCGGTCCACGGCGGCCTCCAGGGCCAGAGCCTCCTCTGTGAGGCCCAGCGCGTGGCGGAGCAGCATGGCGGCGGAGAGGATGGTGCCGATGGGGTTGGCCTGGTCCCGGCCCGCGATGTCCGGGGCGGAGCCGTGGATGGGCTCGAACAGGCCCACGGTGCCGCCGAGGCTGGCGGAGGGCAGCAGCCCCAGGGAGCCGGCCAGCACCGCCGCCTCGTCGCTGAGGATGTCGCCGAAGAGGTTCTCAGTAAGCACCACGTCGAAGTCCCGGGGCCGGGCCACCAGGGCCATGGCGAAGCTGTCCACATAGGCGTGCTGGACCGCCACCTCGGGATAGTCCACGGCGACCTCGTCCACCACCTGCCGCCAGAGGCGCGAGGTCTCCAGGACGTTGGCCTTGTCCACGGAGACCAGCTTCCGCCGGCGGTTCTGGGCCAGGTCGAAGGCCACGCGGGCCACCCGGAGGATCTCCTCCCGGCTGTAGGGCAGCGTGTTCACGGCCCGCTCGGGGCTGAACATGCGCGGCTCGCCGAAGTAGAGCCCGCCGGAGAGCTCGCGCACGATCATCATGTCCGTGCCCCGGACGATCTCGGGCCGCACGGGCGAGGCGTCCTCCAGGGCCGGGTGCACCTTCACCGGGCGGAGGTTCGCGTAGAGGCCCAGGCCCTGGCGCAGCCGCAGCAGGCCGGACTCCGGGCGCTGATCGCGCGGGTGTTTGTCCCAGGCCGGGCCGCCCACGGCGCCCAGCAGCACCGCCGCCGCGCCACGGCAGAGCTCGAGGGTCCGGGCGGGGAGCGGGTCGCCGCAGGCATCCACCGCGGCCCCGCCGATGAGGGCCTCCTCGAAGGTGAACTGATGACCGTAGAGGTCCGCCACGGCCTGGAGACAGGCGACGGCTTCCCGGGTGACTTCCGGGCCGACTCCATCACCGGGGAGGACGACGATCCTGGCTTCCATGCGCACTCCTTGAACACGTTCAGGCATTCAGACCCCTGCCTCGACGGCCTGCGGCTTCCTGGACCGGCGGGCGAAGAGGGCCTTGTTGACCGCATTGAGGTAGGCCCGCAGGCTGGCTTCCACCACGTCAGTGCTGGCGCCCTTGCCGCCGTGGGGCTGGCCCTCGAAGTCCACCTGCACGAAGACCTCGCCGACGGCATCCGCCCCGCGCGAGACCGAGTGGAGCCGGTAGTCCAGCAGCCGACCGCTCAGGCCCGTGAGCTTGTCCACCGCGGCGAAGACCGCGTTGACGGGGCCGTCGCCCATGGCAGTCTCGGTGGCGTCGCCCGCCTCCGTGGCCAGGGTGACCAGGGCCGTGGCGAACATGGCCGTGCCCGCCGTGGCCTGCAGGGCCCGCAGCTTGAAGACCTCGGGGATGTGCGTGAGTCCGTCCTGCACGATGGCCAGCAGGTCCTCGTCGAAGATCTCCTTCTTCTGGTCGCTGAGCTTCGTGAACAGCTTGTAGGCCTTGTCCAGCCCCGCGCGGTCGAGCGGGTAGCCCAGCTCCTCGAAGCGCTTGGCCAGGGCGTGCCGCCCGGAGTGCTTGCCGAGGACCAGGCTGCTGCGCCGTACGCCCACGGACTCGGGCGTCATGATCTCGTAGGTGGACTGGTGGCTGAGCATGCCGTGCTGGTGGATGCCGCTCTCGTGGGCGAAGGCATTGCGTCCCACGATGGCCTTGTTGGCCTGAACCTCGCTGCCGGTGATGTTGGCGAGGGTCTGGCTCGTCCGGTAGAGCAGCTCCTTGCGGACCCCGGTCTCGTACGGAAGCGCGTCGCGCCGCACAGACAGGGCCATCACCACTTCCTCGAGGGCCGCGTTGCCGGCCCGCTCGCCGATGCCGTTGATGGTGCACTCCACCTGCCGCGCGCCGGCCAGCACCGCGGCCAGGGAGTTCGCGGCGGCCAGGCCCAGGTCGTTGTGGCAGTGGACGCTGATGGTGGCCTGGTCGATGCCGGGGACGTGCGTCCGGAGATGCGTGATCAGGCGCCCGTATTCGTCCGGCACGGTGTAGCCCACGGTGTCGGGGATGTTCAGCACCGTCGCGCCGGCGTCCAGGGCGACCTTGCAGACCTCCACCAGGAAGTCCCAGTCGCTGCGGGTGGCGTCCTCGGCGGAGAACTCCACGTCCGGGGTGAAGGACCTGGCCAGCGCCACGCCCTCGCGGATCATCTGCAGGGCTTCTGCCCGGGTCTTCTGCAGCTTGTATTGCAGGTGGATGTCCGAGGTGGCCAGGAAGGTGTGGATCCGGGGATGCTCGGCCTCCTTGAGCGCCTCCCAGGCCCGCTCGATGTCCCGGGGGATGGCCCGGCAGAGGGCGGCGATGACCGGCCCGCGGCACTCCCGGGCGATGGCCTGCACCGAGGCGAAGTCGTCCTCCGAGGCCACGGGGAAGCCGGCCTCGATGACATCCACCTGGAGGGCCTCCAGCTGGCGAGCCATCTGCAGCTTCTCTTCCAGGTTCATGCTGCAGCCCGGAGACTGCTCACCGTCCCGGAGGGTCGTGTCGAAGATGGCGATCCGCTGGGCACCCATAGGTCTGGTGGTCTCCCCGGTCCGGCAAGTAACGGACGGATCAATTCAAGTTAACCGAACCAAGCCATGAATATAGTTAATATTTTTTATGATTCCATTAGTTTTGCTTAAGTCGTTAGACTCGATCGTTCGGGAGTCGGCATGGAACTTGGTCAGCTGGAGACATTCCTCATGATCGCCCGGGAGAAGAGCTTCTCCCGGGCGGCGGAGCGACTCTTCCGGACCCAGCCGGCCATCAGCCTCGCCCTCAAGCGCCTGGAGGAAGAGCTGGGCGAAGTCCTGGTGGATCGCACCACCAAGGGGGGCACCCTCACCAACGCCGGTCAGACGCTGCTGCCCCTCGCCCTGCGCATGCTGGACCTGCGCCAGCAGATCACGGACACCTTCGGCACCCTCAAGGGCCTGCAGCAGGGCCGGCTGAGCATCGGCGCCAACGAGAGCATGTCCGAGTTCCTGCTGCCCCGCATGCTGCTGGACTACCAGCAGGCCCATCCCGACATCAAGCTCAAGGCCTACCGCCTGAGCTCGGAGCACATCCCTGCCGAGATCGCCGAGCACCGGCTGGATGTGGGCTTCGTCTCCTACGACCCCCTCCAGCCGGAGCTGCGCAGCGAGGTGGTCTTCCGCGACCACATGGTGCTAGTGGTGCCTCCCGACCACCGGCTGGCCAGCCGGCGCGTCATCGATCTCAAGGTGCTGGGCGAAGAGACCTTCATCGCCCACAACTCCCTCACCCCCACCCGGGCCTCGATCACCGACCTCTTCGCCCGGAATGGCGTGCCCCTGCGCATCACCATGGAGCTGGGCACCCTCTCCACCATGCAGGACTTCGTCGCCCAGGGCGCGGGGCTGGCCATCATGCCCCGCATGACCGTGGCCCCGGCCATCGCCGCGGGGCGGCTGGTGGAAGTCCCGGTCCGGCAGCTCAAGCTGGAGAAGCTCATCCGCATGGTCTACCGCCGGGAAGAAGCTCTCTCCCACGCGGCCCGGGCCTTCATCCATCTGGTCCAGTCCAGTGACTTCACCCCCCTGGCCTTCCCGGTCCGGGTCAAATCCACCCGAAGGAGCCGCCCATGAGTTCTGGCCCCCGCACCCTCTACGACAAGCTCTGGGAAGCCCACCTGGTGGAGACCCGGCCGGACGGCACCAGCCTCCTCTACATCGACCGCCACCTGGTCCACGAGGTGACCAGCCCCCAGGCCTTCGAGGGCCTGCGCCTGGCGGAGCGCCCCCTGCGCCGCCCGGAGGCCATCCTCGCGGTGATCGACCACAACATCTCCACCCAGAACCGGACGGACGGCAGCTTCGAGGAGACCAGCCGTCTGCAGGTGGAGGCGCTGGTGGAGAACGTCCAGGCCTTCCAGGTGCCCTACATCCCCCTCCTGGATGACCGGCAGGGCATCGTCCACGTCATCGGCCCCGAGCAGGGCTTCACCCTGCCCGGCAGCACCGTGGTCTGCGGCGACAGCCACACCAGCACCCACGGGGCCTTCGGGGCCCTGGCCTTCGGCATCGGCACCAGCGAGGTGGAGCACGTCTTCGCCACCCAGACCCTGCCCCAGCGGCACTCGAAGAACATGCGGGTGCGCTTCGAGGGAACGCTGCCCGAGGGCGTCGGCGCCAAGGACCTGGCCCTCTTCCTCATCGGCCAGATCGGCACCGCCGGCGGCACGGGCCACGTCATCGAGTTTGCCGGGTCTGCGGTCCGGGCGCTCTCAATGGAGGGCCGCATGACCCTCTGCAACATGAGCATCGAGGCCGGCGCCCGCGCGGGCCTGGTGGCCCCGGACGAGACCACCTTCGCCTACGTGGCCGGTCGGCCCATGGCCCCGGCGGGACCGCTCTGGGAGCAGGCGCTGGCCAACTGGCAGAGGCTCCCCACGGACGAGGGCGCCACCTTCGACCAGGACTACACCTTCGAGGTGAGCGGCCTGGCGCCGCAGGTCACCTGGGGCACGAACCCCGAGGCCGTGGTGGACATCACCGGCCGGGTGCCAGATCCCAGCGCCGCCGCCGACCCCGCCAAGCAGGAGGCCATGCGCCTCGCGCTTGACTACATGGGCCTCCAGCCCGGCACGCCCCTGGAGGAGGTGCCCGTGCAGGTCGTATTCATCGGCTCCTGCACCAACGGCCGCATCGAGGACATGCGCGCTGCAGCCCACGTGGCCCGGGGCCGCAAGGTCGCGCCGGGCGTGCGCGCCCTGGTGGTGCCCGGCTCGGGCCTAGTCAAGCGCCAGGCCGAGGCCGAGGGCCTGGATCGCGTCTTCCTCGACGCCGGCTTCGAGTGGCGCCTGCCCGGCTGCAGCATGTGCCTGGGCATGAACGACGACCGCGTCGGTCCCGGCGAGCGCAGCGCCAGCACCAGCAACCGCAACTTCGAGGGCCGCCAGGGCCGGGGCGCCCGCACCCACCTGGTCAGCCCCGCCATGGCCGCCGCCGCCGCAGTCACGGGCCACTTCACCGATGTCCGCCGCCTCCTGGAGGTCCGATGAAACCCTTCACGACCCTGACCGGTGTTGCCGCCCCGCTGCTCCGGGCCAACATCGACACGGACCTGCTCATCCCCAAGCAGTTCCTCAAGACCATTGTCCGCACGGGCCTGGGGCGCCACCTCTTCTTCGAGCTGCGCTATGACGACCAGGGCCAGGAGCGCCCGGACTTCGTCTTGAACCGCCCCGAGTATCGCCAGACCGTGATCCTCCTCGGCGGGCCCAACTTCGGCTGCGGCTCCAGCCGCGAGCACGCCCCCTGGGCCCTGCTCGACTTCGGCATCCTCTGCGTCATCGCCCCCAGCTTCGCCGACATCTTCTACAACAACTGCTTCTCCAACGGCATCCTCCCCATCACGCTGCCCCTGGCCGCCGTGGAGGACCTCGCCACAGAAGGCTCCCTCACCGTGGACCTGCCCGCCCAGACCGTGTCCGGCGGCGGCCGCAGCTATCGGTTCGACCTCGAGCCCGCCCGCAAGACCACCCTGCTGGAAGGCCTCGACGCCATCGGCGTCAGCCTGACCAGCCTCCCCGCCATCGAAGCCTACGAAGCCAGGCGCGCCCAGGCTACGCCCTGGCTCTAGAACCTCACCCGATGAACCACAAAGAATGGCGAAGCTCTCGGCCCAGGTAGGCCTTTGTGTCCTTTGTGTTCTTTGTGGTTAATTGCTCATTTTTTTCTTCAACAGCGGCCCAACCCCTGGAAGGGGGCCGACGCAGGGATCCTTGATTCCACAAGTCGCCCTTTGGGTTCTCTCTGCTTGGTGGAAAAGCCTGGAAGTTGACCACAAAGAACACAAAGAGCACAAAGAGCACAAAGAAGAAGTCTGTGGTGTTCTGGCGGTAGGCTGGAGTACTTCCCCGGGATGACCATGAAGTCGATGACTGCCTTTGCCGAGATCGTCCAGCCGCTGGAGGCCGGGCAGCTGCGGATGACGCTGCGCAGTGTGAACAGCAAGGCCCTGGACCTGTCGCTGCGGCTGCCGCCAGCGCTGTTTCCCCTGGAGGCCGCCCTGCGCGCCAAGGTCCGGGAAGCGGCCCAGCGGGGCAAGCTCGACCTCACGGTGGAAGTCCAGGACGAGCCCTCCCTGGAGCCCCGCCTGAACCGGGCCCTGCTGCGCTCTGCGGCCAAGGCCTGGCAGGAGGACGCCGAGTGGCTGCACCTGCCGCCGCTCACGGCGGACGCCTTCTTCCGCCTGCCCGGCGCCTGGCTGGCCCCGGACTCGAACCTGGCCGAGCGCCTGGAGGCGAAGCTGCTGGAGGGCATGGCCCGGCTGCTCGCCACCTGGAACGAAGGACGGCAACGGGAGGCCGAGCGCCTGCGCCCCTTCTTCACCGAAGGCCTCACGCGCCTGCAGGAGCTGCGGGACCGGCTGCAGGCCGAAGCCGAGGCCCAGGCTCTGGAGCTGCCGGGAATCTACCGCCAGCGCATCGAGCAGCTGCTGGAGGACGCGCGCCTATCGGGCCAGCTGCCCGCGGAGCGCCTGCTGGCCGAGGCCGGCGTGCTGGCCGAGCGG
>CAIPAY010000019.1 GCA_903863195.1 uncultured Holophagaceae bacterium
CGTGGCGCCAGTCGCGCCGGTCGCACCGGTCGCGCCTGTGGAGCCCTGTGAACCAGCAGGTCCAGTGGCACCCGTGGCACCCGCAGCGCCCCCGTCGGCGATCCGGGACCAGTTAAAACCGAATTGGCTACCAGGGGGTGGCGCGTTGAAATTGCTCGAGAGCGCAATGTAGGTGCTCCCGCCGGTGGTCACAACATCATTGGCCAGGTAGTGAACCGTTGCGTCCCAAGGTCCCACGTAGGTCATGCCGACAGGACCGGCAGGTCCCACGGGGCCCGTGGCACCCGCAGTTCCTGCCGCGCCCCCATCGGCGATCCGGGACCAGTTAAAACCGAATTGGCTACCAGGGGGTGGCGCGTTGAAATTGCTTGAGAGCGCAATGTAGGTGCTCCCGCCGGTGGTCACAACATCATTGGCCAGGTAGTGAACCGTTACGTCCCAAGGTCCCACGTAGGTCATGCCGACAGGGCCGACAGGTCCCGCAGCGCCTGTTGCGCCCGTGGCACCCGCAGCACCTGTTGCGCCGATGGGTCCCTGCAGGCCCACTGTTCCGTTCACTCCCGCGGCGCCGGTTGCGCCCGTCAGCCCGACGGGTCCCTGCGTTCCTGCAGCTCCGGCCGCACCAGCCACGCCGGGCGCCCCCACCAGGCTGGTGCCAGTGGCGGGCCACTGCCCGGCGGTGACACTGCCCTTGGGGCCATACAAGGTGCTGGTGGCGGTGTGGAGGTAGAAGTCGCCGTCCACGCCCTGGGCGGCGGTGGGGGCGGAGACCCCGCTGAGGGTGGTCCTGCCATTGGTGCCCGCGGGGCCCTGGGCTCCCGCGACGCCCGTAGCACCGGCCGCCCCGGTGGCGCCCGGCAGGCCCTGAGCGCCCGTTGCGCCCGCGGCACCGACGGCTCCGGTCGCCCCCGCCGGGCCCTGGGGGCCGATGGCCCCGCTGACCGTGCCAGGCACCCACTTGGTGCCGTTGTAGACCAGGCCCTGGCCTGAGGTGGGCGCGGTGGTCGTGAGGTCCAGGGGTATGCCCTGGAGGCGCAGAAGGGTGATGGCGTTCTGGGTGCCGCCGATGTCGCCGGCGAAGGTGCCGCTCACCTCAAAGGCGCTGCGGGCCTGCAGGGCGGGCACCAGCTCGGTGTCCGGCGCCAGGGCCACGCCGGAGACGACCACGTGCAGTTTGAGGTTGGCCTGGGCCAGCACGCTGGTGGCGATGGCAGGCATGGGCGCGGCGCCCAGCGCCACCCCGTAGAGGCCGGAGTTGACGCTCACGGACTGGGCGCCGGAGTTCCAGAGCTCCGCCCCGGCGCTGTCCAGGATCGAGAAGGTGAAGGTGCGAGCGCCTGTCACCGGCAGGGTGGCCTCCAGCAGCCGGCCCTGGGTGGCCAGGGTGGGAGAGGGCGCCGCGACCGCAGCGGCGGCGGGCAGATCCTGGGCGAAGACGGGCACGCCAGCCACGAGGGCGGCCACTAGGGTGGTGTTCCAGATCAGGCGCATGGGAGCTCCGAAAGGGGGGTTTCAGTACTGAGTCGGTGAGCCGGAAGGCAGGAAACCCTGCCGCAGCCGGATGGTGTCGTTAGCGTCCTTGACGGTCTGGGACAGCACGGGGCCTCCCGCCACGACCTCGTTCTCGATCGTGCCGCCCACCTGGCGACCGCCCGGTGCCTGGACGACATCGTCCCGGAGGTGGCTGACCGCCAGGGCCGGGGCCACGGTGAGGGCGAAGGCCGTCTCGTGGCTGAGGCTGCCGGACTGGCCGCGGATGCTGAGGCTGGCATAGCTGGTGGCCGTCACGCCCGGCGCCACGGCCACCGGCAGCTGGATCGAGCTCACGCCGCTGGCGAGGCTGCCGGAGAGGACGACACCCGCCGGGAAGCCCGCTCCCGTGAGGGTGACAGCGGAGCTGAACCCGTTCAGGCGCGACAGCGTGACCGTCACGTAGGCGCTGCCGCCGGCGGGGATCTGCACACTGGCAGGGCTCACCGCGAGGGTGAAGTCCCCGGCGGCCGCGGGAACCTCCGTCTTGGCGGAGGAGCCACCTCCGCCCCCGCAGGCCAAGCCCAGGAGCGCCCCCACGGCCAGGAACCAGCGACGGGAAGCAGCGGCAGGGTAGGACATGGGACCTCCGAGGGAACTGAGTCCAAGGGTCAGGGGCAGGGCCCAAACCACATAGGTGCAGTTCCCAGATAAGGCCTGGGCCAGACCCGGCTGAAGTGCACCTCCAGCCGTCCTCGGGCATGGAAACGACCTAAATAAGCGCTCCGTTTCGCGCTTTTCTGCCAATCCCGGGCGCGCTGCCCTAGACTCAACTGACCCCCTGATCCAATTCCTGGAGCCCTCTTGAGCGGCTGGACTTCCACGCTCTTCCTCGACCCGCAGAGCCGGGAGCCGGTCTACCTCCAGATTGCCCATGCGCTGATGCAGGAAATCCACCGGGGGCGGTTCCGCCCGGGCGATCCCCTGCCCGGCTACCGGACCCTGGCCGAGCAGCTGGGAGTGAGCCGCAACACCGTGATGTCTGCCTACCACGAGCTGAAGGCCGAAGGCTGGGTCGAGGCCAAGGCCCGGGAGAGCAGTGTGGTGGCGGCCGCGCCGCCAGAGCGCCTGCCGCCCGGACTGGCGGACGCGGCCCCCGGGTCGCCCTCGCCCCAGGCCATCGGCTTCGACCTGGGCGGGGCCCTGGGCGGGGACTCGCCGGGCCCGGATCGCGGCCTCTTCCGCGTGGGCACCGGCATCCCGGACCCCCGGCTGCTGCCCGGCGCCGAGTTGGCCCGGGCCTACCGCCGGGCGCTCACCCTGCACGGGAACCTCGCCCTCACCCTGGAGGATTCCCAGGGGCACCCGAAGCTGCGCGAGGCCCTGGCCCGGATGCTCACGGAGACCCGGGGCATCCCTTCCACGCCCGGGCGCATCCTGGTGACCCGGGGCAGCCAGATGGCGGCCTTTCTTACGGCCCAGGCTCTCTTCCGGCCCGGGGATGTGGTGGCCGTGGAGGCCCTTGGCGACCGCCGGGCCTGGGAGGCCTTCGCCCACGCCGGAGCCCGCTGCCTGCCCCTGCCCGTGGATGCCGACGGCCTGGACCTCGAGGCCCTGGAGACCCTGCTCGCCACGACCCGCCTCCGCGCGGTGCTCGTCTCCCCGCGCCGCCAGTACCCCACCCTGGCCATCCTCTCGCCGGAGCGCCGGGCGCGCCTGCTGGGGCTGGCGGTGACCCACCGCTTCGCCATCCTCGAGGCGGACCAGGACGGGGAGTTCCAGTTCGAGGGGAGGGGGCTCGCGCCGCTGGCCTCGCAGGATCCGGCGGGCGTCGTGGTGCACCTGGGCACCCTCAGCAAGATCTTTAGTCCCGGGCTGCGGCTGGGCTTCGTGCACGGGCCAGAGCTCCTGATCCAGCGCATGAAGCAGCTGCGCCTGGTCTTCGACCGCCAGGGGGACATGGTGCTGGAGCGGGCCATGGCCGAGCTCATGGACGACGGCGAGATCCAGCGGCACCTGAACCGCATGCACCTGATCTACCGCAAGCGCCGGGACGCGGCCTGCGCAGCCCTGACCCAGCAGCTGGGCGATCGCGTGGCCTTCACCGTGCCGCCCGGCGGGCTTGCCCTCTGGATCCAGACCCGGGGCAACCTCGACGTGGACGCCTGGGCCGCCAAGGCCCTGGAGCGGGGCGTGGCCTTCCAGCCGGGCCGCCAGTTCGCCTTCACAGCAGGTGCGGTGCCGGGGCTGCGCCTGGGCTTCGCGAACCACGACGAGGCCGAGCTGGAGGAAGTGGCCCGTCGCCTGGCGGCGGCCCTGGCGGCCCTGCCATGACCCTGCCCCTCGCCGCGCTGGACAGCCGCGTGATCCTCAAGGGCTTCCTGGGCGAAGGGGGCATGGGCCAGGTCCACCGGGCCTGGGACCAGGGCCTGGAGCGCTCGGTGGCCGTGAAGTTCCTGCGCGGGGCGGACCCCGGGGAGGCGGAGCGCCTGCTGCTGGAGGCCCGCCTGCAGGCCCGGGTGGACCACCCCCACGTGGTGAAGGTCCATGGGGTGGGCACCCTGGAGGGTCGGCCCTGCATCGTGCTGCAGCTGGTGGACGGGCGCAGCCTCTCGGCGCTGCAGCCCGAACTGCCCCTGGCCGCCAAGGTGGAGCTGCTCCGCCAGGTGGCCGAAGGACTCCACGCGGCCCATCGCCAGGGCCTGCTGCACCGGGACATCAAGCCGGGCAACGTGCTGGTGGAGGAGACCTCCGAAGGCATGCGGGCCCTGGTCTCGGACTTCGGCCTGGCCCGGGACCAGGAAGGCGGCCTCACCCGTTCTGGCTTCCCCGCAGGCACCCTGGAGTTCATGAGCCCGGAGCAGCTCCTGGGGCGCGGCCCCCTGGACTTCCGCTCGGACGTCTACGCCCTGGGCGCCACCCTCTACACCCTGCTGGCAGGGCACCCACCCTACCGTGACCACCCGACCCAGCCGACGCCGGGCGGCATTGCCACGCCCCTCTCCGCCACGGGCCTGGAGGATCCCTCCCGCCTGCTCCACCGGATCCTGGAAGAAGAGCCGCCCTCCCTCCGCGGCGCGGCCCCGGGCCTGCCCGGCGACCTTGCGCTCATCGTGGCCAAGGCCATGGAGAAGGACCCTGCGCAGCGCTATGCCTCGGCCGAGGCCTTCGCGGAGGACCTGGCCCACTTCCAGCGGGGTGAGCCCATCGTGGCAAAGGCCCGGGGCCTGCTCGAAGGCGTCCTGCGCTGGAAGCAGCGGCACCGCACCGAGGCCCGGGCCCTGGGGGCGGTGGGACTCCTGGTCCTGCTGGGCCTGGGCTGGGGCATCTGGGTCTCCCGGCGGGCCGGGATCGAGGGCCTGGAGGCGGCTCGCCTGGGGGCCCTGGCGGAAGCGCTGGAGGCCCAGGTCCGCATGGAGATGCTCTCGCCGCCCCATGACCTCCGCCCGGCGCTGGCCTCGGTGCGCCTGGAGGTGGAGGCGCTCCGGCCCCTGGCCCGCAAGCCCCGCGGCGGTCCGGCGGCCTTCGCCCTGGGCAAGGGCCTGGAGCTGCTGGGGGACCTGGACGGTGCGCGGGAGGCCTACGAGCGGGCCTGGGCCCAGGGCTTCCACACCCCGCGCGCGGCCGAGGCCCTGGGGCTGGCGCTGGGGCGCGTCTATGACCGGGACCTCCGGCGGGCCAAGGCCACCCTCTCCCCGGAGGGACTCAAGGCGCGGCTTCCCGTCCTCCATGCGCAGCTCCGGGACCCGGCCCGCAGCTACCTCGCTCAGGGCGACCAGAAGGGCTGGCGCGGCCCCTGGCTGCAGGCCTTCACAGCCCTGCTGGACCAGGACTACGGCACCGCCCGGGAGCAGGCGCAGAGGGTCCTCTCCGCCAACCCGGGCCGCTATGAGGCGCGCACCCTGGAAGCCGAGGCCTGGCTGGGAGAGGCCGCTCTCCGGGTCCAGGAGGCTCGTCTGGCCGAGGCGAACACCGCTGCGGATCTGGCCGAGGGTCTCCTCACGCAGGCCCTGAGCTGGGGCCACAGCGACCCGCGCATCCACCAGGATCTGGCACGCCTCCACACCCTGCGCGCCCAGACCCGCAAGGACTCGGGCCTTGATCCCGGGGCCGAGACCGCGGCCTCCCTCGACTGGCTGGACCAGGCCGCCCAGCTGAATCCCGAGGATCCCGCGCTGCTCTTCCAGCACGCGATGGCGCTGCAGATGCTCGCCAAGCACGACATTCCCGCGGGGAAACCGGGCGGCGTTGCCCTCATCGAGCAGAGCATCGGCTTCCTCGAGCGGGCCTCGCAGCAGCTGCCCCGGGATGTCCCGGCCCGGCTGCAGCTGACCCACGTCCTCTACTACCGCGCCACGGTGCAGCGGAACTTCGGAAAGGCTTCCCTGCCCCTGGTGGAAGCGGCCCTCCATTCCCTGGAGACCCTGGTGGCCCTGGCCCCGGCGGATCCGGACGCGCGGTATGTGGCCATGACGGTGCACCTGGAGCAGGCCCTCACCTTGCAGGCCCTGGGCAAGGACGCCGGGACGGCTTTCCAGAGCGTGCTCGACGAGGGCGGGAAGTCCCTGGACCTCCAGACCTCCAATCCCGTGGGCACCCTGTTCGTGCTGGCCACGGCCCAGGGAAGCAAGGGCAAGCAGGCCTGGTTCAGCGGCCAGGATCCCCGACCGGACTTTGCGGGAGGCGTGGCCCGCTCGGAGCAGCTGCTCAAGGCCGCCCCGAATAACCCGAGCGTACTGTTCAGCGTGATACAGATCCAGACAGAAGTGGCCGACCAGCTCGCGGACCTGGGCGAGAACGCCCAGCCCCTCCTGGCGCGCAGCCTCGCCGTGGCGGAGGATGCCCTGCTGAAGCACCCGACCTATGCCGGGCTGCAGAGCATCAAGGGCTCGACCCTCTTGCTGGAAGCCTACCGGCGCATGAGCGTCGGTGAGGATCCCCACCCCCTGACCGCGGAGGCCCGGCAGTGGCTCACCCGGGGCGTTAAGGGCCGGGGCGATCCGTCCACCTGGCTGAGCCTGGGGGTCTCCCGCTACGCCGAGGGCCGCTGGCAGGGGGGGCACGGCCTGGATCCAGGCCCGGCCCTGACCCAGGCGGAGGGGCACTTCACCGCCATCCTGAAGGCCCAGCCCGGCAACACCTACGCCCACCAGGGCCTGGCCCAGTGCGCCCTGGAGCGCGCCGTGTGGCTGCACCGCCGGGGTCTGCCCACCCAGGCGGCCGGGAGGAAGGGCCTGGCCGAGATCGCCAGCAGCCTGGCCGGAGAGCCCCGGGATCCCATGCCGCCGGTGATCCGAGCGCGCCTGCAGGGCTACGCCGGGGACCAGCCTGGGGGCCTGGCCAGCCTGGCCCAGGCCGCCGCCCTGAACCCCCTGGTCAAGCGAAGCCGGGAATACCTCCTCGCCGCCGAGGAGCTGGCCCGGAACTGATCGCCTACGGTGCCGCCTTCCTGCAGAAGGCGAAGTGGGTCACGCCTCCCCGCGTGGGTTTGGCCTGTGGCTTCAGGCAGCCAGCGGGCCCAGAATGGGCTGGGAGCACAACATGAATGGCCAGCCGGTGAGCCACCCAGCAGGGCGGAGCGCATGAAGCACCTCACGGTGGATGGCCTGCGGGTCGAGTATCGGGACCTGCCGGCTGCGGTCGCAGGCCGGCCGGTGCTGGTGCTGCTCCACGAGGGGCTGGGCTCGGCCTCCATGTGGGGCAGGTTCCCGGAGCGCCTGGCGGCGGCCACGGGCTGCCGGGTCATCGTGGGCTCCCGGGCGGGCTACGGCCACTCGGAGCCCTATCCCGAGCCCCGCACCGCCCGCTACCAGCACCGGGAGGGCGAGGAGGCCCTGCCGGCCTTTCTGGCAGCTCTGGGGGTGGTGCGCCCCGTGGTCATCGGCCATAGCGACGGGGGCACCATGGCCCTGCTCTATGCGGCGGCCCACCCGGACGCCCCCCTGGGCATCGCCCTCATGGCCCCCCACGAGTTCATCGAGGAGGAGACCCTGGCGGGCATCCGGGCCGCCGGCGAGGCCTGGCGCACCACCGAGTGGCCCACGCGCCTGGCTCGCCACCACGCCGATGCCGCACGCGTGTTCCGGGAGTGGCACGACGTCTGGCTCTCCCCCGAGTACCGGCACTGGAACATCGAGGACCGCCTGCCCCTCATCACCTGCCCCGTCCTGGCCATCCAGGGCGTGGACGATGAATACGCCAGCCTGCGCCAGATCCAGGTCATCGCCGACCGGGTGCCCGGCACCCGCCTGCTGGCCCTCCCGAGCTGTGGCCACGCCCCCCACCGCGACCAGGAAGCCGCCGTGCTCGCCGCGCTGGCTGAGTTCATCAACTCCCTGGCCGCGCCCGTTTCCCCTACCATTCGGGAATGAGTGCTGACCAAGTCCCCCGCCGCCGGGTCCGCTACAAAGGGACGCATCCCCGCCGCTTCGAGGAGAAGTACAAGGAACTCGCGCCGGAAGCGCATGGCGACGAGTTGGACAAGGTCATCGCCCGGGGGCATACGCCGGCGGGGACTCACCGCCCCATCTGCGTCGCGGAGATCCTCGAGGTGCTGGCCCCGCAGCCTGGCGAGGTGGCCCTGGACGCCACCCTGGGCTACGGCGGCCACACCCGGGAGTTGCTGCCGCGCCTGCTGCCCGGCGGGCGCCTGTTCGGCGTGGATGTGGATCCCCTGGAACTGCCCCGCACCGAGGCCCGGCTGCGGGAGCTCGGGTTTGGCGAGGATGTGCTCGCGGTGCGGCGCATGAACTTTGCGGGCCTGCCGCGGCTGCAGGCCGAGTCCGGTGGCTTCGACCTGGTGCTGGCGGACCTGGGTGTGTCCTCCATGCAGCTCGACAACCCCGCCCGGGGCTTTACCTGGAAGGCCAACGGCCCCCTGGACCTGCGCCTCAACCCCCATCGCGGCCGCTCCGCCGCCGACCTGCTGGCCTCCCTGGACGAGACCACCCTGGCCGAGCTGCTGGTGGAGAACGCGGACGAGCCCTACGCCGCCGCCATCGCCCGCGAGGTCCAGGGCGGCTCGATCCGCACCACCCGGGACCTGGCCGAGCGGGTGCGCGCGGCCCTGCGCCTGGAGGTGCCAAGGGGCGAGGAGGAGACGGAGACCAAGAAGTCCCTCCAGCGCACGTTCCAGGCGCTGCGCATCGCGGTGAACGACGAGTTCACGGTGCTGGACCAGTTCCTGTCCCTGCTGCCGGGCTGTCTCAAGCCGGGAGGCCGAGTGGCGATCCTGACCTTCCACTCCGGCGAGGACCGCCGGGTGAAGAAGGCCTTCCAGCAGGGCCTGCGGGACGGGACCTACGCCGCCGTGGCCCCGGAGCCGATCCGGGCCTCGGCCGAGGAGCGCCGCTCCAACCCCCGGTCCACCAGCGCGAAGCTGCGCTGGGCGAGGGTCCCGGCACTGGGCTAGAATGTTCGGCTATGGCCACGACGACCTCGATCTCCCGAACCCGCAGCGTCCTCCTCTGGACCGCCGCCGTGCTACTCATGGCCACCGCCCTGATCTACCAGCGCAAGACTGGCCCGACCTACCCCCTGCGCGGCAAGGCCGCCATCGCCGGAAAGGAAGTGGCCTACAGCCTCGTCCGCAGCCAGGAGACCGTGCGGGAAGCCCGCGTGGCCCTGCCGGATGCCGGCGTGCCCGCCACCCTGGTCTGGCGGCACTACCCCACCCAGGAAGCCTGGAGCCGCCAGCCCATGGTCCAGGAGACCAAGAACGGCAAGGCGGAGGTCGCCGGCTACCTGCCCATCCAGCCCCCGGCGGGCAAGGTGGAGTACAGCGTCGAGGTGGGCCAAGGCTCTGACCTGCTGCGCATCCCCCAGGGCGACCCCATCGTGCTGCGCTACAAGGGCCCCGTGCCGCTCACGGTACTGCTGCCCCACATCACCATGATGTTCCTGGCGGTGATGCTGGGCCTCCGCACGGCTCTCGGCTGCCTCTTCGGCCAGACCGTGCCCCGCCGCCACCTGTGGGTGACCCTGGCCTTCATGACCGTGGGCGGCCTCATCCTGGGCCCCATGGTGCAGAAGCACGCCTTCGGGGCCTACTGGACCGGCTGGCCCTACGGCTACGACCTCACGGACAACAAGACCCTGCTAATGTGGCTGGCCTGGGTGATCGCGGCCCTGGCGGCCGGCCCCCGCGTGCATCCCAGGGAGGCCTGGAGCCGCGTGGGCGTGGCCCTGGCCACGGTGGCCATGATCGTGGTCTACGTGATCCCCCACAGCCTGCGGGGAAGCCAGCTGGACTACAGCAAGGTGAAGGCCGGCGGCTCGGCCCACGAGGCCATCACCACGGGGCGGTAGCACCGCATGGAAATCCCTCGCAGCAACTTCCGCCCGTCCGGACGCCTCCTATTCCAGCTCGTGGCGTTCCTGACCTTCGTGGGAGCCTGCCTGCGGATCCTCGCCCACGGCTACCTGCCACCCGACGACGCCCTGCGGCACGCGGCGTTCGCGGTATCGGGACGGAGCTGGGACCAGCTCCTGGTGGGCCGACCCGAGGCGCTGTTCGACCAGAGTCCCGGGTGGCATGCCTTCTTGCGCCTGCTCCACGCTGTCACCGGCTGGGGTCCCGAGGCTCTGGTCCTGGTCTCCGTGGGCCTCTGCCTGCTGCTTTTCTTCCTGGCAGGCCTGCTCTGGGTCCGCCACTGGGAGGCCTGGGTACTCACCCTCGCGGCCTTCTTCCTGATGGATGGGAGCCTGATCCAGCGGCTCGCCCTGGGCCGCCCCTTCGTGGTCACCGCGGCCCTCCTGGTCTGCCTCCTCGGGAGCGTCCGCACTCCGGGCCTGCGGCCCTGGTGGTCCCGCCACCACCTCGGCTGGGTTGCTGCCTGCGCACTGGCCACCTGGATCCACGGCAGCTGGTACCTCCTGCTCCTGGTTCCGGGCGCAGTGCTGCTGGCCGGCCGCTGGCGCGAGGCGCTCCGGCTGGGAGCGGCCCTGCTGGCGGGCTGCCTGCTCGGAGCCACCCTGACTGGACACCCCTTCCGCTTTGCCCTCGGCCAGGTGGGGCACCTGTGGGCGGCCCTGGGCCAGCCCGCCACGCCGAAGGGCCTGGCCATGGAGTTCCTCCCGGGCCTCCAGCCCCTCCTGCCCCTGGTCTTCATGGGCCTGGCGGCCCTCTGGAACCGGCAGCAGATCCGCCTTCGGGGCCTGCAGACGGATGCCACCTTCATCCTCGCGGCACTGACCTGGATCGCGGGCTATGCCTGGGTCTGGCGGCTTTACCTGGACTGGGCCTTCCCGGCCATGGCGCTCTGGACGACCTGGCAGCTGGACGAGGCCCTCTCGGAAGCCCAGCTGCCCACCTGGGGGCGGGTGCAGCTCTCGGCCCTGGCGGCCGTTGCCTTCGTGGCGATCACCGGAGTCGACCTCTCGGGGCGCTGGACTCTGGACGGGTCCAGCCAGGGCCTCGCGCCCCTCCGGCCGGACACGGACGCACTGCTGCCCGAGCCGGGCGGGGTGCTCTATGCCACCTCCATGTATGTCTTCTATGCCACCTTCTTCCACCATCCGCACGGGCAGTGGCGCTACGTGCTCGGCTACGAGCCGGGCCTGATGAAAGCCGAAGACGCCGCGGTCTACCAGGCCTCATTCGGCCCCCAGGAGCCCTCCCGGGCCCTGGCGCCCTGGATCAGGCGCATGGGCCCCAAGGACAGGCTCGTCCTGGAAGGCTCCTCGAACCAGCCGCCCCGCATCACCGCCCTCAGCTGGACCTACACCGGGATCAACAAGTGGGTGGGGCGGAAGCTGGAGCAGACTCCCGGGAACCCGGCCCGCTGAGGCCGACTCACCCGTCCGGCGGCCCAGGGGGGATACCCCTTGAACGCGGGGAGGGGCGCGGGGATGCTCGAGGGAGTGTGCCGACATTCCGGGAGGGCCTCATGAAGCAGCGTGTCCTGGTCACAGGTGGGGTCGGCTTTCTGGGTTCGCACCTCTGCGAAGCCCTGCTGGCCATGGGCCACGAGGTGCTCTGCGTGGACAACTTCTTCACGGGGAGCCGGGACAACGTCCTGCACCTGCTGGAGAACCCCTACTTCGAACTCATCCGGCACGACGTCACCGTGCCGCTCCAAGTGGAGGTGGACCAGATCTACAACCTGGCCTGCCCCGCCTCGCCCATCCACTACCAGCGGGATCCCGTGCAGACCATCCGGACCTGTGTGCACGGGGCCATCAACATGCTGGACCTCGCCCGGCACACCCAGGCCCGCATCCTCCAGGCCAGCACCTCCGAGGTCTACGGAGACCCGCAGGTCCACCCCCAGCAGGAGGGCTACTGGGGCCATGCAAACCCCATCGGCCTCCGGAGCTGCTACGACGAAGGCAAGCGGTGCGCGGAGAGCCTCTTCTTCAACTACCAGCGGCAGTATGGCGTGCCAATCCGCGTGGCCCGGATCTTCAACACCTACGGGCCGCGCATGCACCCCAGCGATGGCCGGGTGGTGAGCAACTTCATCGTTCAGGCCCTCAAGCATGAGGACATCGCCATATACGGCGCGGGCACCCAGACCCGCTCGTTCTGCTACGTGGACGACATGATCCGGGGGCTCACCGGGCTCATGAACCAGGAGGCGGACGCGGGTCCAGTCAACCTGGGGCGCCCCACGGAGAACACCATGCTGGAACTGGCCTCCCTGGTCATCCGCCTCTCGGGCAGCCGCTCGCGGCTCGTGCACCTGCCCCTGCCCGAGGACGATCCGGGCCAGCGCTGCCCCGACATCACGCGCGCCAAGGCCCTCCTGGACTGGAGCCCCGAGGTCACCCTGGAGGAGGGCCTCGAGAAGACCATCGCCTACTTCCGGGCCCTCATCAGGTAGGCCCGAGGCCCTACTTGCCGGGGCTGGCCGCGAGCCGGCCCAGCTCCAGCGCGAAGCGCAGCTGCTGCAGCATCCCCTCCAGGTTCCAGGCGGGGTCATAGCGGTCCGTGGGCCGGTGGTAGCGGGTCAGGAAGGCCGCGGCCTTGGCCTGAGCGGCGACCTTGTCGCCCAGGTAGTCCCAGCCGCCATCCAGGGAGAAGCCCGGGGACAGCGCGGGCACGCCGGCCTTGGCGAAGGGGAAGTGGTCTGAGCGGAAGCAGAGTCCCGCGGGATCAGCCTTGGGCGGCGTGAGCACGAGCCCGGTGGCTGCAGCGGCCCGGACACACAGCTTCAGGAGCGCAGGCTCGGAGGAGCCCAGCAGCCCGATGTCCCGGGTGGGCCCCACCACGTTGAGGCTCTCCAGGTTGATCACCAGCCGGGTGCGGGCCAGGGGCCAGAGGGGCGCCTCCACATAGGCCGCCGAGCCCAGCAGGCCCTGCTCTTCCGCGCAGGGGAAGAAGAACAGCACGCTGCGTGCCGGCGGTTTCAAAGCCAGGACCTTGGCGATCGCCAGCACCCCCGCGCAGCCGGTGGCATTGTCCACGGCCCCGGAGTAGATGGCCCCGTCACCCCCCTTGCCGAAGTGGTCCCAGTGGGCGGAGAAGATCACCAGCTCCCGGGCTCGCTGCGGATCCCGCCCGCGCAGGAGGCCCGCGACGTTCCACTGGTCCAGGGTGCGAACGGTGGAGCGCACGGTGCCCCGGGCACGGAGGTCCAGCGAGACCGGCTGGAAGGCCAGCGCGTCCGCCCCGGCAATGAGAGCCGGGAGCTCCTGGCCGGCCAGGGCGAAGAGGCGCCGGGCCGCGGCTTCCGTGAGCCAGCCCTGCACCGCGCCGGGCTGGCCTGAGCCCGCGCGCTGGAATCGCTCCTGGGACCAGCTGTTCCGCACCACCGGCCAGCCGTAGCCCGCCGAAGCGTCCGTGTGGATCAGCAGCGCCCCCGCGGCGCCCCGGCGGCGGGCCTCCTCGAACTTGTAGGTCCAGCGCCCCTCGTAGTTCTCCGCCTCGCAGCAGAGCGGCAGAGGCGGGCCGTTCTTCCGGTCGCCCACCAGCATCACCAGGATGCGGCCCCGCACGTCCAGGCCCTTGTAGTCGTCCCGGTGGCCATCGGCGATGCCGTGGCCCACGAAGACCAGCGGCGCGTCCACCGCCAGCTGCGCCTCGGGAGCCGCCGCGCCCAGGGCGAGCTCCTCACCCAGAGCTGGTGTCAGCACGCCCCGCGGGCCCTCGAAGCGGAGGCTGCTGGCCGCCGGGTCCAGACGCAGGCCCGCGAGCGCGACCTTCTGCCGATAGCTATCGCCGTTGGCGGGCGCCAGGCCCAGCGCCTGCAGCTGGGTCTCCAGGTAGCGCACAGCCAGCTCGCCGCCCCGCTGCCCGGTGCCGCGGCCCTCGAGGACATCGTCCGCGAGGAAGGCCAGATGGGCCCGCACGGCCCGCTCGTCCAGGCGCGAGGCCTGGGCCTCCAGGGTAAGACAGGCAAGCAGGGCGAGCAGGATGGGTTTCAAGGCGGCCTCCCAGGGTCCACCTTAGCCGTTCCAGCCCCTTAGAGGTTTTCCTTGAAGAAGTCCTGCAGGTGCCGCCAGCTGCGGCGATGGGCCATCTCGTTGTAGGCCGCGCCCTTGCTGTTGTCGTTGCCGGCTTCCTTCTGGGTGAAGGCATGGACGGCCCCGGCGTAGGCGATGAAGACATAGTCCGCCTTGGCCTTCCGCATCTCGTCCTGGAAGGCCGCCACCTCGGCGGCGGGCTCGAAGGGATCATCGGCGCCGTGGCAGACCAGCACCTTCGCCGTGATGGGCCCCGGCACGTAGCCCGCGGGCACGTCCAGGCCGCCATGCAGGGAGACCACGGCCTTCACGGGCAGGCCCGCCCGGGCGGCCTCGAGGGCGCCGGTGCCGCCGAAGCAGTAGCCGATCACCGCCACCCGGGAGCCGTCCACATCCTTCTGCGCCTTCAGGGCGGCAATGGCCGCGGCCACCCGGCGCCGGTAGAGGGCCCGGTCGCCCTTGTAGGTGCCGGCCAGCTTGCCGGCCTCACCCCCGGACTTGGGACGAATCCCCTCACCATAGATGTCCGCCGCGAGGGCCACATAGCCCAGCTTGGCCAAGTCCTCGGAGACCCTGCGCTCGTGATCCGAGAGGCCCATCCACTGGTGGACCACGACCACACCCGGCCCCTTGCCCTTGGTCTCGGCAGGCCGGGCCAGGTAGCCCGCCAGTTTGGTGGGACCGTCCTGGTAGGCCAGCGGTTCCCCGGCGAAGGCGGGCAGGACAGCAAGGGAAAGGGCAAGGGCAGTGCGGCGCATGGGATCTCCGGCGGTGCAACGCCGATCTTATTCCTGTCATGACCTGAATTCCAGGGGGGACATGTATTCACGAGCAAAGCTGAACCACCAAGACACCAAGGCACCAAGAAAAGCCGGCTTCCTTTTTCTTTCTTGGTGGGTGGTGCCTTGGTGGCAATCGTATTCTCTTTGGATACCTGGCAGCCGGACCTCAGCGCCCGGTGCTGCCGTAGCCGCCGCTGCCGCGCTCGGTGTCGCCCAGGGCTTCGACGCTGGGCTCGGGGATCCAGGTCCAACTGGCCACGGGGGCCACCAGCAGCTGGGCGATGCGCTCGCCGCGGCGCAGCTCGAAGGGCTGGTCACCGTGGTTGACGAGCAGCACCTGCACCTCGCCGCGGTAGTCGGCGTCAATGGTGCCGGGCGCGTTGAGCACCGTCAGGCCGTGCTTCAGCGCCAGCCCCGAGCGGGGCCGCACCTGGGCCTCGAAGCCCGGCGGGATGGCCAGCACAAGCCCCGTGGGCACCAGCCGCCGCGCGCCAGGATCAAGCGCCCAGACCTCGCCCTCGGGCAGCGCCGCCCGCAGGTCCATGCCCGCCGCGTGGGCCGTGGCCGCCGAGGGCAGGTCGAGGCCGAGGCCGTGGGGGAGCTGATGGACCGGGATGCGCATGAGAAAAGCATCCACGCAACTGCGCGGTGGGGTCTACGGGAAAGAAGGATGAACGCGGAGGACAGCCGAGGCGCGGAGGAGCGCGGAGAAAGAAGTATCCCCTTCATCCCCTTCATCCCTGTTTCTTCTGCTTTTCAACCCGCACGAAACAGTGAGAACTACCCCTACCTGCGGCACAACTTCGGCCCTGTGCATTACCCAAGCGATTGGAACACCAAGGGGAAAGAGTCAAGGAACAGGGATGAAGGGGATAACGGCAAAGATTCCGTTGCCACCGGATACATACCGGATTGAAACCCCGGCTTCTATTCCCGTTCCTGCCTGGCCTCGTTGACCTTGCGCCCCACGCCGGCCGCCTTCACCAGCTGCCCGCAGGCGCCCTGGATGTCGCGACCGCGGCTGCGGCGGACGGTGACGAAGCAGCCCCGGGCCTTGAGCCACCCGGCGAACTGCTGGACGCGGGTCTCGTCCGGAGCGCGGAGGGCGCTGGCGCTGTGCTCGTTGAGGGGGATCAGGTTCAGGTTGTGCGCCGAGCGCAGCTCCCCAAGCCAGTCCGCCAGGCGCGCGGCATCGTCTTCGGTGTCGTTCTCCCCCGCGATGAGCACGTACTCGAAGGTGAACTTCTCGCCGCGGCGGGGTCCCCAGGCATCCAGGGCCTGGCGCAGACGGGCCAGGTTCCACACGCGGTTCACGGGCATGGTGCGGCTGCGGGCCTCGTCCGTGGTGGCGTTGAGGCTGAGAGCCAGCAGCGGGCGCGGCTCCAGGGTCGCCAGCTTCTCGATGCCGCTCACGAGCCCCGAGGTGCTCACGGTGATGCGGCCCTTGCCCAGGCCCAGGCCCGCGGGATGGCAGAGCAGGCGGATGGCCCGGTGCAGGTGCTCCAGGTTGTGGAGGGGCTCGCCCATGCCCATGAACACCAGCGTCAGCTCATGGCCCCGCGTGGGCCCCAGCGCCGCCATCATGGCCAGCACCTGGCCCAGGATCTCGCCCGGCTGGAGGTTGCGCAGGATGCCCATGCTGCCCGTGGCGCAGAAGGTGCAGCCCATGGCGCAGCCCACCTGGCTGGAGACGCAGTAGGTCACCCGGGGATTGCGCACCCGGCGCGGCATGTGGACGGCCTCGATGCGCTTCCCGTCCGCCAGCTCCAGGGCCAGCTTGGTGGCGCCGTCCTCGGAGGGCTGGCGCTCCACGATGCCCGGCAGCGCGAGGTCCGCAACCGCTTCAAGCCAGCGGCGGATGGCAGGGCCGAGCACCGGCGCCCCCGCCTCCCAGTTCCAGGGCCGGTGCAGGCGGCGGAAGGTCTCCAGGGCGCTGCCGGGGCAGCCCAGGGCCTCGAGCTCCTCCGGGAATAGCGACCAGGCCGAGGGCAACCCCTCCCGCTCAGGGGCGGGACGATCCCAGGGCATGAGTGAGGGTGCAGCCATGGCCTAAGTGTAGAGTCCAGAATTTCGGGTGTGTCATCGAGACCCAAGGTGTTTGTAATCTGGAGGCTTGCCTCATCACAGGCCATTCCCCGGAGCTTCGCTTGAGCGTAACTGCCGCCTCCCGCCTCCTCCTATCCCTGCTGCTCACTGGCCTCACCGCGAAAGGACTGGCAGGGGAGACAAACTTGCCAGCCCGGCTCCAGCAGAATGTCGAGACCTACTCGGCCCAGCCCACCCTCGGTCCAGCCTTCTCGGTCCAGAACTGGGTCCTGCCCCTGGGGCGGATGACCTTCACCATGGGCTCCGGAACCGTGGCGCCCCTGCTGGCGGAGGGACGCACGCTCGGCTTCCATTTCAAGGGCAAGGCCTCCTTCCGCTACCGCTCCGAGGAGCCTCTCGAACGCGCCTCCCTGGCCTCCAACCACAAGCAGAACCTGGCCAGCTATGCCAGCAAGGCCCTGCTGAGCGAGGCCAACGGTCAGGCAGTCCTCACCGAGGAGATCAGCAGCTTCACCCTGTGGGTTGCCGGGCAAGACCTCCTGTTACCCACGGGTACGCCCGCCGAGGCCCCCAAGGCCTCCTTCGCCGAAGACTGGGCCATGTTCAAGCGGGACGGACTCGGAGATCGAGGCCAGGACTTCGCCGTCCATCTCGCGAACACGCCCCGCAGCAAGCTGGTGCGGGCGGAGATCACCGGCACAGACAGCCCCTTCATCTATATCCTGGACGAGGGTGGTGCCCAGCGGGAGTCGCTCTCCTCCGTGGCCGCTCCCGCCCAGCCTGCCCTCTACGGCGGTCTTCGGCGGGTGCTGCTCTCTGAGCAGCCCATCGGCTGGGGCTGGAAGACACCCCTTGCGCCCCTGCTCAACCTCACTGCCGTGGACATCAACCTCAAGGCCAACAAGGGCTATGCCAGCCTGAAGGTCACCGAGACCCTGGTGGCTGGCGACGAAGGCGTGGCGGTGATCTCACTGAACCTCTACAACGTCGTGGACCGCACCTACAACCTGGGCGTCTACCAGGTCTCACGCGTCACCGACGCCCAGGGCCGAGCCCTCCCCTTTCAGCACCGCAATGACACGATTCTCGTACAACTCGAGAGCCCCCCACCCGTAGGCCAGCCCTTCACCCTCACCTTCGAATATGGAGGCAGGATCCTCCTCCGACCTGGCGGAGACAACTACTTTGAGCTTGGCGTGGAGCCCTGGTTCCCCCAGCCGGAGATGGCCGGGCAGGCCTACACCGTGCACGCCGTCATCCAGACCCACAAGGAGGACGTCCCTGTGGCCTGTGGCAAGACCATCCGGCGGTCCCAAGGGGAAGAAGGGAACCTCCTGGAAGTGCGCATCGACAAGCCTGTGCAGTTCTTTTCGCTGTTCGCCGGTGCCTACACCCTCACCGAGGAGACCCGGAACGGCCTCGCCATCCGGGTGGCCTCCTATGGCAACAAGGGGGGCGGCCAGCAGAAGCGGCTCATCGACATTGCCAGCCAGACGATTGGTTTCTACGAGCAGCTGTTCGAGGCCTTCCCCTTCGAAGAGTTCAACATCGTGCAGGTGAACTCGCTTGGCTTCGGCCAGGCTCCGCCGGGGATGATGATCATCACCAATGAGGCCTTCGACGGAAAAATGGATGAGATCAGCGCCCTGTTCACCCGTGGCATCAACCAGCGCTTCGCCCATGAGATCGCCCACCAGTACTGGGGGCACCTCGTGAAGATGCCCTCCCACGAGGAGCAGTGGATCACCGAGTCCTTCTCGAACTACGCCTCGGCCCTGGCCATGCGCAGCATGAAGAACCAGGGCATCAGCGCCTATGAGGGCATGCTCAGCCGCTGGCGCAACCAGGCGTCGGCCTATGCGGATGCAGGCACCATCCCCTTTGCCAACCGCCTGAAGTGGATCAACAATCCGAGGGGAGCCTTCCTGGCCCGGACCACCCTGCTCTACGAGAAGGGCGCCCTCATCCTCGCCAGCCTGCACAAGGAAATGGGCGACAAGGCCTTCGCCCTCTTCATGAAGTCCATCATCGCCAACTTCCGCTGGAAGACCGTGACCACCGCTTCCGTGGAGCAGATCGCCTCCATGGCTGGCCACAAGGACTTCAGCACCCTCTTCCGAGACTGCTACTGGGGCAGCCAGATGCCCAAGTAGCCTCCCGGGCTCAATCCGTCAGGCGACCAGGTCCTGTGGGCGGACGTCGCAGCCGGAGCGGGTGCCGAGGGCACTGACACCGAGCTGGGCGGGATCCAGCAGGGTCTTCGCCATGCGCGCCAGGTCCTCCAGGGTGACGGCCGCGATCTCGGCCATCTGCTGGTCCAGGCTGCGGAGGCCGCCCTGGTGGATGGCCTGGTGGGCCAGGCTGAACATCCGGCTGCTGCTGCTCTCCTGGCTGAAGACAAGGCCCGTGCGGGCCTGGAGCTTGGCCCGCTCGAGCTCGTCCGCGCCCACGCCCAGGTCGCGGATGCGGGCGCACTCGGCCATGGTGCGCTGCACCAGCTCGCGGAGCTGGGCCGGGGCGCAGGAGGCGCTGATCTGCAGGGCGCCGGTGTCGGCGTAGGGGCTGAGGTAGCTGCCCACCTGGTAGCAGAGGCCCCGCCGCTCGCGCAGCTCCAGGAAGAGGCGGGAGGCCATGCCCCCGCCGAGCACGTGGCTCAGGAGGTGCGTCGCGGCGCGGTCCGGCGAGCGGTGGCCCGGCGCGGGGAAGCCGAGCACCAGGCTCGCCTGCTGGAGGTCCTTGCGGCGCACATTCCGCAGGAAGGGACGGCTCTGCGCGAGCACCTCGGGCGCGTGGGCCGTGGCCTTCGGCAGCCGGTCCAGGATGGGCTGGAGCAGCTCCAGGAAGGGGCCCTCGGCAATGTCGCCCGCGGCCGCCACCACCAGGTTCGGGGCCCGGTAGGTGTGGTCGAAGAAGGCCCGGGCCTCCCTGGCGCCATACTCGGCCACCTGCTCGGGACGGCCCAGGATCGGGTGCGCCAGGGGCGTGCCCTCCCAGAACCCGCCGTAGAACAGCTCGCTGACCCAGTCGTCGGGCTGGTCCTCGCTCTGGGCGATCTCCTCCAGGATGACGCTGCGCTCCCGCACCAGCTCCTCGGGATCGAAGCGCGGCGCCGTCAGCAGCTCGCCCAGCAGGTGCACCAGCTCGGGCAGCTGCTCGGCCAGCACCTTGCCGTAGAAGCACGCCACCTCCTTGCCCGTGAAGGCATCCACGTGGCCTCCCAGGCGGTCCGTGGCCGCGGCCAGCTCGTCGGGGGTGGGATAGGCCTCGGTGCCCTTGAAGACCGTGTGCTCCAGGAAGTGGGCCAGGCCCTCTTCCGCTGCCCCTTCGTGCCGCGAGCCGCGCCGCACCCAGAAGCCGACCGAGCAGCTCCGCACGTGCGGGAGCGGCTCGATGTAAATCTCGGTGCCTTCCGGCGTGACGGTGGGAAGCGGGTGGGCCATCCCGCCAGTCTACCGTCCAATGGCCTGGGCCACCCGCGTGGATGGCCGGAGGGATTCCTTGGCCTGATTGCCAAACTTGCTCCAGACTCACAACCCATGGAGGTTCCCATGAACCATCGCATCCAGTTCGAGGCAACCGGTGGCCCTGAGGTGCTGCAGTGGGTGGAAGCTCCTCTGGCCGATCCCGGTCCTGGCGAGGTCCGCGTCCGCAACACCGCCATCGGGGTGAACTTCATCGACATCTACCAGCGCCTGGGGTTCTACCCGGTGACGCTGCCAGCGCCCCTGGGCTTCGAGGCCGCGGGCGTCGTCGAGGGCCTGGGCGCAGGGGTCACCGGGCTGGCCGTGGGTCAGCGGGTGGCCTACGTGGATGGCCCCACGGGCTCCTACGCTGAGGCCCGGAACTACGCAGCCCACCGCCTGGTAGCCCTGCCGGACACGGTGTCTGATGACCAGGCCGCCGCCCTGCTCTTCAAGGGCCTCACCACCCACATGCTCATCCGGCGCGTCTGGCGCCGGGAGAACGGGCCCTGGGTCCTGGTGCACGCAGCCGCCGGTGGCGTGGGCCTGCTGCTGACGCGCTGGCTGACCCACGAGGGCGGCCGGGTCATCGGCGTCGTCAGCACCCCGGAGAAGGGCAAGGCCGTAGTGGCAGAGGGGGCCGAGGCGGTCATCGTCGTGCCCCGGGGCGGTTCCTATGCGGATCTGGCCGCCGAAGTGAAGCAGCTCACCGGAGGTCTCGGCGTGGGCACGGCCTTCGACTCCACGGGCAAGGACACCTGGGAGGCCTCCCTGGACAGCCTCGCCCCCTTCGGCCTGCTGGCCTCCTTCGGCCGCGCCAGCGGCGCACCGCCCGCGGTGGAGCTGGTGGAGCTGGGCAAGCGGGGCTCCCTGGCCGTGCAGCGGCCCACCTTCTTCAACCACATCGCTACGCCCGAGGCCCTGCAGGCCGCCGCCAAGGACCTCTTCGACGCCCACGCCCAGGGCATCCTCAAGGCCCACATCCACACCCGGCTGCCCCTGCAGGAGGCCGCCCAGGCCCACGCCCTCCTGGAGTCCCGAGCCACCACCGGCGCCGTCGTCCTGGTGCCGTGAAGCGGGATGAATGAACCCCGCAGTGTCCTACTTCAACCGCCGGACATGCTCGCCCTTGCCGAACTTGCCATCGAAAGTGATGACCTCGCTGGCTCCGCTGGCGAGGCCAATCTGGGCGATGAGGTGGTCGGCGAAACCCCCGGTCCCTCCGGCCCGGGTCGCCTCGATGGCCTCTCGAACCAGTCCGGGAGCCTCGACGGTGACCCCACGGGTCTGAAGCAGGGCTTCCAGGGCCTCCAGGATGCGCTCCCGATCCCACTTGGCGCTCCGCAGGACCCAGGAGAGCTCGGCCAGGACGAGCACGGGAACGAACACTCCGCCCTTCCCCTGAACCTCGGCCAGAGCCTTCCGGGCCTTCCTGGCCTGGGCCTGGTTGTCATTCAAGTGGGCGCGGGCCCAGACGTTGGTGTCGGCGACGACCATCACCATTCCCTCCGGCCCTTGGCGGCATCCATGTCCTCGAAGCTCAGGACCCCCGGGGCCTTTGGGCCTGCGTCAGCCTTCTTCCAGAGGTCGTCCAGGTCGTACCGGACGGGTTCCCCCTGGAAGCCACCGTGGGAGGTCAGGCTGAACCGGATCCGGCTGCCGGTCTGGATGCCGAGGTTCTCCCGCAGGGCCTTCGGCAAGGTCACCTGGCCCTTGGAGCTTACCGTAGCCTCCACGTCAGCCATCGGCGGGTAAGTCGCAACAGTTCGCATGGCTTTACCTCTGCCTTACATTTTAGGCCTTTTTGGCTTACTTGCAAGCTGCCCTGGAGCTTCTTCAGCCCTCGGCTTCGCTGCCGGCGAGGCCCACGGGGGTGCGCTGGAGCTTCCAGCCGGCGAGGGCCCAGCAGAGGGCGCCGAAGGCCACGAGGATCAGGAAGGCCAGCAGGGGATGGGTCGTCACCTGCTCCTGGGCCAGCAGCTGGCTGGTCTGCACCGAGGTGGCGCGGCTGCCCGCGAGGCTCTCGATGTAGTGGGTGAAGGTGAGCCGCTGCAGGAAGGGTGGGAAGATCCGCACCAGGGGCTCCCAGATGAAGAAGTAGAGGGCGCCCCACAGGGTGCCCCGCTTGAAGAGCAGGCCAGCCAGAGTCATCAGGGCCAGCTCGCCCCACCAGGCCCCCACCTGGGCGCCAAGGCGGCCCAGCAGGAGGGAGGGATCACCCCCCAGGAGCTGCAGGCCCAGGGTGCCCACCACCAGCCAGAGTGAGCCCCACAGGAACCAGGGCAGGCCCTTGCCCAGGGGCAGGGCCCAGGCCGGCGCGGGCCGCACCAGCAGCAGCGGCAGGGTGCGCTGTTCGAGGTCCTCGCGGATGCCCGCCGGCGCCGCCACCAGGGCCATGATGGGCAGCATCATGCGGATCATCTCGTGGAAGATCTGGAGGGTCTCGCCGGAGCTGACATCCGCGCCCTGGAGCCGGGCGATGAGGTGCCCGCCGAGGACCAGCACTACTGGCCCGATGGCGCTGGCCGCCAGCACCCAGCCGCGGCCCTGGAGGATGCGCGGCGCGTAGCCCAGCGCCATGGCGCGGATCGTCGCCAGGGGTGAGGGGGCGGTCATCGTCATGGTTTCCCCTTGGTGCAATGGGCGGACCGTTCGGAACAGGCAAGCCCGGAACGGGCTCCGCCCATTCCGGGCGCGGGGGCCCAGGGGTGTGCGCGCAGCGTGGAACCCCCGGACAGCATTAGGCGTGGTCCTTCGTGAGGTATTGGAAGACCGCATCGAGGTTCAGGTCCAGGGGGTCGAGGGCCTGCAGGGGGATGCCGCCTTCGGCCGCGGCCTGCTGCAGGCGCGGGAAGAACTCCCGGGGCGAGCGCACGGATAGCACCACGGAGCCCTCCTCCATGCGCAGCGCCGCCAGCTCCGGCTGCTCCACGGCCCAGCGGGCCAGGACCTGGGCCTCGCCCGTGAGGCGCAGCTCCACGGGATGGCGGTCCAGCAGCTGGCGGATCTCGGTGACGGTGCCTTCGGCCAGGAGGCGGCCGCGGAAGAGCAGCAGGATGCGGTCCGTCAGCTGGGCGATCTCGCCCAGGATGTGGCTGCTGACCAGGATGCGCACGCCCCCTTCCGCCAGACTCCGCAGCAGGGCCATGAGGGTCAGCCGGGCCTCGGGGTCCAGGCCGTTGAAGGGCTCATCCAGGATGAGCAGCTCGGGGCCGTGCATCAGGGCCTGGGCCAGACGGATGCGCTGGCGCATGCCCTTGGACATCCGCACGAAGGGCAGGTGCGCGCGGTCGGTCATGCCCACGGTCGCCAGGGACTGGGCCACGGCCCGGGTAAGGGCCTCGCCCGACAGCCCCGACAGCTCACCCATCATGCGCAGCCAGCGCCCCGCGCGAAGTCCCGTGGGCAGGCGGTCGCCCTCGGGCACCAGGCCCAGGCGGGCCAGCACGGCAGGGTTGCGGAAGGGGGCCTCGCCGAAGATGCGGACCTCGCCGCCCGAGGGGGGCAGCAGGCCCGAGAGCAGCTGCAGCAGCGAGGACTTGCCGGCGCCGTTGGGCCCCAGCAGGCCCGTGATGCCGCCGCCGTCCGGCAGCTCGAAGGTGGTGGGGCTGAGCCCCAGGATGGGGCCATAGCGGAGGGA
The DNA here is from genome assembly GCA_903863195.1 of uncultured Holophagaceae bacterium. Classification (GTDB taxonomy): domain Bacteria; phylum Acidobacteriota; class Holophagae; order Holophagales; family Holophagaceae; genus Geothrix. Next base: position 23,805 of record CAIPAY010000019.1, read on the forward strand.
GGCGCGGTCGAGGGCAATCATCAGATCACCGCCTCCGAAGGCTTCGTCCGCTTGGCGGCGATCCAGGTCCAGAGCCCGATGTGCGCGGCGGAGCCTACCAGGGCCGGCACCCAGCCCACCAGGGGATGGTCCACGCCCACCAGCAGCTGGGGCCAGGCCTCGGCCAACAGCACGGGGTTGAGGGCATCGATGGCCCGGAACCCGGTGAGGTGGTGGATCATGCTGGCCAGGGTGCCCGCCCCGAGGACCAGACCCAGCACCCAGCCGATGCCGGCCCGGGGGGTGGAGGCCATGCTGGAGGCGCCCACGGCCAGGGAGCCCATGAGGACCGAGCTGAGGGCCATGGCGGGCAGGAGGCGGAGGGGGGCCGTGGCCCAGACGGGACCGTTCAGGCCCGCCAGCAGCAGCGACATGAGCCAGGGCAGGAGCGCGAAGGGCAGCAGGATGACGAAGGGCAGCGCCGAGGCGAAGCCCAGCTTGGCCAGCAGGTAGTCCCTCGGGGCCACCGGGTGGGCATACATCAGGGGGCGCACCCGGTAGAGGGTGTCCCGGGCCACCAGCCCACCGCCCACCAGGGCCACCAGGAACCAGAGCAGGTAGCTGGCGGGGTTCAGCAGGTCCGCCTGGAAGGCGGCGCCCTGGGTCAGGATGGTCTTGGCGAAGTCCTGCATGGGCTTGAAGGCCTGGTTGGTGTTCAGCAGATGGTCCACATAGATCCGCGCGATCTTCCAGAGCAGCATGGCTAGGAAGGCGAACCCAAAGAAGCGGCCGATCTTCTGCCGCCAGAGCCGGGTGAGGTCGAAGCGCATGAGCACCACGGCCGGGGGGTGGCCATGGCGGAGGTCCGGTGCCGGGGGCAGCGTGGGGGCGTAGATGGGCATGGGTCAGTTCCCCCCGCCGCCGGCCGGTGTCGGCTCATGGAGCGCCCGGAGCAGCACCTCATCCAGGCGGTCGTGGCGGGGCGTCACCTGCACCAAAGTCGCACCCTGGGCCTGGGCCCAGCGGAAGGCAGCGGTGGGATCCGCCTCGGTCAGCTCTAGGTCGTAGAGCCCATTCCGGGCCTCCAGCACCGCGCCCAGCTCCTCCAGGGCGGTCTCCTGGGCCGCATCCAGGGGATCCAGGAAGCGCAGCTCCACCCGCCGGGCCAGGGCCTTGCGCAGCCCGGCCATGGAGCCCGCCGCCTTGATCTGGCCCTGGTCCAGAATCACCAGCTGGTCCGCCACGCGCTCCACGTCGCCCAGCAGGTGCGAGGCCAGGATGACGCCGGTGCCTAGCTCGGCGTGGACGCGCAGGACCAGATCCAGCATCCGGCGGCGGCCATCGGGATCCAGGCCGTTGGTGGGCTCATCCAGGAAGATCAGCTCGGGGCTGTGGACCAGGGCCTGGGCCAGCTTCACCCGCTGGCGCATGCCCGTGGAGTAGCCGCTGACCGGCCGATAGCGGGCCTCGTCCAGGCCAACAAAGTAGAGCACCTCATGGGCACGGTCCCGGGCCGCCTCCGGCGCCAGGCCGCTCAGCTCACCCCAGAACGCCACCTGTTCGTAGGCGGAGGCATCCTCGATGAGGGCATCATACTCGGGCATGTAGCCAATGCGGGCCCGCAGCCGGGCGGCTTCGGCCCCCCCCAGGGGCACCCCCAGCACGGTGCCGGAGCCTCGCGATGGGGTCAACAACCCCAGCAGGGCCTTCAGCAGCGTGGACTTGCCGGAGCCATTGGGCCCCAGCAGCCCCACGATGCCCCGCTCCAGCCGGAGGCTCAGCCCCTTCAGGGCCGGCACCGGGGTGGCGGGGTAGCGCACTTCCAGGTTCTCGAAGGCGATCAACGGCATCTCCAAAGCGTCTAGCGATGTTGGCGGCTACGAGCGGGGGCGGGATTGGATTAGGCTGATGTCCATCCTCCCATCCCCCGGACTCCCCCGCATGCAGCTTCTGGACTGGCCCTTCCTCGATGCCCTCCAGGCGGGAGCTCTCGCGGCGCTCTTCATCAGCTTCGCGGCGGATGCCTTCACCCGGCGGGACCGCATGGTCGGCTGGCTGGCCCTGGCCTGCCTCCTGGTGAGCCTGCGCCACGGCGTCCTGGCCCTGGGTGTCCAGGCCGACCTGAATCCCCACCTGGTGGACCGGGCCCAGAGCCTGCTCATGGCCTTCGGCTTCCTCGCGCTCAGCGCCGCCTTCACCCGGCTTTTCCAAGGTCACATCCCCAAGCAGTTCCCCCGCTGGGTGGCCCTGGCCCTGATCCCGAACTTCCTCCGCAACCTGGTCCTGCCCCACCCGAGTCTGGGCGACACCTGGCTGCACAACACCTCCAACCTCGTCTACCTGACGGGCTGCGGCTGCATCATCTACTGGACCTACCGCGCCCGGCAGGAGGGTGATCCCCTGGGCCGCCGCCTCTTCCTGGGCTTCCTGGGCGTCACCCTGCCGGTGGTGGTGGAGCTGGCGGCCTTCAGCCTCTTCGACCTCAAGATCCGCCTCTCCGGCTTCAGCCTCCTGATCCTGGCCCTGGCCGTTGGGTCAGCCTGGCAGTGGCTCGTGGTGAGCGTTCTGGAGGCCCGCATCCAGCTCGCCGAGACCGAGCGGGAAGGCTGGCAGAGCCTGGTCCCGGGCCGCACCTTCCGCACGGACCGCCCCGAGCCAGCCCTGGAAGCCCTCTTCGGCGCCACCTGGGCGGACCAGGTCAAGGCGGCCCCGGACCTCACCCTGCTCGGCGCGGACGGCATCACCTACCGCGTCCAGAACCGGGTCCTCGACGGCCAGGAGCGCCTCGGCTGGTACGACCGCGACGAGGCAAGCCAGCCCAGCCACCGGGACTTCCTCTCAGGCTGGACCGTGGCCCTGGGCATGGACCAGCCCGGGGAGAGCGACCGGCTCCTGGCCCTGCTCCACACCTGGGGCGCCGAGGTGGAGCCCTGGGGCACCGTGCCGCCCCGGGAGGGTCCCTACCCGAGCGTCCTGCTCTGGGCCCGAGAGCCGAGCATCCTGGCGGTCTGGCGTGAGGGCAACCTGCTGCGCCGCCGGCCCCGCTGGATCCAGATCGGCGGCCCTGCCACCGAAGGACCCCACGCCCGCCTGGAAACAGGGGCCTCCGGTGACCAGCTGCGACAGGTCCTGGAGGAGCTGCTCTCCCGGCACTGACATCGCGGGACTTCCCCCAAGGGTGGGTAACCAGCGGAGAATGGGACCATGAGCTTCGCGCACCTGCACCTGCACACCGAACACTCCCTGCTGGACGGCCTCACGCGCATTCCCGAGCTCGTGAAGAAGTGCCGGGCCTCCGGCATGCCCGCCGTGGCGGTCACCGACCACGGGAACATGTTCGGGATGATGAAGCTCTTCGACGCCTGCGAGAAGACGCGGGAGGCCGACGGGACCCTGGCCGTGAAGCCCATCCTCGGCTGCGAGGTCTACGTGGCACCCAAGACCCGCTTCGACAAGAAGCTGGAGGCGAAGAACACCACTGGCGACGAGGGCCTCGAGGACTGCGTGGACCCCAGCGGCTCCCGGGACGCGGGCTACCACCTGGTGCTGCTGGCCAAGAACCCCGTGGGCTTCACGAACCTGTCCAAGCTGGTCTCCGCGGGCTTCACCGAGGGCTTCTACTACAAGCCCCGCATCGACAAGGACCTCCTCCGCCAGCACAGCGAGGGCCTCATCGCCCTGTCCGCCTGCCTCGGCGGCGAGGTGCAGGCCCGCATGCTGCAGAACCGCCTGGACCAGGCCGAGCGCGTGGCCCGGGACTTCCGCGACATCTTCGGCGACGACTTCTACCTGGAGATCCAGGACCAGGGCTTCGACAAGGAGCGGGAGATCATCCCCCACCAGGAGGCCCTGGCCGCCAAGCTGGGCATCCCCCTGGTGGCGACCAACGACGCCCACTACCTCAACCACGAGGACGCCGACCTGCACGACACGCTGCTGTGTATCGGGACCAAGACCACCAAGGCCAAGGAGAAGCGCATGCGTTTCTCTACCGACCAGTTCTTCGTGAAGACGCCCGAGGAGATGGGCTACGTCTTCCCGGACCACCCGGAATACCTGGAGCGCACCCTGGAGATCGCCGCCAAGGTGGAGCACTTCCCCATCACCCGGAAGCCCGTCACGCCCCGCTTTCCGGTGCCCCCCGGCTATGACCTGGAGTCCTACTTCGTCCACATCGCCAAGGAGACCTTCGAGGCGCGCCTGGCCGAGTGCCGCCCGCTCTGGCAGAAGGGGATCCTGAAATACCCCGAGGAGAGCTACCGGGAGCGCCTTGCCTTCGAGCTCGACATGATCCTCAAGATGGGCTTCCCCGGCTACTTCCTGCTGGTCTGGGACTTCATCCGCCAGGCCCGGGAGATGGGCGTGCCCGTGGGCCCCGGCCGCGGCTCCGCCGCCGGCAGCATCGTGGCCTGGTCCATGCGCATCACCGACATCGACCCCATGCAGTACGACCTGCTGTTCGAGCGCTTCCTCAACCCCGAGCGCGTCTCCATGCCCGACGTGGACATCGACTTCTGCCGCGACGGCCGCCAGAAGGTCATCGACTACGTCACCGAGAAATACGGCCAGGACAAGGTCAGCAACATCATCACCATCAACCAGCTCAAGACCAAGGCCGTCATCAAGGACGTGGCCCGGGTCTTCGAGAAGGACTTCGCCTTCGCCAACAACCTGACCAAGCTGGTGCCCCAGGAGCCGGGCAAGCCCATGTCCATCGGCGAGGCCCTGGAGAAGAGCGACCAGCTGCGGAAGCTCTATGAGACCGACCCTGAGGTGAAGAACATCCTCGACATCTCGGCCCGGCTGGAGGGGCTCTCGCGCAACACCGGCGTCCACGCGGCCGGCATCATCATCGCGCCGGACGAGCTGACCCGCTTCGCTCCGCTCTGCAAGGACAAGGACGGCAAGGTGATGGTGCAGTACACCATGACCGAGTCCGAGCGCGCGGGCCTCCTGAAGATGGACTTCCTGGGCCTCGAGACGCTCACCCAGATCGCGAAGACGCAGGAGGTCATCACCCGGCGGCAGGGCCAGCCCATGGACATGACCACCATCCGCACCTTCGACGACAAGAAGACCTTCGACCTATTCGCCGCGGGCGACACCGACGGCGTGTTCCAGTTCGAGTCCGGCGGCATGAAGCAGCTGCTGCGGCAGCTGGGGCCGGACCGCTTCGACGACCTCATCGCCCTCAACGCCCTCTTCCGGCCCGGCCCCCTTGGCGCGGGCATGGGCAGCACCTACGTGGACCGGCGCCACGGCCGGGAGCCCGTCACCTACATGTTCCCCGCCCTGGAGCCCATCCTCTCCCCCACCTACGGCGTGATCCTCTACCAGGAGCAGGTGATGCAGATCGCCAGCCTGCTGGCGGGCTACAGCCTGGGCGAAGCCGACATGCTGCGCCGGGCCATGGGCAAGAAGGACAAGGAGAAGATGGCCAAGGAGAAGTCCAAGTTCATCGACGGGGGCGTCGCCCGGGGCTACGACAAGGTCAAGGTCGCGGAGATGTTCGACCTCATCGAGTACTTCGCGGGCTACGGCTTCAACAAGAGCCACAGCGCCGCCTACGCCATGGTGGCCTACGAGACCGCCTATCTGAAGGCGAACTTCCCCGTGGAGTTCATGGCGGGTCTGCTCTCGACCAAGTCTGGACGGACCGACGATGTGGCCAAGTACGTGCAGAACTGCCGGGAGCGGGACATCGAGGTCATGGGACCGGACATCAACGAGTCCGCGCTCGATTTCACGGCGACGGGAGACCGGCAGATCCGGTTCGGCTTCGCTGCGGTGAAAGGCCTGGGCGACGCGGCGCTGCAGGCCATCCTGGAGGCCCGCCAGACAGAGGGTTCCTTCAAGGATCTGTTCCACGCCCTGAAGAGCACGGACCTGCAGAAGGCCAACCGGAAGGTCTGGGAGTCCCTTATCAAGGCCGGAGCCTTCGACAGCCTGGAGCCCAACCGGGCCGCGCTGCTGCTGGGCCTGCCCGACGCCGTGGCTGCCGCCGCCCGCGGGGGCGGGGACACGGGCATGACCAGCCTCTTCGATGACGCGGAGCTGGCCAGCCTCAGCGAGGACTGGCGCGTGCCCGAGAACATCGAGCCCTGGGACCGCAAGACCCGGCTGGCCGCGGAGCGCGAGGTGCTCGGCCTCTTCGTGAGCGGGCATCCCCTGGAGGAGTTCGCCGATGCGATCCAGGTGCACACCCACGGCAACCTCGCGAAGATCCAGGAGGACGCCACCTCCGGCCGCCTCCGGGACCGGGCCGAGGTCAGCCTAGGCGCCATGGTCAGCACCGTCGCCTTCAAGACCAACCAGAAGGGGGAGCCCTGGGCCATCCTCCAGGTGGAGGACCCCACGGGCAAGATGGAAGTGCTGCTCATGGCCAGCAAGTGGGATCCCGTCACCAAGAAACCAGGCAGGCGACCCTATGCCCAGTATCACCACCTGGCCGTGCCCGAGGCCATGCTGCGCATCACCGGCGAGCTGCGGGTGGAGGTACTCCAGAGCAACGGCAGCAGCAGCGAGTCCGAAGAGGAAGAGGAACAGACCGTGGTGAAGCTCTTCGCCACCCAGATCGAGCCCCTGGAGTCCTTCCAGGGCATGGGCTTCACTGGCGCCGTGGTGCGCCTGCCCCCGGGCGAGTGCCCGCCCCGCATGGCCACCCTCTTGGCAGAGCACCGGGGCGAGATCCCCGTGACCTTCGAATACCGGTCCAAGGAGGGCCTGGTGGCGCGGGTGCGGGCCAACTCGGACCTGCGCCTGAAGCACGACCCCGACCTGGCCGAGCGGCTGGCCCGGGAGACCGGCTGCGCCCTGAGCTGGACCTACTGAGCGATGGAATCCCTGGTTCCCGGCCCTTGCCACCTGCGGCATCCTGATTCCACCGGGACAAGCGCCCCCGGAACCCGATGCCGGAGCACCCATGTCCGCTGAGCCCTCTTCCGACCCCAGCGTCGACCTGCCCGCCATCATCGAGGCCCTGGCGCAAGCCTCCACCGCCCTCACGGAGATGCCCCTGGGCCGGCGCGAGTTCCCGTCGCGCACGGCGCTGGCCGACCTGGTGGAAGACCTGCGTGCCCTGCTCTTTCCCGGCTACTTCGGCCCCTCGGAGCTGAAGGGCGAGACCCTGCGCTACCACCTGGGCGCCCGCATGGACCGGGTGCTGCACGGCCTCCGGGTCCAGATCCAGCGGGGCCTCATGGCCGCGGACCCCACCTGCGAAGGCTGCGAGACCCGGGCCCTGGCGCTGGCCGGCGCCTTCCTCACCCGCCTCCCGAAGGTGCGCCACCTGCTCGCCACGGATGTCCAGGCGGGCTTCGAGGGCGATCCCGCCGCCACCAGCCCCGACGAGGTGCTCTTCTGCTACCCAGGCCTGCTGGCCGTCACCAGCCAGCGCCTGGCCCACGAGCTGCTCGACCTGGGCGTGCCCCTGCTGCCCCGCATGATCACCGAGCACGCCCACAGCCTCACGGGCATCGACATCCACCCCGGAGCCCAGATCGGCGAGCGCTTCTTCATCGACCACGGCACCGGCGTCGTCATCGGCGAGACCTGCGTCATCGGCCGCAACGTCCGCATCTACCAGGGCGTCACCCTGGGCGCCAAGAGCTTCCCCCTGGACTCGGAGGGCCACCCCATCAAGGGCGTGCCCCGCCACCCGGTGGTGGAGGACGACGTGATCATCTACTCCAACGCCACCATCCTGGGCCGCATCACCCTCGGCCAGGGCTCGGCCATCGGCGGCAACGTCTGGCTCACCCGCAGCGTGCCCCCCGGCAGCATCGTCACCCAGGCCAATGAGAAGGACGGGATGCCTACATGAGCGTGCTGCTGCGTTTCCTCTTCTCCGCCATCGGCCTGCTGGTGGCTTCCGCCGTGGTGCCGGGCCTGGGCCACGGGTCCTTCCTGGAGCTGCTGGTCGTGGCCGTGCTGCTGGGCGCCCTCAACACCACCGTGGGTTCCCTGCTCAAGTTCCTGGCCTTCGTGCCCGTGGCCTGCTCGCTCGGCTGCTTCAGCCTCGTCATCAACGGCCTGGTCTTCTGGCTGGCGGGCACCCTCTCGGCCCGCCTGGGCCTGGCCTTCACCGTCAGCGGCTTCTGGCCCGGGTTCTTCGGCGCCCTGGTCACCAGCGTCGTGGCGTCCCTGCTGAACGCCATCTTCATCCCCAAGGACCGCCAGCGCCCCCAGGGCCCCGGCCCGTCCATCAAGGTGATCAACCCCTAGCAGGCTCTATTTGACGGGCAGCACCGTGGCTTCCTTGAGGCGCACGGCGAACTGGGGCACGTCGCCCATGCCGCGGCGCCACTCGGTCTTGACCCGGGCAATGCGGTCCACCACGTCCAGGCCTTCAACCACCCGGCCGAAGACGCAGTAGCCGTAGCCCTCCGTGGACAGGTCCCGGTGGTCCAGCGCGACGTTGTCCACCAGGTTGATGTAGAACTGGGCCATGGCACTGTGGGGCGCCGCCGTGCGGGCCATGGCGATGGTGCCCCGGGTGTTCTTCAGGCCGGCCTTGAAGGTCTGGGGGGCCTCATTGAGCACGGCCTCCCCGGTGGGTTTCTCCTCCATGTTCTCCAGCAGGCCTCCGCCCTGGATCATGAAGCCGCTGATGACGCGGTGGAAGATGGTGCCGGCGTAGTGGCCGCGCTGCACGTAGCCCAGGAAGTTCGCCACGGTCCTCGGCGCCAGCGCCGGCTCCAGCTCTACCACGATGGGCCCGTAGCTGGTGACCAGCTGGACCCGGGGCTTGGCTGCGGGCGCAGGCGCGGCAGCCTGGGGCGCCGGGGCCTGGGCCACCACCGGAAGGGCCAAGGCCAGCAGGAGAGAAGCAAGCAGGGGACGGATCATGAGCGCTCCGGGGTGACCTCCTAATATTGCCGCAAACCGGGTCTAGGTCCCCGGTATCGTAGTCGCATGCCCCTTCTGGACCTGCCCCCCTGGCTGCTCTCCCTGCTGCTGGCCCCCTTTGGCCTGATCCTGGGTTCCTTCGGCAACGTGCTGATCCACCGGCTGCCCCAGGAGGAACCCGCTGAGCGCGACGTGGTCCTGCGGGCCAGCCACTGCCCCTCCTGCAAGGCCCAGATCAAGCCCTGGCACAACGTGCCCGTGCTCGGCTGGCTCTGGCTGCGGGGCAAGTGCGCGGCCTGCGGCTGGCGCATCCCCGTGCGCTATCCCCTGGTGGAGCTGCTGGCGGGCCTGCTCTTCGCCGTATCCCCCTGGATCTTCCCCTTCGGCACCCTCATCTGGTTCAAGGGGCTCCTCTGCGGCTACGCGCTGTTGGTGCTGTTCTTCACGGACTTCACCGCGATGATCCTGCCGGACGTGCTCCAGTTCCCCCTCATGGCCCTGGGCGTGCTGTTCACGCTGCCCCAGTTGCAGTGGCCCGAGACCCTCGTCAGGGTCTGGACCGGGAGCAACCACCTCCTTCCGGCCCTGGCCTGGCACAACGGCCTGCAGCCCGCGCCCGCCTATCCCGGCTTCGAGCCCGCCGTGACCTGGCAGCAGAGCCTCCTCGGCATGGCCGTGGGCTACGGCGTGCCCGCCCTGGTGAACCAGGTCTACAAGCTGGTCCGCAAGACCGATGGCCTGGGCATGGGCGACTTCAAGATGCTGGCCTGGCTGGGCGCCTTCTGGGGCTGGGCGCCGATGCTCGGGGTCCTCTTCCTGGGCGCGGGCCTGGGAGCAGCCGTCGGCGTGCCGCTCATGCTCATGCGGCGCTCCAATGGCCAGACCATGCTGCCCTTCGGCTGCTTCCTGGCCCTGGCCACGCCTGTGGTCGTGTTCTTCGGACGGGCGCTGTGGCTGGGGTACCTGGGTCTGACCATGTAGCCACCGTCGCCCTCAGCGCTTCGGCCGCCGCTGGGCGAAGAGCCATGAGACAAAGGCGTCGGAGGCATAGGTGACGTCCCAGCTGTTGTGGTCAAGGCCCGGATACTCGGTGTAGCGCGCGAGGGTGGACTCGGCCTTGAGAGCTTCAAAGGCCGCGCGGGAGCCCTGCACAGGCACCACGGAGTCCTGGTCGCCGTGGAAGACCCAGAGCGGCAGCATGGCCAGCCGCCGCGCGAGCGCAGGCAGGGCCGGGCCCACCTCCGGCGGCACCACCGGGACCAGGAACCCGTGGCTGGCCAGTTCCTGGGTCCAGCCGCAGATGGGTGCCGCGGCGGCGAAGCGCTCGGGGTGGCGGTAGGCGAGATACCAGGTGCCATGGCCACCCATGGAGAGGCCCGTCAGATACACCCGGTCCACATCCACCCGGTACTCGCCGAGGACCCGGTCCAAGGCGGCGAGGGCCAGGTCGGCCTGGGCTCCGGTCCACTGCGTTCCCACAGGCACCTGCGGAATCACGACGATGGCGGGAAAGCGCTGCGGCGCCCGGCGGAGCGCGGCGCCGAGCCCCGCCTGGGTCGGGCGCAGGCCGTCCTCGCCCCGTTCCCCGGCGCCGTGCAAGTAGAGAATCACGGGCCAGTCCGTCCGGGTGGCGTAGTCCGTGGGGACATAGATCTGGTAGCGGTGGCTGCGGCCGGCGTGGGTGAGGGTCTGCGGGAGGAACCCCGTCTCGGCGCCCTGGGCCCCGAGGGCGCCCACCCCCAAGCAGCCGGCCAGCAGTGCAGCGAGGTCAGTGAGGCGCATGGGCGGCCTTCAGTGCGCCCCGCCCTGGCTCAGCTCCATCAGCACCCCGCCAGTCTCGGCGGGATGGATGAAGGCCACGCGGCAGCCGTGCGCGCCGTTGCGGGGGGCCGAGTCGATCATGCGCACGCCCTTGGCCAGCAGCGAGGTCACGGCGGCATCGATGTCGTCGACCTCGAAGCAGACGTGGTGGATGCCCGGGCCGCGCTTCGCCAGGAACTTGCCGATGGGGCCTTCGGGATCAGTGCTCTCCAGGTATTCCAAGGTGCTGGGCCCCACGGGGAAGAAGGCCGTCTTCACCTTCTGCTCGGCCACTTCCTCGGTGTGCTCCGCCGTCATGTCGAAGAGGCGGGCCATGCGGGCCATGGCCTCGTCCAGCCCCGGCGCCGCGATGCCCAGGTGGTTGATGCGCAGCAGTTTCATGGGGTCTCCGAAGGCAATGGGGGAAGACCTCGATCATGCAGCAGGAGCGCGGGGGGCGTCCAGGGAAGGGGCTATCGGCTCTCAGCTATCAGCTGTCAACTGAAGCACCTATCCCTGCGCCGAGACAGGCCGGAGCCTTCTTGGCTGATAGCCGACAGCTGACAGCCAGAAGCTAGTGCTGACACGCCTGGGCCATGCCCAGGGTCACGGTGCCGTCGGCCACCTGGACTTTGCCCTTGCTGGCCAGGAAGCCGATGACGCCGTCGAAGTCGAAGCTGTCGCCGCCGCAGTTGCAGTAGACGGCCGCGGGGCCGTGGGCCGCGACGGAGGCCGCGCGCAGGGACTCCAGGGAGCAGGCCCCGCCCTTCTCCACCAGGAGACCCAGCAGATCGTGGCCAAAGAGGGGTTCGGACATGGGGGGCTCCAGTTCAGGAGTCTTCGCTCCTGAATCTATTCTAGCCCAGCGAAGCCAGAAGGCAATCAGCTCCTCAGCGAGAGGGCCACTTCCCGGAGCAGGGGCTCGGGGCTGAGGTTCCGGGCCAGGTGGCGCAGGGCCTCGAGGATGGCCTCCTGAGGGGCCTTCAGGTCCAGCGGGGCCGCGGCCAGGGGTCCCAGGGCCTCCCGCCAGGGGGCCAGGGCCGGCGCCTCGCCCGTGCGCAGGCGGGCCAGATCCGCCAGGATCCGGAGGAGCAGCTCCAGGGGCTGGCGCAGCTGCTCGCCTTGAGCCAGGGCCGATTCCTTCTCGGGCAGCAGGGGCCCAGAGGCCTCCCCGAAGGCGGCGCCGCCCAGCAGGGCGAGCCAGGCCTCCAGCTGAGCCTCGGCCCGCTGGAACGCGGTCTCGTCCAGGAGCCGGAGGCTGCCTTCCCCCAGGGCGGACCAGCGGTCCTGGTCGGCCTCCTGCCAGCCCAGCCGCTGGGCCACTGCCCAGGCCTCCCGGGGGGCTAGGGGCGCGAAGGGGATGCGCTCGCAGCGGCTGCGGATGGTCTGCAGCAGGGCCTCGGGGCGGTGGGTGATCAGGATGAAGTGGGTGCCCTCGGGGGGTTCCTCAAGGGTCTTGAGCAGGATGTTGCCGCTGGACTCATTGAGCCGATGGGCCTCTTCGACCAGGATCCAGCGGTGGCAGCCCATGGGTGGGGCCAGGGACGCCCACTCGATGACGCCGCGGCTGAACCGGGGCTGGTTCGTGGAGTCGAGGCCCTCGCGGATCTGGTCGATGCGGATGACGCCGGCCTTGCCCTCGGGGGTGATGCGCAGCAGGTTCGGCAGCTCGAAGGGCAGGTCATCCCCGGCGAACATCCGGCAGCCCTCGCACTGGCCGCAGGCGCTGCGCCGGAAGCAGAGCTCGCGCTGGGCCAGCTCCAGGGCCACCCGGCGCTTGCCGATGCCCTCGGGCCCGGTGAAGACCAGCGAGCCCTGCAAGCGGCCCGCCAGCAGGCGGTCCGCCAGCCGCTGGCGGATCGGCAAGTGGCCTGAGATGTCGGCGGAGAACCCGGTGGTCACTAGTCCACCCCGAACCCGGCGTTCCGCAGCAGCGGCGCCACCCGAGCCCAGATGGCGGCCTCGACGTCGTCCGCCGCGTCCCGGGCGGGGATCAGGGCCACCCGGTTGGGGTTGTTCTGGGCGATGGCCAGGAAGCGCTTGCGCACGCGCCGGTGGAAGTCCAGCTCCGCCTCGTCGAAGCGGGTCTCGGAGAACTCGGCCCCCATGGAGAGGTTCCGCACTTCGACACGCTGCAGGGACAGCTCGGGATCCACGTCCAGGAGGATGGTCAGGTGGGGCCGCAGGCCCTTGAGCACCAGCTCGCTGAGGCGGTCCAGGGCGGACTCGGGCACGCCGCTGGCGCCCTGGTAGGCCCGGGTGGAGTCCTCGAAGCGATCCACCAGCACGATCATTCCTTCGGCGAGGGCCGGACGGACGACCTGCTCCAGGTGCTGGGCCCGGTCGGCGTAGAAGAGCAGCAGCTCGGCGTCCGGACACCAGGCCTCGCCGCTGGGATGGCGCTCGAGCAGCAGCCGCCGCAGCTCACGCCCCAGGGCCGTGCCGCCGGGTTCCTTGGAGACGAGCAGGGGCAGGCCGATCTGGCGCAGACGCTCGGAGAGGCGGAACAGCTGGGTGGACTTGCCCGACCCCTCCACGCCCTCAATGGTGATGAACACGCCCAGCACGCAACCTCCGTGCTGCCAGGATACCCGGCCCTGGCCCTGCGACAGAGTCTGGGCAGGGTGCTATGCTGCTCCGAACTCCAGGAGTCTACGGTGGCCGAAGCGATTCATTGCCCGAGCTGCTCCACCCGCTACCGCCTCCGGCCGGAACGGCTGAGGCCGACCTTCCGGCGCGCCCGCTGCTTCTCCTGCGGGAGCACCTTCCCCGTGGGCGACATCGTCCAACGGGTGCTGGGCCTGCCCGCCCAGGACGCCACCGCCGGTTTCGAGGCCGAGGCGCTCGAGGCCCTGCGGCTGGCCACGCTCCCTCCCCAGGACCTGGAGGAAGCGCCGGCCCTCACCCTGGAGGACCTGTCCGGCAGTGTCACGGCGGTCCTGGACCAGACCCATCCCGAGATTCCCGCCTTCCTGCCTGAGGCCAAGGAGGCCCTGCCGACCGCTGAGCTGGCTGCGGAAGCCGCTGCTCCCCCGGAACCGCCCCCCCTCGAGCTACCCACCACGACAGCCTCGGGCTACACCTCTGCGCGGGACGCCATCGACAAGCTCTTCGGGGATGCCCCCGCCGAGCCGACGGGCCTGAGGATCAGCTCCAACTCCAGCCACATGGACCTGGAGGCCACCCTGTCCGCTCTGGACTCGACGCTGGCCCCCTCGCAGGCCCGGGTGGAACCGACTCCCGAGCTGCCCCCGGCGCCTGCCCCCAGCTTCGAGGACAGCGCCACGGCATCCGGCTATGCTGCCCCCGACCTGACTGGCGCCTCGAGCTCCACGGTCCGGATCTCCCAGGCCGACCTTTTGGCCGCCCTGGCCTCCGTCCCAGCCTCTGCCATGGAGGAGCCGACGGTGGCCTTCGAGGCAAAGGACCTGCTGCCGCCCCCCGAGGAGCTCACGGAGGTCGTTCCGGCTCCGCGCAGCTTCGCGCCCCTCCCCGAGGGCCCCGACACGGGGGCCGAGCTCCTGCGCCTGAAGATCGGCGAAGAGATCTACGCCGGGCTCACGATGCCCCAGCTCATCGCCTGGGTGGATGAGGGACGCATCCTGGAGAACCACATGGTGGCTCGGCAACACAGCGAGAACTGGCTGGAGGCCTGCAAGGTCCCGGGGTTGCGCCCGGCTTTCGAGCGGCTCCGCCGCGAGCGGACCGGCGGCGCGCCCACCCTGCCCCAGGCCGAAGAGCCGGCCCCCAAGAAGGGCCTCTTCAGCGGCCTGTTCGGAAGGCACTGAGATGCAGATGATCCTCCTTGCCGCTGTCCTGGGACTTGCCCAGGTTCCCTCCGGTGCGCCGGCTCCGGCCCCAGCGGCCCCGACCCAGGTGGTATCGGCCCCGGCCGTCCCGCTCTCCTTCCACTCTGAGAGCCTCGGCTTCATCTGGGACCGCACCATTCCCCTGGCCATCAACCTCGACGGGCTGAAGGTGACCAGCATCTTCTTCAACAAGCGCAAGGTCGAGCAGGGCTTCTTCAGCTTCCTGAAGAACGCCGAGTTCGGCACCCGGGCTCAGCTGGAGGTCACCAACACCAGCAACGCCCCCCGGATCCCCGGCTTTGCCGTGGCGGTGCTGGACAAGGATGGACGGCTGATCGGCGCGGCCTCCGGCGGCACCAAGCTCGGCACCATCAAGCCCGGCGAGACCGAGACCTTCGACCTCAACTTCAGCCAGGTGAAAGAGCGCCTCGCCTCCGGGGACCGGTTCCTGCTCGCCATCGAGCTGAGGAACTAGGGGCACTTGTGGCTGTCGGCTGTCAGCTCTCAGCTGTCGGTAAAAGAGGGCCACGGCTGGGCCCATCAGGCTGGCCCGGCCCTGCTCTTGATAGCTGATAGCTGATAGCTGATGGCTGACAGCCGACAGCCCTAGTTCGCTTCCTGATCCTGGTAGTGGGCCAGGATCTCTGCGGGGGTGGCCGTGGCGGTGCCGATCTTGGCGACCACGACACCCGCGGCGGCATTGGCCAGCATGGCGGCTTCGCGCCAGTCGGCCCCGGCGGCCACCGCGGCGCTGAAGGCGGCGATGACGGTATCTCCTGCGCCGCTCACATCGAAGACTTCCCGGGCCTCGGTGGGAATCATCCAGGGCGCGACATGGCCGGCATCCGGGGCGAAGAGCGCCATGCCCCGCTCGCTGCGCGTCACCAACAGGCCGCCCAAGCCCAGGTCCTGCATGAGCTCCCGGCCGGCCACCGTGACTTCCATGTCGGAGCGGGCCGGGCGGGCCGTCAGCTCCGAGGTCTCCTTTGTGTTCGGCGTCATGAGGGTGGCGCCGCGGTAGAGGTGCTTGTGGGCGGGCTTGGGATCCACGATCCAGGGCAGGTTCCGCTCGGCGCAGAGGGAGCGCACCACCTCCATGACCGACTCGCTGATGGTGCCCTTGGCGTAATCGGACACGATCAGGGCCGAGGCCTCGGCCAGGGCGCGCCGCAGGCGGTCCTTCAGGCCCAGGAGCACGACTGGATCCAGCGGACCCGAGTCCTCCCGGTCGATGCGCAGCATCTGCTGCTGCTGCCCGATGACCCGGGTCTTGATGACCGTGGGGCGCGAGGTGTCCAGCACGAGGCCTGAGATGGAGATGTCGAGCTCCCCGAGGAGTCCCAGCACGCCCTCCCCGGCGCGGTCCTTCTGCAGGGTGCCCACCAGCATGGGCTCGGCGCCCAGGGCCCGGAGGTTG
Organism: uncultured Holophagaceae bacterium; assembly: GCA_903863195.1. Taxonomy (GTDB): domain Bacteria; phylum Acidobacteriota; class Holophagae; order Holophagales; family Holophagaceae; genus Geothrix. The sequence continues at coordinate 39,657 of CAIPAY010000019.1, forward strand.
GCGGCCACATTGGCGGCGCCACCAAGCACCGACCGCTCGCGCACCACCCGCACGATGGGCACCGGCGCCTCCGGCGAGATGCGGCTCACCTCGCCGAAGAGATACTCGTCCAGCATCACGTCGCCCAGCACGGCCACCTTCCGGCCCTGCATGCGCTGGAGCACCGACTCGGCCTGGGCGCGGTCGAGGCGCATCAGTCCACCCTCCGGGCCTGGTCCACCAGCATCACGGGGATGCCGTCCTCGATGGGATAGCAGAGCTTGCAGGACTGGCAGTGCAGGCCCTCGGCGCGCTCCAGGAGCTCACCGCGGCAGGCAGGGCAGCAGAGGATCTCGAGCAGGCGGGGTTCGAGCGGCATGGGGATAGCTTAGCGGAATTCCGCCGGGGGCCGCCCCGGCCCCCCGCCCGCAGGCTCCCTCAGAAGGCCAGCTGCTCGCGGATCTGCCGGCAGAGCTCGTCCTGCAGGGCATAGCGTTTCGTGTAGAGGGACCGCTTGTTGGGCTTGATCTCCTCCGGCGTGCGCCGGGGCGTGGTCAGCGGCAGCCGGAACCAGCCGTCTCCCAGGGGGACGCCGCCGACCTCGGTCCAGAGGGCATCGAAGTCGAACCGGAAGTCCCGCCTGGGCACCAGGGGGTTGTTCACCCGGGCCCGGTAGACCTGGATGGCGTTGCCCACCCCCTGCAGCTCGGAGGCCCCCAGGGCCCGGGCCACTTCCTGGACCACCAGGACCATGAGGTTCTTGGGGCGGAGGCCGTGCATGGCTTTCGTGGCCAGCTTGATGGCCGCCTCGTCCCCACCCTTGCGGCCCTGCAGCCCGCCGATGCGGACGATCAGTCCCGTGCCGAGCTCCAGGGAGAAGGCCAGCCCCGTGATGGCCCCCGGCACGCCCTCCAGCTCCAGGAAGACCGAGATCTCGCCCTCCTTGCGGAACTGGGCATCGCTGCCCAGGCGGAGCAGGCCCTTCTGGCCGCGGTCCAGGTCGAAGCGCGCCAGCACCAGGCCCCCGGGCTGCCGCATGGCCTCGGCCAGGAAGCCGCCCTGGCCAAGCAGGCACAGGTAGGTGTCCTGGATGACCTTAGTCCGGCGCGCCAGGCCCCAGCCCACGGCCATGTAGCGCGTCAGAGCCCGGAAGATGAGCCGGGGGTTGGCCCGGGTGAAGGCCTCCACGGCCACGTCCTCGTGAAAGGAGAACCAGGCGAGGGCCGCCTCGGGCCGGAGGGCAGCGGCCGTGGCCCAGCGCAGGTGCCGCTTGAACAGGCGCAAGCTGTTCGGGTTGAGGCGATAGACGTGCTGGCTCCATCCCCAGGCCTTGTGGGCAGCTTTCCAGTAGACCCGAACCAAGGGGGCTCCATCCGTAGGAACTTATTGTAGCCCACAACGAAGAAATTGCCGGTCCCTGGGGCAGTTACACCCCAGATAACCCAAGGTCCAGGCGTCCGCCAGGCCCTCATTCGGAGCCAAGATTCAACCCCGCTCCAGTATCATTGGTCCAAGGAATGAGAGTTCCCCTTTGCCGCGGTCTGCCTGGCTCGTGGTGTGTCTTGCCCGGAGGCGTGGTTGAAGCTGAGAGCTCTTTTGCTGCCGCTGAGTGCCCTGTTCCTGTCCGGTTGTGCGGGTGGGCTCAATAGCGACACGAGCAACATCGAGATCCGGGCCCTGAACATGGGCCTGGCCAATAAGGCCCAGGAGCTGAAGGTCACCTACCTCGACACCTATTCCATCCTGCTCGCCAACACCAGCAAGCCCCTGGTGTTCTTCTTCCAGCCGGATGGCGAGCATCTCTCCGAGCTGGGCTACCTGCGCTGGGCCGACGCCAGCCTCATCCCCTACATCAAGTACTACAAGGTCACCTGCGCCGGCATGGTCGGGGATTCCATCACCCGGCGCGTCAACGCGGTCCAGCTGCCGAGCCCCACCCGGGACGCCACCTGGGACGACCTCCTGGCCATCAAGGCCTACAACATGGGCGTCGATGGGGAGACCTCCGCCGATGTGCTTCAGCGGCTGCACCAGCTGGTCCAACCCGACATCGACTGCTACTTCGTGATGATCGGAAACAACGACCTGCACGCCGCCGTACCCATCTCCCAGGTCGTCGCCAATGTCGAGACCATCGTCCGATACCTGCAGACCCAGAGCGGCAAGCCAGTCGTGATCCAGGCCGTGATGCCCCTCAACCGCTAGTCCCACTCCCAGGAACTCCTGCCCATGCTCTTTACCCGACCTGTGCTCTTCTCTCTCGGCCTGGCCTACTGCGGACTCGCCTCGGCGGCAGAGCCCATGGTGCCAAGCCTGCACCTGGGCATCGCCGACGCCCAGGGCGACTTCCGCAATGAGATGGGGACGAAGCACGCACCGCAGGGGGCCCTGTCCCTGACGATCCCCCTGACGGGCACCCTGGCCTTCCGCCCGATGTTGTCCTTCCAGGCCTTCACCACCATCGACAACCAGTACGCCTACAAGTCGACCCGCTACAACGACCTGGGCGCGGAGGACTCCCGCTGGAGCGCGTGGTCCCTGGGCGCAGACTGCCTCTACCGCCCCAGTGGCCCCCAGGGCCATCTCTACTTCCTGGCCGGCGCCTACCTGAAGATCTGGCGCCAGCACAGCTTCGGCACCTACACCACCAGCGACCGGGTGAACCCCACCCGCACCTACATCGTGAACGACACCAACACCAAGGACGAGCCCGCCGCCGCCCTGGGCATGGGCTACACCCTCCACCGGCGCATCAGCCTGGAGGGCCGCTATGTGTTCTGCATCTACCGGGGCCTGAGCTACAACACCCTGGAAGCGTCAGTGGTGCTCACCTACTGAGGGCGACGGCCTAGGCCTCGGGCTGAACGATCGGTTTTCCCTGGAACAGGGTCCCCCGCAGCACGCCCCGCAGGGTGTTCACGAGGATGTAGAGCCAGAGCACCACCAGCAGGGCCGTCAGGGCCAGGGCATAGCCCTGTGTGAGCAGCGACGGGAAGCGCAGGGCGATCTTCTGGCTGCCGATGGTGTAGGCGGCGAGCGGGAAGACAAAGGCCCACCAGCCGAGGCTGAAGGGGATGCCGCCGCGCCGCCACTGATAGGCGCAGATCACCAGGATCAGCACCAGGATCCACATCCCGAAGCCCCAGAGGGTGGCGGCGGCCAGGGAGAAGAGACCCGTCTCCGAGACGAGGCCCAGGCTCTTGGCGCTGGCGCCCAGGTCCAGGACGGCGCTCACGGCCAGCCCCGCCGCGCTGAGGATGATCCCGAAGGTCGGGGTGGTCTCTGCCGGTGGCAGGGGGTGCAGCGCCAGCCGAACGAAGATGATGGCGCTGATGAACAGGAACAGAAAGAAGCCGATGCCCAGCATGGCGGAGTTGCAGACAAGGATCGTCGGGCACCAGTGGGGCCGCAGCTGCGCGGCCCAGGCGCCCACGGGATTGCCCAGCAGGAGCAGGGCCATGTTCGCGATGGGGGCCATGATCCAGGAGAAGTTCATGGTCTCCGGTGCTGGGGACGCGTCGGCCCGGATGAACCGGAAGGTCGTGAACAGGGTGAAGAAGGCCACGCCAACGATGGCGACGAACCAGCACGCCAGCAGGAGACCGAAGACCAGCTCCCGATCGAGGTAGCGGCTCCAGATGAGGTGCACGTTGGTGCCCAGGATCACCGTGGCCACCGGCATGGTGACGAAGAAATTGGTCGCCACCGGGTGGTGCAGATCCCGGTGCACGTAGTCGAAGTGGCGCACCCACCGCAGCAGCCATGGGATCAGCACCAGGAAGTAGCCGACATCGGCCAGGGCCGCCACGGCCAGGCTCGGCCGCCAAGCCCACAGGAACTGGCCTTCCCACAGAAACAGGATGTTCGCCAGCCCCCCGGTCCCCATGATCACGGCGAACCAGCCCGGGGCGAAGTGCTTGATCGCGTGCTGCTCCTGCATGGTCTTCCCTTCGCGTGACCCGTCTTCCCCGACACGCCAAGCAGCCATGAAACGGGAAAACCCGCTCCATGGCTGCTCGGTAAAAGTCGCCTACTTGAGTGCCTTCGCCGCCAGCTCCAGCACGTCGGTGGTGGCGACGCCCTCGTGGCCGGTCTCGCCCGCGGCGTTGTTCAGCATGACGTTGCAGAAGGGGCAGGCCACGGCGACGGTGCTGGTCTTCGTCTCCAGGGCCTGCTCGAAGCGCTCGTGGTTGACGCGCTTGCCGAGGTGCTCTTCCAGCCAGAAGCGTCCGCCGCCGGCGCCGCAGCACATGGTGGCCTCGCCGTGCTTCTCCATCTCCGTGAGCTTCACGCCGGGGATGGCATCCAGGATCGCGCGGGGCGCGGCCACCTGGCCGTTGTAGCGGCTGAGGTAGCAGGGGTCGTGGTAGGTGAGGTCCACGGCCACGGTCTGGTCGAGCTTGATCCGGCCCTCGGCCAGGAGCTGCGCCACCAGCTCGGTGCCGTGCACCACCTCGAAGCTGCCGCCGAAGTCCGGGTACTCGTTTTTCAGCGTGTTCAGGCAGTGCGGGCAGTTGGTGATGATCTTCTTGACGTCGTAGCCCTTGAGCAGCTCGACGTTGGTCTCCGTGGCCGTCTGGAAGAGGTACTCATTGCCCAGGCGCCGGGCGGACTCACAGGTGCAGCTCTCCTCGGTGCCCAGGATGGCGAAGGAGACGTTGGCGGCCTTGAGCAGCTTCACCAGGGACTGGGAGACCTTCTGGCCCGCGGCGTCGTAGCTGCCGGCACAGCCCACCCAGAACAGGTACTCGGCATCGGGCTTCTCGGCCAGGGTCGGCACGTCCAGGCCCTCGGCCCACTTGCCGCGGTCGGCCTGGGCCAGGTTCCAGGGGTTGCCCTGGCGCTCCATGCCCTTGAAGGCGATCTGGGCCTCGGCGGGGAAGTCACTCTCTTCGAGGGTGAGGTAGCGGCGCATCCCCACGAGCTTGTCCACGAAGCTGATCTGCAGCGGGCAGGCCCACTCGCAGTAGCCGCAGCTGGTGCAGGCCCAGATGGTGTCCCGGCTGATCCAGCCCTCGAGCTGCTCCTTGCTCCAGGGGGGCGCCTCGTCATCACGCTTCCAGTGGGCGCCCTCGGGCACGGGGCCGCCGATGAGTAGGCGGTCCTCGGGCACGCTCTGGTCCTGGCCCATCTGGGCGAGGGGCGTGGCCTTGAGGTAGTCGCGCAGGTCATTGCCGAAGTCCTTGGGCCGGAGCGGCTTCCCCGTGAGCGTCGTGGGGCAGTTCTCCAGGCAGCGGCCGCACTCCACACAGGTGTAGAAGTCGAGCATCTGCTTCCAGGTGAAGTCCTGGATCTTGTTGATGCCGAAGTGCTCGGCCTCCATGTCCATGGGCTTCAGGTTCTTGTTGGGCTGCAGCTCGCGGAAGTAGATGTTGAAGAGCGACGTGAAGACGTGGAAGTGCTTGGAGTAGGGCAGGAAGTTGGCGAAGAAGTAGAGCAGGCCCAGGTGCAGCCACCACATGCTCTTGTAGGTCACCAGCAGGGCGGTGCCACCCAGGGGACGCAGCAGGTTCGCCACGAAGAGGCTGGCCGGGGCCCACACCTTCCAGTTGGGGTTGTGCAGCCAGATGTAAGCGCCGTCGGCCAGCAGGTCCGTGATCATCAGGCCGCCGATGAGGCTCAGTGTGGCCCAGGCATCCCAGGAGTTCTCCAGGCGCCAGGGCTTGGCAGCCAGCCGACGGAAGGCTGCAAGGCCCAGACCCACGAGCACCAGCACCTCGAAGATGTCCTTGGTGAACTGGTAGCCCAGGCCGAACTGGCCCAGGGCCTCGGTCATGTGCCAGCCGAAGAGGCCTTCCAGCACCAGTCCGAGGCTGCGGAGGCCCAGCACGCAGAAGCCCCAGAAGATGAGGATGTGGTAGAAGCCCGCGTATTTGTCCCGGACCATGCGCTGCTGGCCCAGGGCCAGCACGATGACGCCCTTCAGGCGCTCCCAGGGCTGGTCTGTGCGGTTGTCGGGCAGGCCGGCCTTCATCGTGCCGATCCGCTGCCGGATGGTCCACACGAAGAAGCCGCCCGCGGCCAGGGTCAGGATCCAGAACAGCGCGATTTCCAGGGCCTTCATGGGGTCTCTCCTCGCAAGGACGGGTGGCAGTCAAGGTGGCAGAGGCCGCCTTGATCAATAACCCGGTTGTCAGGTATGGCAGGCTCGATGGCCCAGTGTAGCCTTCACCATGTGAAACTGAAGTCTCAACCTGGAGTAACCCTTGGCCCAAGTTCCCAGCCTGGTGTTCGAGTCCGCCGTCACCCGCCCCCTCTCCGTGGTGTTCCGCTCCGGCGGGCGCTGGGAGGGCCACGACTACCTGGTGGAGGTGGTGGCCGCCCGGGAGGGCCTCGACAGCTTCGACGTGGTAGTGGACTTCCGGGACCTGGAGGGGGCCCTGGACCGCAGCCTGGCCCCCCTCCAGGGGCAGCTGCTGTCGGACCTTGGCCTGGACGGCCCCCTGGCCCTGGCCCAACGGCTCCTGGCCGAGCTTGCCCCCTTCGCCCCCGCCCCGGCCCGGCTCAAGGAGGTCGCCCTCACAGACGGCCAGGGTCGGCGGCTGGCGGTCTTCGGCTGAGCCGGGACTTCGTCTCGTGCGCCCCTGGATCCCCCTCGCCGCCGTGGCCCTGGCTCTCGTGCCCCTGGGGGTGGTGCGACCGGTCCGCATCTCTGGCCACAGCATGGAGCCCGCCCTGCTCGACGGGGCCCTGCACTGGTCCTGGCAGGCCTGGGTGAGCCCGGCCCCCCGCCGGGGCGAGGTCTGGCTTGTGGAGGGCCCCCAGGGACCCTCCGTGAAACGGATACTGGGACTACCGGGCGAGCTGGTGCGCTGGGAGGGCGGGGACCTGTGGGTCAACGACCGGCGCCTGGACGAGCCCTGGGTGGCCCATCCCGAGCGGAGCGGCGGAGGCCGGCAGGCCTGCGGGAGCGGGTATCTGGTCCTGGGCGACAACCGCCCAGCCAGCCAGGACGGACGGAGCTGGGGTCCCCTCCCCGCCGGGGCCATGCGGGGCCGGCTGCTGGGGAACCGCTGACCGGCGCCGGGTGCAGGGGCTATCCTGAATCCGGAGGCGCCGTTCATGGCCACCAAGCGACAAGGCCAGGTCCTCACCCGCGAACGCACCAAGCTGCGGGAACCGGGTCTGTGGAAGGTCCTGCTCCACAACGACGACTACACCACCCAGGAGTTCGTGGTCTGGCTGCTGACGACGATCTTTCGCAAGCCGGAGCCCGAGGCCATCGCCATCATGCTGGCGGTCCACCGGGCTGGAGTGGGCGTGGCCGGGCGCTACACCCGGGATGTGGCGGAGACCCGCGCCGAGCGCGGCCGGCAGCTGGCCGAGCGCGATGGCTTTCCCCTCCTGCTGACTGTGGAGCCCGACGATGCCTAAGACCCCCCAGCTCAGCCAAGACCTGAACCAGGGCTTCCAGCGCGCCTTTGACCTGGCCAAGGCCCGCCGCCACGAGGACGTGAGCCTGGAGCACCTGCTGCTAGCCCTGCTGGACGATGTCCACGCCGCCCAAACCCTGCGGGGCTGCGGGGTTAAGCTGAGCGCCCTGCGGGTGGACCTCGAGGCGGCGCTGGCGAAGAACTTCGAGCCGGTGCCCGGCGAGGAAGCGCTGCAGCCGCACAGCACTTTGGGCTTCGTGCGGGTGGTGGAGCGGACCCTGGTCCAGGCCTTCAGCGCGGGCCGGAAGACTGTCCAGGGTGGCGAGCTGCTCCCGGCCTTCCTCGAGGAGGAATCCAGCCCGGCCCGGTTCCTGCTGGAGAAGCACGGTGTGCAGCGCCTGCCGCTGCTCAAGGTCCTGAGCCATCGACCCGCCGCCAAGACGCCGGCCCCCCAGGCCGAACCGATGGAGGAAGAAGCCGAGGGCGGCTCCGTGGCCCCGGATCCCCTGGAGGCCTACGCCACGGACCTGGTGGCCCGGGCCGCTGCCGGGCGCCTGGACCCCCTGGTGGGCCGGGACGCCGAGATCACCCGCATGGCCCAGGTGCTGTGCCGCCGCCGCAAGAACAACCCCCTGCTGGTGGGCGAGCCCGGCGTGGGCAAGACCGCCATCGTGGAGGGCCTGGCCCGCCGCATCCATGAGGGCACTGTGCCCGAGCCCCTGCAGACCGCGCGGATCTTCGCCCTGGACCTGGGCGCGCTGCTGGCCGGCAGCCGCTACCGGGGCGACTTCGAAGAGCGCCTCAAGGCTGTGCTCAAGGCCCTCGGCGACACCCCGGGCGCCATCCTCTTCGTGGACGAGCTGCACACCCTGGTGGGCGCGGGCGCCACCAGCGGGGGCGCCATGGACGCAGCCAACCTGCTGAAGCCGGCCCTGGCCTCGGGGGAGCTGCGCTGCATCGGCGCCACCACCTTCCAGGATCTCAAGGGCTCCCTGGACAAGGACCGGGCCCTCTCCCGGCGCTTCCAGGTGGTGGAGATCAGCGAGCCCAGCCCCGCAGACGCCCTGGGCGTGCTGCAGGGCCTCAAGGCCGCCTATGAGAGCCACCATGGCGTGAAGTATGCCGCGGCGGCCCTGGAGGCCGCAGTGCGGCTGGCGGCCAAGCACCTGACCGACCGCCGGCTGCCAGACAGCGCCCTGGACGTGGTGGACGAGGCCGGCGCCGCCCAGAAGCTGCTGCCGAAGAAGGCCCGGGTTCGCCAGATCGGCGCCGCAGAGATCGAGGCCGTGGTGGCCCGCATGGCCCGGGTGCCCGTGGCCTCAGTCAGCGCCGACGACCGCGAGGCCCTGGCGGGCCTCGAGACCGCGCTGCGGGCCCAGATCTTCGGCCAGGACCCGGCCTGCGAGGCGGTGGCAAGCGCCATCAAGCTGGCGCGGTCGGGCCTGCGGGATCCCCTGAAGCCCATGGGCTGCTTCCTGTTCGCGGGACCCACCGGTGTGGGCAAGACGGAGCTGGCCAAGCAGCTGGCCAAGGCCCTGGGCATCGCCTTCCTGCGCTTCGACATGAGCGAGTATCAGGAGAAGCACGCGGTGGCCCGCCTCATCGGCGCCCCGCCGGGCTACGTGGGCTACGAAGAGGGCGGTCTGCTCACGGACGCCGTGCGCAAGCAGCCCCACGCGGTGCTGCTGCTCGACGAGCTGGAGAAGGCCCACCCGGACCTCTTCGGCGTGCTGCTGCAGGTCATGGACCACGCCGCCCTGACGGACAGCCACGGCCGCAGCGCCGACTTCCGGCACACGGTGCTGGTGATGACGACCAACGTGGGCGCCCGGGAGCTGTCGGCCCGGCAGGTGGGCTTCGCCGAGGCCGGGGCGCACCGGTCCGCCACCGGGACCCTGGAGAAGGCCTTCAGCCCCGAGTTCCGCAACCGCCTCGACGCCATCCTCCAGTTCGCGTCGCTGGGCCGGGCCGAGATGGAGCGCGTGGCCGACAAGCACCTCCGGGAGCTGGAGACCCAGCTGCAGGAGAAGGGCGTGATCCTGACCTGCGCCCCGGCGGCCCGGGCCTGGCTGGCGGCCAAGGGCTACGACCCGGCCTTCGGCGCCCGGCCCATGGCCCGGCTCATCGAGCGCGAGCTCCGCCGGCCCCTGGCTGAGGCCATCCTCTTCGGCCCCCTGGCCAAGGGTGGCAAGGCCAAGGTGGGCCTCAAGGACGGCCGGCTGTGCCTGTCTTTCGGCTGACGGACCGCCTGGTCTTCCCGGACCCGGAGCTGGCCGAAGACGGCCTCCTGGCCATCGGCGGGGACCTCTCGGTGCCCCGGCTCCTGCAGGCCTATCGCAGCGGCATCTTCCCTTGGTTCGGTGAGGAGGATCCGCTGCTCTGGTGGTCCCCGCCAGAGCGGGCCCTGCTGCGGCCCGGCCACCTGCACCTCTCCGCCCGCACCCGCCGGAGCCTGCGGCACCAGCCCTTCGAGACCCGCTTCGACACGGCCTTCGAGGCGGTGATCGGGCACTGCTCCCAGGTGCCCCGCCCCGGCCAGGACGGCACCTGGATCACGGCGGAGATGCGGGAGGCCTACCTGGCCCTGCACCGCGCGGGCCATGCCCACAGCGTCGAAGCGTGGCGGGATGGCCAGCTGCGGGGCGGTCTCTACGGAGTGTCCCTGGGTGGCGCCTTCTTCGGCGAGAGCATGTTCAGCCTGGAGCCCGAGGCCAGCCGCGCGGCGCTGGCGGCCCTGGATGCGCGGCTGACCGGCTGGGGGTTCACCCTGCTCGATGGGCAGCTGCCCCACGGGGGCCTGCGTGGCTACGGCTTCCGGGTGGTGCCCCGGCGCCTCTTCTTGGTGGAGCTCCAGGAAGCGCTCCAGGCTGAGGAACGCGTTGGCTACTGGTGAAAAGATAGCCTTTCGCTTAGCCAGTCCAGGGCTATTATTCCCTTAAGGCCAAAGGACTCCCATGTTGACGATCTCTGAATCGCGAGTCTCACCAAGGCACACCATCGCGCTCGTGATGGCTGGAGGGCGCGGCAAGCGCCTGATGGATCTGACCGATCACTATGCCAAGCCCGGTCTCGACTTCGGCGGCAAGTACCGCATCATCGACTTCACTCTCTCCAACTGTGTGAACTCGGGCTTCCGCAAGATCATGGTGCTCACGCAGTACAACTCGCACCGCCTGCTGGAGCACCTGCAGTTCGGCTGGACCTTCCTGCCGGGCAAGCTCAACGAGTACGTGCACGTGCTGCCGGCCCAGCAGAGCTTCGACAAGGACGCCTGGTACAGCGGCACGGCGGACGCGGTCTACCAGAACCTCGACAGCATCCAGGCGGCGGATCCCAAGACGGTGCTCATCCTCGCGGGCGACCACATCTACCGCATGGACTACAAGGTGTTCCTCAAGGACCACCTCGACAACCAGGCGGACATGACCATCGCCTGCCTCGAAGTGCCCCGCGACGCGGCGCGCGGCTTCGGCATCGCGCACGTCGATGAGAACGACCGCATCGTATCCTTCGTCGAGAAGCCTGCGGATCCCCCGGCCATTCCCGGCAAGCCCGACAGGGCCTTCGCATCCATGGGCATCTACATGTTCGACGCGAAGTTCCTCGCCCGCGAGCTGATCAAGGACGCCGAGGATCCGAACTCCGGCCATGACTTCGGCAAGGACATCATCCCCCGCATCGTCAGCGGGGCCCGGGTCTTTGCGCACCGCTTCGAGCGCAGCTGCATCCCCAATCCCGGCCATCCCGAACCCTACTGGAAGGACGTGGGCAGCGTAGACTCTTACTGGGAGGCCAACATGGACCTCACCAGCGTGCTGCCGGCCCTGAATCTCTACGATGCGAACTGGCCCATCACCACGCACCAGGAGCAGTTGCCCCCCGCGAAGTTCGTCCACGCGGGCGAGATGCGCAACGGGGTGGCCCTCTCCAGTCTGGTCTCCGGCGCCTGTGTCATCTCCGGCGCCCACGTGCACCACTCGCTGCTCTCGAGCCGCGTCTCGGTCCACTCCCACGCGCGTCTGGACGGGGCCATGATCCTCCCCGACTGCGACATCGGCCGCCACGCCCGCCTACGCCGCTGCATCGTGGCCCGGGCCTGCAAGATCCCCGCCGGCATGGTCGTTGGAGAGGATCCGGAAGAGGATGCCCGCCGCTTCTACCGCACCGAAGCTGGTGTGACCCTCATCTCCCAGCGCATGCTGAACCAGCTGGAGCCCTAGGTTTTGAAGGTTCTTTTCGTCGCATCCGAGCTGTTCCCCTACGTCAAGACCGGTGGTCTGGGCGATGTGATGGCCGCCCTCCCCCGGGCCATGCGTGGCCTCGGCATCGATGCCCGGCTCCTGATCCCCGCCTACCCGGCCATCCTTGCAGCGGTCGAAGTGCAGGGCGTGGCCGCCTCGTTCCCGGACCTCCTGGGAGGCGGCCCCGCCCGCATCCTCCAGGCCGAGGCCCCGGGCCTGCCCCTCTACCTGCTGGAGCAGCCCGCCTTCTACGCCCGGCCCGGCGGTCCCTACGGCTACCCCGACGACCTCGCCCAGCGCTTCGCCGCCCTGGCCTGGGCCGGCGCCCACCTGGGCCGGGTCGGCGCCACCGATGGCTGGCGCCCGGGCGTGCTGCACGGCCATGACTGGCACACGGGGCTGATGCCCGCCTATGTGGCCTATGGCGACGGCCCCCGGCCGGCAACAGTGATGACCATCCACAACATCGCCTTCCAGGGCCGGTTTCCCGCGAAGATGCTCGACAGCCTGTGGCTGCCGCCCCGCGCCTTCACGCCCGAGGGAGTCGAGTTCCACCGGGACATCTGCTTCCTCAAGGCTGGGCTGCAGCTCGCGGACCGCATCAGCACGGTCAGCCCCACCTACTCCCATGAGATCCAGGTGGCGGGCGGCCATGGCCTGGAGGGCCTGCTGTCCCATCGGCGGGGCGACCTCTGGGGCATCATCAACGGTGTGGACCGCACGGTCTGGAACCCCGCCCGGGATCAGAACCTGGTGAGCCGCTACGATGTGCGCCACCCGGGCCGCCGCCAGCCGAACCGGCCAGACTTCCAGCGCCGCCTGGGCCTGGATGAAGATCCAACCGCGCCCCTCTTCACCTCCATCAGCCGCCTGGATCCGCTCAAGGGCCTCGACCTGGTGCTGGAGAACGTGGACCACCTGGTGGCCCGGGGCGCGCAGCTGGCAGTCATCGGCACCGGCGATCCCCACGCGGAAGGCGCCTTCGTCCAGGCCGCCCAGCGCCACCCGGGCCGCGTGGGCGTGTTCCTGAGCTACGACGAGGCCCTGGCCCACCGCGCCTTCGCCGCCTCGGACGTGATCCTGGTGCCCTCGCGCCAGGAGCCCTGCGGCCTCACCCAGCTCTATGCCCAGACCTACGGCGCCCTGCCCCTGGTGCGGCGCACGGGCGGGCTGGCCGACACTGTGGTCGGGCTCACCCCCGAGACCCGGGCCGCGCGCACGGCCACTGGCTTCGTGTTCGATCGGGCCAACGGCTGGGCCCTGGGCGAGGCCCTCAATGCCGCCATCGACCTCTTCCAGGATCCCCAGGCCTGGCGGCTCCTGCAGCGTCGGGGCATGACCACCGACTTCAGCTGGGAGGGCCCCGCCCGGGCTTACCTGGACCTCTACGCCACCATCGCACCGAAGGGAGACTGAGCATGGACATCCGACCGCTCTGGCAGGCTGTGGTGAACCATCCCATGGGAGGCTGGCGCCACGTGGCCGAGCCCGCCCTGCCCGCCCTGGATCCCGCCAAGCGCCTGCTCTGGTGCGGCATCGGGGGCTCCATGCTGCCCTCGGAGACGCTCATCCGCGCCTTCGGCAGCGACCGCGCCTTCAGCAACTGGGTGCCCCTGGCCTCCCCCGAGCCCGCACCGGAGTTCCGGCTGCAGGCCGGTGACCAGCTGGTGCTGGCCTCCAAGAGCGGCAAGACCCTGGAGCTCTGGACCTGGGTCGCGCGGCTCCGCGCCCTGCCGGGCTACGCGGAGCTGGCCCCGCCCGTCCTGATCACCCAGGATGACGCCAACCCCCTGGCCACCTGGGGCCGCGCCAACGGCTGCAAAATCCTGCCCATCCCCGTCGAAGTCGGGGGACGGTTCTCCGCCTTCACGCCCATCGGCACCCTGCCCCTGGCCTGGCTGGGCCGCGATGCCGCCGCCTTCCTCCAGGGCGGCCGCGAGGTCATGGCCCAAGTGGAGGCCGGCGCCGGCCCCTGGCATGACCGCATCGCCGCCACCGTGGACCTGCTGCTGGACGCGCACCAGCAGGGCGTCACCGAGTGGGTGCTCATGCCCTACGCCATGCGCCTGGACAACCTGTCGGCCTGGTGGGTGCAGCTGGTGGCCGAGTCCCTGGGCAAGGTCGCCAGGGACGGCACCCGCAAGGGCTTCACCCCCATCCGCGCCGTGGGCCCCGTGGACCAGCACAGCCAGCTCCAGCGCTGGATGGCCGGGCCGCGCAACCTGGGTGTGATCCTCATGACCGTCGAGGGTGCCGCTGCCCCCGAGAAGCTGGATCCCCCGCCGGGTTCGCCCTATCCGGGCCTGGCCGCGCTCCAGGGCGGCGAGATCCTCCGCGCCCAGGCCGAAGGCACCGCCGGCGCCCTGGAGGCCGCGGGCGTGCCGCTGCTGCGCTGGTCCCTGCCCAGCCTCAGCGAGCGGGAAGTGGGCGCCTTCATGATGGCCTGGCAGGCCATCATCGGCATCCTCGGCTTCGCCCTGGACCTGGACCCCTTCGACCAGCCCGAGGTCGAGGACGGAAAGAAGCGCACTTTCAAGCGCCTCGGCCTCGCCTGACCGAGAGCCGACAGCTAAGCCATAGTGACCTGCAGCAGGTGGGCGGCGCCGTCGGCGAGCGCCTCCAGCATGGCCAGACTCTCCGGGGTGAAGCGGTCGCGGCGCGCATCATTGCACTGGATCATGCCGTAGGTGACCCCGTCCCGGCGGATGGGGAACAGGCCCACGGTCTCGAACCCTGCCGTGTGGCAGCGATTCCGGATGGCGCAGGTGAGCGGCAGCGCCGGGGCCGAGGCCAGCAGGTCCGAGGTGGCATTGGTCCAGAAGGAACCCCTCTCGGTGATGAAGGCCTGGGCCGGGTCGACGCGCTCGGAGAGCACCGCCCCGCACATGCAAGCCAGCAGGGGGTGGCGCTGGGCATCGCGCAGCAGCCGCCCCTCGCCGTCTTCCATGCAGAGGCTGTTCTCCAGCTTCACGAAGCTCTCGGTGAAACCCTGGGTCACGACATAGGGATACTCAGGGCCGACCTTCAGGCGGATGCCGATGGCCTCGCAGGCGGAGATCTCACGGACGACGACGATCAGCTGCTGCGCGATCTCCCGGGGACTGGACAGGGTGTTCGACATGCGGAGCAATGCCAGGAAGGCCCGGCGCTCCGTGTTCAGCCGATCAGCTTCCGATTGATGGACCACTGCTAGGGTCATCCCGGACATCCCCTTAGCCACCCTATCGGCAGGGAGGCTAGGTTCTTTAGAAGCTAATTCTTAGATTTGGGGGGAGCGGTCTACCGCCTCAAGGAGGTGGCATCTGGCAGCTGCTGCCGATGGCGGCGGGCAGGTAGAGGTGCTCGGTGTAGTCCTGCACCATGCGGTCGGCATTGAAGCGCCAGGCCAGGGTGCGGATGGAGTGCTTCATGCGTTCCACCCAGCCGTTGGGCACGCCTGCGGCATTGCGGTTTTCGTAGTAGAGCGGCACCACTTCCTCTTCCAGCAGGCGGAAGAGGTCATCGGCGTCGCGCTGGTCCTGGACGGCCTGATCCGCGTGGATCTCGCCGCTGCCGATGGCGAAGCCGTTCTCGCCGTCGTAGGACTCGGCCCACCAGCCGTCCCGCACGGAGATGTGCAGGCCGCCGTTGAGCACCACCTTCATGCCGCTGGTGCCACAGGCTTCCAGGGGGCGCTGGGGGTTGTTCAGCCAGCCGTCGATGCCCTGGTAGAGCATGCGCCCCACCCGGATGTTGTAGTTCTCGATGAAGAGGATCCGGTGGCGGAAGCGCGGGTCCTCGAGGAGCTGGGACACCCTCTGGATGAGGCCCTTGCCCGTCTGGTCCGCAGGATGGGCCCGGCCCGAGAAGATGAGGTTCACGGGCCGCTCGGGGTTGTTCACCAGCCGGTCCAGGCGCTCCAGGTCCGTGAAGAGCAGGTCGGGCCGCTTGTAGGGCACGAAACGGCGGGCGAAGCCGATGGTCAG
>CAIPAY010000020.1 GCA_903863195.1 uncultured Holophagaceae bacterium
CACTGGTTGAGGTTGTTCTTGATCTCGTTGAAGTCGCCGTTGTACTTGTCAGTGATCTTGGGGGGGATGTCGCCCTTGGAGATGCGGTCCACATAGCCCGCCGCCACGTTGAGGGGGCCGATGACGGCATCGAGGCACTCGTTGACACCCTGCACGATCTTGCGGAAGTCGCCCTGGTGCTTGGAGGCGTCGGCGCGGGTGGCCAGCTTGCCCTCCACGGCCGCGACGTTGAGCGCGTTCGCGTCGGCCACGAGGGCGTTCACGGCATCCACGCACTGGTTGAGGTTGTTCTTGATCTCGTTGAAGTCGCCGTTGTACTTGTCCGTGATCTTGGGGGGGATATCGCCCTTGGAGATGCGGTCCACATAGCCCGCGGCCACGTTCAGGGGGCCGATGACGGCATCCAGGCAGTCATCCACGCCCTGCACGATCTTGCGGAAGTCGCCCTGGTGCTTGGTGGCATCTGCACGGGTGGCCAGCTTGCCTTCCACCGCGGCGACACTGAGCATGGCGGCGTCTGCCACGAGGGCATTGACGGCATCCACGCACTGGTTGAGGTTGTTCTTGATCTCGTTGAAGTCGCCGTTGTACTTGTCAGTGATCTTGGGGGGGATGTCGCCCTTGGAGATGCGGTCCACGTAGCCGGCGGCCACGTTCAGGGGGCCGATGACGGCGTCGAGGCAGTCATTCACGCCCTGCACGATCTTGCGGTAGTCGCCCTGGTGCTTGGTGGCGTCGGCGCGGGTGGCCAGCTTGCCTTCCACGGCCGCCTGGTTGAGCATGGCGGCGTCGGTCACGAGGGCCTGGAGGTTGCTGCGGACCTGCTTGAGGGCCGGCGCGATCTCGTCCTTGTCGTCCGCAGCGACCCACTCCCGGCTCAGGTCGCCGTTGGAGATCTGCTGCAGGCCGCCGACGATGCCCTGGAGGTTGTCGGTGAAGCCGTCCATGGCCCCGGCCAGCTCGCCGATCTCGTCCTTGCGGTCCATGTGCAGCCGCATGCCGAGGTGGCCCTTGGCCATCTCCTTCATCATCTCGACGCCCTTCGACAGGGGGCCGGTGATGGACTTGGTGAGGATCAGGCCGATGCCGATCGCGAACAGCACCGCGATGCCCATGATCGTATACATCATCGTGCTGGCCGTGGTGGCCAGGACGGTATTGTCCTCGACCACCTTCTTGGCGGCGCTCAGCTTGGCGTTCTGCAGGTCATCCAGCGCCTTGACCACGTCCGCCTGCTCCTTGGCGCCCTCGCCCCGCATGAGGGCTTCGGCGTCCTTGCTCTTGCCGGCCTTGGCCAGGGCCAGGCACCTTGTCTGGACGTCATCGAACTTGGCGTTGGCGGCCTTGTAGACCTTGAAGCCATCCCGCACCTTGTCGGAGAGGATCGTCTTCTCGAAGGAGGCTTCGGCCTTGTTGAGATCGACCTCGATCTCCTTGATCCGGCCCCCAAACTTCTCGGTGTCACCGGTCATGATGGCGTCCCGGAGGTTGATGCGCTGGCGCTGGAACAGCTGCATCATGTCCCCAAGCTCGCTGAGGGGCACGGTCATGGCGTGGTACATCTTGGTGTCGGCCTCTTCGATGGCGTGGATCTTGTTGACGGCCATGAAGCCCATGCCGGCGAGCAGGGCGGCCAGGACGAGGAAGGCCCCGATGAGTTTGGGTCCGATCTTGGTGTTATCGAGCAGTCGCATGATGGAACTCCTTATAAAGCGGAGGGTAGAGAGAGAGAAGGGAATGGCGTGGGAGCAGCGCAGGAGGGCAGGGCTTGCGCCTACCCGCTCAAAGGGGGAAGGCTCAGGTGACGGGACGTCGGGGTGGGAATGGCCCACTTCCCATGGGACTGGCGGCTTGCGGACCCCGCCACGCAGGCAGGCTGACCACCGACCCTTGGATCGACTGGGAGGCTGGGGAGTGCAGGTATCATGGAGAGACCAGCAAAAGACAGGGGGGTAAGTAAACCTGTCCCTCTCCAATCGACGTCCCTCTCAATTAAGTTGAATATCGAACCATGTGTATATAAGGTTACTTTAAATGTAAAGAATGATTGATGTTATTGTTTGTCTAAAATGTATTAAATCGTTATTATATTGATCAATTTTTTATCTATTTTAAAGAAAAAAACGACAAAACAACTATTGCTAGTCGCTTCCGATGGTTCAGAAAAAGGAGTGCGCCGGTCCACGATTCAGTCGGAATGGTCCAACCTCATGTCCCCGACCGCCCCCGCCGATGCCGAGTGCATGACCGAAGATCTCGAGGCTTCGAGCCCGGATCAGGTCTGACTGTCTGCCCTCGTTCCCCGGTGGTGTAACGTTGCCACGCCTTCTTTCTTACCCCTATTGATTGCCCCGTGAGCCATGGCCTACACATCCTTCTTCCGTGACACCGACGCCCTGAATGCCATTGGGGAGCACGTCATACCGGCCATCAGCCACTCCCGGGTGATGCGCGTCTGGGATGCCGGCTGCGCCTCCGGCGAGGAGCCCTTCACCCTCGCCATCCTGTTCGCCTCGAAGCTGGGCTCCTTTCAATACCGCAACCTGGACATCCTCGCCACGGACTATGAGGAGAGCAACTACGCCCAGTTCGCCGACAAGATCCGGGCAGCCGAGTACAGCCGCCAGGACATCTTCTGGGTGCCGCAGGCTCACCGTGAGCAGTACTTCGAACCCACTGAGAGCCCGGAGGTGTTCCGGCTGATCTCTTCGATCCGGGAGCGGGTCCGCTACATCCAGCATGACCTGCTGACCCTGGTGCCCCCCGAGACGGGCTACTCCCTCATCGTCTGCAAGAACGTGCTGATGCACTTCTCGCCCGCGGACCAGGTGAAGGTGCTGGCCATGTTCTACGAGACCCTGCTGCCCGGGGGCTTCCTGGCGGTGGACGGGAACCAGGCGATCCCGGCGGCCTTCGCCACCCGCTTCCGGCAGATCGAACGGGGCACGCCGCTCTACCAGAAGCCGGAAGCCTGAGCCATGCGCGTCATTCCCCTCCACCGGGATGACCCCTCGGACTACGCCTGCGTCTCCTACTGGATCCTGGGCGAGAACAACACGGCCTCGGACCGCAACACGCTCATCGACACCGGCAGCACCAACCCGGAGAACCTCGCCTACTTCCTGCGGGAGATGGCGCTGCCCTCCAAGGGCATCGGGAAGCAGTCCGTGGAGCAGGTCATCCTCACCCATGAGCACTTCGACCACACGGGCGGCCTGCCCGGTCTCGAGCAGCAGTTCCGCCCCGAGACCTTTGCCTGGAAGGCCTTCGGCACGCGCTACAACGCAGTCCACGACGGCATGTTCCTCATGGTGGGCGATCAGCTCGGGAAGCTGCTCCACACGCCGGGCCACTCCGAGGACTCGCTCTGTGTCTACCTGCCGGAGAGCGGCGCGTTGTTCTCCGGGGACACCCTCTACCGGATCTCAGATCATCTCGGTGCCTATCCGAAGACCTATGTAAGCTCGCTCGAGCGCCTCGCGGGGCTCGACATCAAGCGCATCTATCCCGGTCACGGCCAACCCATCCTGAGCGACGCCATGGGCTTCATCCGCAGCTGTCTCGAGAACGTGCATCTGTCCCTGATCAAGGACTGAGCCGCCATGAAGCTGATTTACGACGAGCGGTTCCGGGGTTCCTCCTACGCCCAGGACAACGCCGCCATGCCGGGGCGCATGGAGGCCGCCCTGAGCGGGCTCGGCGGCACCGCCTGGGAGCGCGTCGCCCCCCCGGCGGCCACCCTGGAACAGCTGCACCTGGCGCACGACCCGGCCTACGTCCAGACGGTGGTCGAGGACCCCGAGCGCTTCGCCATGGCCAGCCTGGCCGCGGGCGGGGCCATCCTCGCCGGGCGTCTGGCCCATGGCGGCGACCCGGCCTTCGCCTGCATCCGCCCGCCCGGCCATCACGCGTCGCGCATGGGCGCCTGGGGCCACTGCACCTTCAGCAACCTCGCGCTCGCTCTGCTCGTGCTGAGAGCCGAGCGGCGCATCGAGCGCGCCTTCGTCCTCGACTTCGACGCCCACACCGGGGACGGCACCCGGGAGGTGCTGGCCGGCTGGCCCCAGGCCGTGATCTTCAATCCCTTCGCGGCAACGGCGGAGGAATACCTGGCGCTGGTGGAGGCGCGCCTGGCGGGCATCCAGCACACCGACATCCTCGCCGTCTCGGCAGGGTTCGATGCCTACAAGCTGGACGTGGGGCACAAGCTGGACACCCCGGATTTCGGGAGGCTGGGCACCCTGATCCGGGAGGCCTCCCTGCGCCTCTGCCGCGGCCGCCGGTTCGCGGTGCTGGAGGGGGGCTACTATCTGAAGGATCTGGGAGCCAATGTGCTGGCCTTTTGCCAAGGATTCGCGGGATGACAGAGACCATCGGCCAGGGCCTTGAGCTGATCCAGCGACCCCGCTCTGCGGACCTCGGGGAGTACGACTGGTTCGATATCGAGCAGGACGGGACCCAGGTGGGCAAGTCCCGCTGCCGCATCGAATCCGGCCAGTTCACCGTCTTCTCGATCATGGTCTATCCCGAGTACGAAGGGCGAGGCTACGCCCGCGCGGTCATCGATCACTTCAAGAGTGGCCACCCCATGATCATCGCCGACCGGGTCCGGTTCACCGCCCGGTCCTTCTGGCTGAAGGTCGGCTTCGTGCCCGAGACCATCGACCGCTATGTGTGGCGCAGGGACTGAGTCGCCAACTCTTGTTGATGGGGTCGACCAGATCGCCCCAACAAGCGTGGGGTAGGCCGTGAAATAAGCGGCGCGACAGTGGGGTGGAATTCCACCCCCGAGGCGGAGGATCCGTGACATTCTCTTTCTAAGTAAAAAGACCTACGCGGGTCTTGAAAAAAGGGAACCAAGAATCCTTTATGAAGGCAGAGGGTCAGGAACCATCCCGAAAGCACCAGGCGGTGGTGGCCCTCTGGGCCCTGGGCGTGGCCTTGGTCCTGGGAGTGCTGATCCTCGGGGGCGGGCACCTGCTGCTGAAGGGGCACTCCCTCGAGGCCCGGCAGCAGGCCCGGAATGAGCTGGGCACCATTGCGGACCTGAAGGCCGCCCAGGCAGCCGACTGGTACCGGGATCGGATGGTGGACACGGGGCGGCTCGCCCAGGGACCCATCGATCAGGAGGCGCTCCGCCGCTACCTGCAGGGGCCTCTGGATCCCTCGCGCGAGCGGCACCTGCGGCTCTGGCTGGAGCACCTCTGCCAGGGGGGCTACGCCCACATCCTGCTCTTTGATGCCGAGGGGCACCCCCGGCTGTCCGTGTCCGCCAGGCCGGGCGCCGCCTCCTGGTCCTATGACGAAGGGCAGCTCCGCCGGGCCCTGCGCTCCGAGGACCTAGCGGCCTCGGACCTGCAGCGGGACCCTGGCCACGCGAACGTGCACCTCAACATCTGGGTGCCCATCAGCGCAGGACTGAGGTCGGGGGCTTCGCCGGTGGGTGCCCTGCTGTTCATGGTGGATCCCGCCCAGGGTCTGTATCCGCTGCTGAAGGCCTGGCCGACTCCCAGCCAGACCGCGGAGATCCTGCTCATCCGCCGGGACGAGCGCGAGGCCGTGGTGCTGAATGACCTGCGGCACCAGGCCGGGGCGCCCCTGGCGCTGCGGATGGTCCTGGCTCCGGACACCTCGCCTCCCTTCGCCATGGCGGCCCTGGGGCAGGAGGGGCCGGGCGAGGGCCGCGACTACCGCCAGGTGCCGGTGGTGGCCGCCGTGCGCCGGGTGAATGGCACGCCCTGGTCCCTGGTGGCCAAGGTGGACGAGGCCGAGCTCTACGGCCCCATCCGGCGCCGCGCCCTGGTCAGCGCCGTCGGGCTGCTGGCCCTGCTGGGCCTGGCTGTGCTTGGCCTGGTCCTGCTGGTGCGGCTGCGGGAGGGGGCTTCGGTGCGCGCCCAGCTGGTCCTCTCGCAGCGGTTCGAGTGGCTGATTCGGGAGGCCAACGACAGCATCCTGCTGCTGGACTCGGAGGGACGGATCCTGGAGGCCAATGCCCAGGCTGTGGCCCAGTACGGCTACTCGGAAGCCGAGTTCAAGGGCATGAACATCATGGACCTGCGACCGCCCGAGATCAGGGGTACCGCCCAGGCGCAGTTCGAACAGATGAAGGCTCGCGGTGCGCTGCGCTTCGAGACCATCCACCAGCGCAAGGACGGCAGCACGGTCATGGTGGAGGTCAGTGCCCGGTCCTTCGCCTCGCCCGATGGACACCGGATCAGCAGCCTGATAAGGGACATCAGCGACAGGGTGGCCAGGGACCGCGAGCTCCAGCGGATGACGGGTCTCTATGCGGCCCTGGACCAGGTGAGCCAGGCCATCGTCCAGTCCCCCTCGCGGCAGGTGCTGCTGGACCGGATCTGCAAGGCCATGGTGGAGCCCGGCGGCTTTGCCATGGCCTGGGTCGGCTGGGATGATCCCGTCACCCACCGCGTGACCGCGGTCGCCAGCCACGGCGACCACCTGGGCATGCTGGACCGCGTGGAGGCCCGCAGCGATGACACGCCGGAAGGGCGCGGGGCCGTGGGCACGGCCCTCCGCGCCGGCTGCCCCTGCATCGTCAACGACTTCATGGACGGGCCGGTCTCCAAGCCCTGGCGCACCGAGCTGGTGGCTTCCGGGTTCGCCAGCACGGCCGCCTTTCCCATCCGGGAAGGGGGAGAGGTGCGGGGGGTGCTGGCGGTCTATGCCCGCGAGCGCGACTTCTTCGGCACCCACGAGGCGGAGCTGCTCGAGGGGGCCTCGCTGGACATCTCCTATGCCCTGGATCACCTCGAGGGCGAGGCGCGGCGGCGGCAGGCCGAGGCCGCCCTGCGGGAGAGCGAGCAGTTCCTGAGTGAGGCCCAGGAAGCCGGCGGCATCGGCACCTACATCTGGGACATACCGGACAACCACTGGCGGAGCAGCGCCTCCCTGGATCGGATCTTCGGCATCGACAGCCAGCACCCGCGAGACCTTGACGGCTGGGTCGCCATCGTCGCCCCGGAGTTCCGGGCCCAGATGCACGCCTACGTGGCCGGGATCATGGCGCGGCACGAGCGGTTCGACCTGGACTACCCCATCCTGCGCGCATCGGATGGCACCACCCGGTGGGTGCATGGCCGGGGACTCTTCCACCGCGATGCGGAAGGCCACCCCCTGACCATGACGGGCGTCATTCAGGACATCACCGAGCGGCGGGCAAGCGAGGCCGAGCGGCTGCAGCTGGAGCACCAGCTGCAGCAGTCCCAGAAGCTCGAGAGCCTCGGCAGCCTGGCGGGCGGCGTGGCCCACGACATGAACAACGTCCTGGGGGCGATCCTCAGCCTGTCCTGCACCCTCCGGGAAGGCGCCGATCCCTTCGGTGCCGAGGCCCGGAACCTCGACACGATCATCAGCGCCTGCATGCGGGGCCGCAGTGTGGTCAAGGGCCTCCTCTTCTTCGCGCGGAAGGACCTGCAGGAAGAACAGCCCATCGACCTGAACGACCTGGTGCGGGAGATGGGCCAGCTGCTTGGCCACGCCATGCTCCAGCGGGTCCGCCTGGAGATGGACCTCGAGGAGGGACTCAACCTCCTGCGCGGCGAGCGCGGGGCCCTCAGCCACGCCCTGATGAACCTCTGCGTGAATGCCATGGACGCCATGCCCAGCGGCGGCAGCATCCACATCCATACCTGCTCCACGCGGGATGGCGGCATGGTCTTGCGGGTGCAGGACACGGGGGCGGGCATGGCGCCCGAGGTGCTGACCAAGGCCATGGAGCCCTTCTTCACCACCAAGCCGCAGGGCAAGGGCACCGGCCTGGGACTCGCGATGGTCTACGGGACCATGAAGGCCCATGACGGCACCCTGGAGCTGCTGAGTCAGGTGGGTATCGGCACGGAGGCGGTCCTGTTCTTCCCGCCGGATCGCGTGGTGCCACGGCACACCCAGCCGGCCGCGGCCGCGGCGCTGGAGCCCGTTCCCCATCAGAAGCTGCGGATCCTGCTGGTGGACGATGATGAGCTCATCCGCGAGTCCGTGGCTCCCATGCTGGAGATGCTCGGGCACCAGGTGCTGACGGCCTCGGGCGGGGCCTCCGCCCTGCGCCTGCTCGAAGCCAGTGGCGCCATGGACCTCGTGATCCTGGACATGAACATGCCCGGCATGAGCGGCGCCGACACGCTGCCGAGGGTGCTGGAAATTTGTCCAGGAATGCCCGTGGTCATGGCCACAGGCTTCAGTGACCACGAAATTGCCCCACTGCTGGCCGGTCACCCGGAGGTTTCCATCCTGAGGAAGCCCTTCAGCATGAAGGAATTCCAGCGGAAGCTGGACAGCATCTCCTTCCCGCAGCGTGAGCGTTTCTAGATCTTTAGCGCGTGATCCGATTCATGGCCGCGCATGCTCCTGCCGATGGGAGCGCTGGAGCCGAACCATGTCCAAGATCGTGGTCATCGACGACAGCAAATTCATGCGCAACCTCCTCACCCGCTTCCTCGAGAGCGCGGGGCACGAGGTGATTTCCTGGGGCGACGTGGCCGCCACGGAGATCCCTGCCATGGTGCTGGCGCAGGATCCGGATCTGGTGATCACCGACTTCCAGATGCCGCTCTTCGACGGCCTGTCCGTGACGCGCCTGGTCCGCAGCGCGAAGCCGGGGCTGCCGGTCGTGGTGCTGACCGCCAGCCATGATCCCCTGGTCATGAAGGCCCTGCTGCTCGAGGAAGTGAACCGCATCCTGCACAAACCCCTGAAGTCAGAGGAGCTCCTCGACGCCGTCCGCGACGCGCTCTGAGCGGGCCTGTCGGGACACCACGTCGTGGGTGCTCGGAGGGCTACAGCCGGTCGAGGGCGTCCTTGCCGATGCCGGGGTTCCAGACCAGGGGTTCGTAGTTGGCGAGGCCGGCTTTGAAGAAGGGGTCGTTGTCGCGGATGGTGTCCAGGTCCGCCAGGGGCGCGGTATCCTGGACGCGGAGCAGCAGCAGCCCACCGGTGCGGGGATCCAGCGGCCCCGAGGCCAGCAGAACGCCCTGCTCCTTCAGGGTGCGGAGGTAGGTGCGGTGGGCCTCGGTGACGGCCTCGATCTCGGGCAGCGGACGGCGGTAGCGGACGAGCATGACGGCGTACATGGGGGCTCCAGGAATCGCCCCAGATGAACATGGATGGCCTGCACTGAAAAGCCCTAGGCGAAGGGCAGCTCCAGGCCGTGGACCAGGACGAGGTCGTGGTAAATCTGGCTGCCCACGGCGAAGGTTGTGGTGCCGGCGGGGGTGAAGCCCAGCTTGGCGTAGAACCGGAGGGCGCGGGGGTTCTGCTCCCAGGCCTGGAGCCAGGCACCGTCGTGGCCCGCGGCGGCGGCCTCGGCCAGGGCCGCCTCCATGAGCTCCCGGGCGGCGCCGGTGCCGTGTGCGGTCGGATCCAGGTAGAACCGGACGACCTCCAGGGGCTTCGTGAACGCCGGGGGCGAGCTCCCTGGCACGGGGCCATGAGCCTGCAGCAGCGCGTAGCCCAGGAGGTTGCCGCCGCCCTCCAGCAGCAGCGTGCGGCAGGCGCCGTCGGCCAGCTCCGCAGCCTGCTGTACCGGGCCGAAAGCCTTCGCCAGGTAGGCCTCCAGGTCCGGGGCGGGAATCAGGTCCGTGTAGGTGCCGCGCCAGAGGCGCTCCGCCAGGGCGGCGAAGGCGTCAGCATCGGCGGGCAGGGCATGGCGGATCAGCATGCCTAGAGGTTACCAAAGTAGTGAAAACAGGCTAAAATACTCGTTTTGGCGAGCCTCCATGCACATCCAGGAACTGATCCTTCGCCTCCAGCGGTTCTGGGCCGATCGTGGCTGCCTGATCGGCCAGCCCTACGACCTCGAAAAGGGCGCGGGCACCATGAATCCGCTCACCTTCTTCGGCGCCCTGGGCGCCAAGCCCTGGAACGTGGCCTACGTGGAGCCCTCCCGCCGCCCGGCGGACGGCCGCTACGGCGAAAACCCCTTCCGCGTCTACAAGCACCTCCAGTTCCAGGTGATTCTCAAGCCCAGCCCGGCCAAGGTGCAGGACCTCTACATCGAGAGCCTGGAGGCCCTGGGCATCGACTTCTCCAAGCACGACCTCCGCTTCGAAGAGGACAACTGGGAGTCCCCCTCCCTGGGCGCCTGGGGCGTGGGCTGGCAGGTGGTGCTGGACGGCATGGAGATCAGCCAGTTCACCTACTTCCAGCAGGTGGGCGGCCAGGACTGCCGGCCCGTGAGCGCCGAGCTGACCTATGGCATCGAGCGCATCTGCATGTTCCTGGGCGGCTACGACAACATCTTCGACCTGGTCCACGGCGAGGTGAAGACCGACGACGGCGTCTTCCCCGTGACCTACGGCGAGATGCGCCAGCGCGAGGAGTTCGAGCTGTCCGCCTACAGCTTCGAGCACGCGGACCTGGACCTGCACCGCACCCTCTTTGAGGCCTTCGAGAAGGAGGGCTGGCGGCTCCTGACGGACCATGGCCACTTCCTCAGCGCCTACGAGCAGGCCCTCAAGATGAGCCACACCTTCAACGTGCTGGATGCCCGCGGCGCCGTGAGCACCACCGAGCGGCCCGCCGTCATCAAGCGGGTCCGGGACCTGGCCTGCGGCTGCGCCAAGGCCTACCTGGAGCACCAGGAGACCAGCGCCGCCACGATTGCCACCGCAGGAAAGGGGGGTGGCCTGTGAGCGCTGCGAAGCCCTTCCTGCTGGAGCTGCACTGCGAGGAGATCCCCGCCCGCTTCCTGCGGCCGCTGACGGCGGACCTGAGCGGCGCCCTGACCACCTGGGCGGGCGGCCAGGGCCTCGAGCTCACGGGGCTGGAGGTGTTCTACTCCCCGCGCAAGCTGGCCTGGCGCGCCGCCGGCCTGCCCGTGGCCCAGGCGGACCAGACCGAGACCCAGGTGGGGCCGCCGCAGCGCATGTGCGTGGACGCGGCCGGGCAGCCCACCATCCAGGGCCAGAAGTTCGCCGAGAAGTGGGGCGTGCCCTTCACCGCTGTGCGCTTCGAGCAGCCCGCCGGCAAGAAGGAACCCTGCGCCGTGGTGACCGTCACCAAGCTGGGACGGCCCACTGTGGACCTGCTGCAGGAGGCCCTGCCAGGTCTCATCGCCGGGCTGCACGTGCCCAAGGCCATGCGCTGGGGCAACTCGGACTTCGAGTTCGTGCGGCCCATCCGCAGCCTCCTCTGCCTCCTGGGGGACCAGGTGGTGCCCATCACCGTGGATGGCGTCACCGCCGGGAACACCACCTGGGGCCACCGCCTCTTCCACCGCGCCCAGCCTGAGCCGGTGGTGGTGTCGGAGCCTTCTGCCTACGAGGCCGCCCTGGAGGCGGCCGGCGTGGTCGTCAGCGTGGACGTGCGCCGGGCCCGCATCGCCGAGCAGCTGGACACTCTGGCCGCCAGCGTGGGCGGCCGTGTGGTCGCCGACGCGGAGCTGCTGGACACCCTGGCGGAGATCGTGGAGTTCCCGAAGATCGTGTGCGGCGAGTTCCCCCCGGCCTTCCTGGAGCTGCCCAAGGAGGTGCTGGTCACCAGCCTCCGCGAGCACCAGAAGAGCTTCTGCATCGAGCAGCCGGACGGCACCGACCTGTTGCCCTTCTTCCTCACCGCCGCCAACCGCACCGACGACCCCGCTGGCTTCGTGAAGGCCGGCAATGAGTGGGTGCTGAAGGCCCGGCTCTACGATGCTCGCTTCTTCTTTGCCGAGGACCGGAAGCTGGCGCTCTCGGTCCGGATGGAGAAGCTGCAGGCGCTCACGTTCCAGCGGGATCTGGGGAGCTACTACGACAAGACGGGGCGGGTGGTGGCCATCATGAAGGCGCTGGCCACCCGGCTGTCGCAGGACGATGAGCACATCGAGCGCGCCCTCGAGGCTGCCCGCATGGCCAAGTGCGACCTGCGGACCCTCATGGTCGGCGAGTTCCCGGAGCTGCAGGGCATCATGGGCGGCGAATACCTCCGCCATGAAGGTGCCCACGAGGAGGTCTGGAAGGCGGTCAAGGAGCACTACCGCCCCGCCGGCGCCGACGACGCTCTGCCGGGCACGCCCCTGGGCTGCCTGCTGTCCCTGGCGGACAAGCTGGACACCCTGGGCGGCTGCTTCGCCGTGGGGATCATCCCCAGCGGCTCCAAGGATCCCCTGGCCCTGCGCCGCGCGGGGCAGGGCGTCGTGCGCATCCTCTGGGAGCGCGGCTGGGCCTTCACCCCCGCCGACCTCATTGCCGTGGTGCTCGGCATCGTCGGCCCCAAGGCCACGAAGCCCGCCGCCGAGACCACCGAGGCCCTGCTCGCCTTCTTCAAGGATCGCGTCGCCTATCAGCTGGAGCTGGCGGGCTATGCGGGCTCCGTGCGGCGCTCGGCCCTGGCCGCGGGCTGGGAGGAACTGGCGGACCTGAAGGCCCGCTGCGAGGCCCTGTCTGGCTTCGCCGAGGATGCCCGGTTCGCCTCCCTGGCGCAGAGTGCCAAGCGGATTGGGAACATCTTGAAGGACGAAATTCCCGAGGGGAATTTCGACGGCGCCCTGCTGGTGCAGGGCGAGGAGAAGGAACTGGCTACGCAGCTTGGGCGGCTGGAGGGGACCTCCGACCAGAAGGCTCTGCTGGGCGTGCTGGCGGACCTCGCTCAGCCTCTGGAGGCTTTCTTCGGCGCGGTCATGGTGAAGTGCGAGGACCCGGCCCTCCGCGCCGCCCGCCTCAGCCTCCTCCACCGTCTCCGCCAGGCCTTCCTGCGGGTGGCGGATTTCAGTCTTTGGCAGTGAACGGATTTCACGAAGACCACGAAGACAAGGAAGGGGCTTCTTGATTTTTCTTCGTGGTCTTCGTGGTCTTCGTGGTTAAAAAGGAAAGCGGGGCCCCCATGCACCACGAACGGATCGCGATCATCGACTACGGCAGCCAGTACACGCGGCTGATCACCCGGCGGCTGCGGGAGCTGGGGGCCTTCGGCCTCGTCCACAGCAGCGGCACCACGGCGGCGGAGATCGCGGGTCCGGATCTCCGGGGCGTGATCCTGTCGGGCGGCCCGAACTCGGTCCTGGAGCCCGGCGCGCCGGAGCTGGACATGGCCATCCTCGAGCTGGGCGTGCCCGTGCTGGGCATCTGCTACGGCCAGCAGATCATCGCCCGCAACCTGGGCGGGCAGCTGCACCGGGCCACCAGCCGTGAGTACGGCAAGGCGGAGATCCAGGCCTTCCCCGAGCAGTCGGTGATCCTGGAGGGGCTGCCCCACACCCAGCAGGTCTGGATGAGCCACGGCGACCACGTGGAGGTGGCGCCCCCGGGCTTCACCGTGACGGCCAGCACGCCCAGTGTGCCCGTGGCGGCCATGGAGGATGCGGCCCGGCGGATCTACGGCATCCAGTTCCACCCCGAGGTCACCCACAGCGCCCAGGGCACGCCCCTGCTGCTGAACTTCCTCCGGTCCTGCGGCATGAGCCTTGACTGGAACGCGGGCAACTTCATCGAGGAGAAGGTCCGGGTCATCCGGCAGCAGGTGGGCACTGGCACCGTGGTGCTGGGCCTCAGCGGCGGCGTGGACTCCAGCGTGGCGGCCCTGCTGCTGCACAAGGCCATCGGCAAGCAGCTCACCTGCGTCTTCGTGGACCACGGGCTCATGCGCAAGGACGAGATGAAGCAGGTGCAGGCCTACTTCGCACCCTTCGAGCTGAAGGTGATCTGGGTGGACGCCGCTGACGAGTTCCTCGGCGCCCTGGAAGGCATCACCGACCCCGAGCAGAAGCGGAAGATCATCGGCGGCAAGTTCATCGAGGTCTTCGAGCGCGAGGCGGGCAAGGTGCAGGCGGACTTCCTGGGCCAGGGCACCACCTACCCGGATGTCATCGAGAGCAGCGGCATCGGCGGGGCCATCCTGGTGAAGTCCCACCACAACGTCGGCGGCCTGCCCGAGCGCATGCGCATGCAGCTGGTAGAGCCCCTGCGGGAGCTCTTCAAGGACGAGGTGCGCGCCACGGGTCTGGCCCTGGGCCTGCCCCAGGAGATGAACCAGCGGCACCCCTTCCCGGGCCCCGGGCTGGCGGTGCGTCTGCCGGGCACCATCACGCGGGAGCGGGTCACCATCCTCCAGAACGCGGATGCGATCTTCCTCCAGGAGCTGCGCGAGAGCGGCTGGTATGCCCGCACCAGCCAGGCCTTCGCGGTCCTGCTGCCGGTGCAGACCGTGGGCATCATGGGCGATGAGCGCACCTACGAGGCCATCTGCGCCCTGCGGGCCGTGACCAGCGAGGACTTCATGACCGCGGACTGGGCCCGGCTGCCCCACGAGCTGCTGGAGAAGATCGCCCAGCGCATCGTCAACGAGGTGAAGGGCATCAACCGCGTGCTCTTCGACATCACCTCGAAGCCGCCGGCGACGATCGAGTACGAGTAATGGCCAAGCGCATCGAGCCCAACCGCAAGTCCGTGAAGGATGTCCTGGAGGACCTGCAGGCCGGACACCGCGAGGCGGCCTTCAGTGGACCCGAGTCCGCCCTGAAGTATTTGCGCCGGACCTTGGAGGGCCAGGGCAGCCTGCCCAACGCGGTCAAGGCTGTCGCCCAGGATCTGGCCGCGGAGGCCCTCGGCCAGCTCGGCCGCTGGGAAGAGGCCGTCGAGGCCTGCGGCCTAGCCCTCGAGCGTCTGCCGGAGCTGGAAGCAGCCTTCCCCCACGAGTATCGGCGGCTGCTGGAGGGCCTGACCTGCTTCGAGCGGGGCATCCAGGCCCACAGTGAGCTGGGCGACTTCCATGGAGCCCTGGAGCTCTGCGACCGGGCCATCGCCCTGAACTTGGGGGCGCACTACTCGGCCAAGCGCGACTCGCTGGAGTGGGCCCGCTAGGTGGACCTGCCCCTAGGCGGGTACCCATAGATGCTTTATCGGGTTGCAATGAATGTTTTTTCCGTTTGGTGAATCAGATTGAACTACAGTCAACCGGGACAGGAGCCGTTGAGTCACTGGAACGGGGAGACCATGGCAGGAGAGGGCTGGGTAGGGCCGAAGCATGCCAGCGTGCTCATCGTCGATGACCTGCCCATCGTCCGCCTCGCCCTGCAGCGCATCCTCACCAAGGCGGGCTACCGCTGCCTCGAGGCGGAGGACGTCCCGGGGGCCCTGGCTGTGCTGGCCGCGGACGGCATCGACCTGGTGCTCTGCGACATCCAGATGCCCGGCGCCTCGGGGCTGGACCTGGTGCGGGCCATCCAGGACCGGATCCCTGACATCTCGGTGGTGATGGTCAGCTCCCTGGAGGACACGGAGACCGCCATGGAGTGCCTCCACCAGGGCGCCTTCGGCTACGTGCTGAAGCCCTTCCAGCCTCGCGAGATCCTGGTCCAGGTGAACAGTGCCCTCCGGCGGCGGATGCTGGAGATCGCCTTCCGGGACCGGGAGGCCCAGCTGGCGCAGAAGGTGCGGGAACAGACCCTGGAGATCCGCCAGTCGCGTGAGGAGATCGCCCTCCGGCTCATCTCCGCGAGCGAGCACCGCGACAACGAGACGGGAATGCACGTTCGGCGCATCGGCCTCTACGCGGCCGAGCTGGCGCGCCTGCTGGGCTGGGGCGAGCTGGCGGTGGAGACTATCGAGTCCGCCGCCCCCATGCATGATATCGGCAAGATCGGCGTGCCCGACGCCATCCTCCAGAAGCCCGCGGCCCTCACGCCGGAGGAGTGGATCACCATGAAGATGCACACCACCATGGGCGCGACCATCCTCAAGGGCTCCACGGTCCCCTTCATCCAGATGGGCGCCCGCATCGCCCTGGGACACCACGAGAAGTGGGACGGCAGCGGCTATCCCTTCGCGCTCCGCGGGACGGAGATCCCCATCGAGGCCCGGATCACATCGCTGCTGGACGTCTATGACGCAGTCAGCAACCGGAGGCACTACAAGGAGCCCTGGCCGGAACACCAGGTGATCCAGGTGATCCGGGAGGGGGCCGGCGTCCACTTCGATCCCGACCTGGTGGCCCTCTTCCTGGCCAACCTGGACCGGTTCCGGGAGATCCTCGCCGCCCACCCCAACGAACCCCTGCCTGGGTTCACGGGGCTGTAGGGGTCGGCGGAGCCGTCCCCTAGATTCCGAAAAAGAGAAACCCACCAGGAGCCTCCTAGTGGGTTTCTCTTCGGTGAAAAGCTGCTTAGGCGTGCCCTTCGGACTTGGCAGGCTGAGCGCCCTTCTTGCCGCGGCTGATGGTGAACTCGCCGAGCATCATGGGCACGGCGGCCTTCAGCATGAGGGTGAAGACCAGGAAACCCAGGGCGAAGATGCCCGCGGCCACGGAGATCTCGGTGACGGAGGGCGTGTAGACGTAGATCTCGCCCAGGGCGTCGGGGGTCAGGCCGGGGATGATGAGGCCCATGCCCTTCTCGATGTAGACGCTGGCGTAGATGAGCACGCAGCCGATGTTCAGGGTCACCCAGTTGGTGCGGGTCTTGGGCACCAGGAAGAGGATGAAGGCGATCGCGCCGAAGATGATCGACGCCCAGGCGTAGGGCACCAGGGTGTTGTGGCCCTTGAGGCCGAACAGCAGGTATTGGAAATAGACCATGTGCTCGGTGCCGGAGTAGAGTTCCTTGAAGGACTCGGCGGCGGTCAGGAAGAGGTTGAAGCCCATGGTGTAGGCCATGAGTTCCGCGATCTTGAAGATGGCCTCGTCCTTGATTGAGAGCTTCGTGGTCTTCCGCAGGATCTGGAGCAGGATCAGCAGGATGGCGGGACCTGAGCAGAAGGCCGAGGCCAGGAAGCGCGGGGCCAGGATGGCCGAGTTCCAGAAGGGACGGGAGGCCAGGCCGTTGTAGAGGTAGGCGGTGCAGGTGTGGATGCTCACGGCCATGGGGATGGACAGCAGCACCAGGGGAGTGACCAGCTTCTTGACGTAGTGGCGCTCGGTGTAGGCGCAGT
Source organism: uncultured Holophagaceae bacterium (assembly GCA_903863195.1). Taxonomy (GTDB): domain Bacteria; phylum Acidobacteriota; class Holophagae; order Holophagales; family Holophagaceae; genus Geothrix. The sequence goes on from CAIPAY010000020.1 coordinate 16,857, forward strand.
AAAGAAGGTAGGTCACCACGAAGTAGTTCAGGACCAGGTAGGCGTTCAGCACCAGCACGTCCCAGGCGAGCATGGACTGGGGCCAGTTGAGGCGACCCACCAGGGGCATGATGTGCCAGAAGCGATCGGGCCGGCCGATGTCCACCATGACGAAGCCCAGGCACATGACCAGGGCGCTGATGGCCAGCATCTCGCCCAGGATGGTGATCTCCTTGATGGGCTCCCAGTCATAGATGTAGGCGGGGATCACCAGCATGATGGCCGCGGCGGCCACGCCCACCAGGAAGGTGAAATTGCCGATGTAGAAGCCCCACGAGACCTGGTCCCGCATGTTCGTGACGAGGAGGCCGTTGTGGAGCTGGCCGATGTAGGCGTTGGCGCCGAAGGCGATCAGCAGGAGCAGGAAGCCGACCCACAGGTAGTAGACGGGGCCGCCGGTGGTGACCATCCGGAGCGTGTCGGTGATGAACCGTGAGAAATTCCTCAGCGTGGTCATTGGCTCACACCCCGTAGAAGTAGAAGAAGTTGGGTTGAGTGTTCAGGTCTTCCTTGAACTTGAAGACGCGCTTGTTCTCGAGGACGTAGCGGATCTCGCTCTCCTTGTCGAGCAGGTTGCCGAACTTCCGGGAGCCGGTGGGGCAGACCTCGACACAGGCGGTGTAGAGGCCCTTGCGGGTGCGCTGGACGCAGAAGGTGCACTTCTCCACCACGCCCTTGGCGCGGGGGCGGTTGCCCAGGTAGTGGGTATCGGTGTTGACGTCCTTGCTGGGCAGGTTCGGCTCGCCCCAGTTGAAGTGGCGCGCGCCGTAGGGGCAGGCGGCCATGCAGTAGCGGCAGCCGATGCACCAGTTGTAGTCCACCACCACGATGCCGTCCTTCTCCTTCCAGGTGGCGCCCACGGGGCACACCTTGACGCAGGGCGGCTTCTTGCACTGCTGGCACTGGACGGGCATGTAGAAGTGGCCCTCGCGGGGGACCTCGGCGGGGTTGTAGTACTGCTCGGCATGCTGGAGGTCGACGCCCTCCTCCTTTTCCATCTCCAGCACACGGATCCACTGGATCTCGGGATCCCGGGACTGGTTGTTCTCCTTGACGCAGGCGTGGACACAGCGCCGGCAGCCGATGCAGCGGCTCAGGTCCAGGGCGTAGCCGAACATCACGCCGGGCAAGGCGGGCGTGTTCGCGACCTTGACGTCCTTGCCGAACTTCTCTTTGTATTCCTTCTCGAGGCGCTCGATGACCGTGAGGACCTCCTCCTTCGAGAGCTCGCGGAAGTTGTGCTGGAGGAACTCCTCCTTGCTGAGCTTGCCGCAGCCGGTCAGGGCCGTGGCCACGGCGGCCACCGCGGCGCCGAGGAATTCCCGGCGGCCGTTGTTCTCGCCGGAGGGGCAAGGAGCGCCAGGGGTGGGCCGGCAAGCGTCCTGGTCCATCATTTGGCACCTCCGTTCTTGATCTGGATCGCCTCGGGCCGGGCCGGCGGAGGCATGGGTTTCAGCGACTTGAAGTGGGGCGAGTGCGGGTTGTGGCAGTGCACGCAGAGCAGGTACTGCTTCGCGCCGTTCCAGCTGCCTGTGCGCTTGCCGTGGACACCCACACGCCAGTCGCGCAGCTTGTCGCCGTGGCACTGGCCGCACAGCTGGTAGGAGGTGTTGAAGGACACCAGTCTGCCGTTGGCGAGGTGGAGGTTGTCCCGGTTGTAGGCATCGTGACAGTCCAGGCACCAGCGGGAGTCGGGGCCGTGGTGGAGGGAGATGTCGGTGTGCATGTCCTTCAGCACGCGCCGGGTCGTGTTCGGCGCCATGGCCTTGGGGTCGTGGCACTGGCTGCAGGGGAAGATCCCCTCGCTGAAGGGCGGCTTGGGCACCTGCACCAGGTCCTTGGGGGCCTCCACCGCGGCGGCGGCGTGCTTCTTGTGCTCCTCGGCGGAGACCGCCGACCCCGCCAGGGCCAGGAGACAGGCGGCCAGGCCGGGGAGGATGCTCAGGCGCAGGAGTCGTGTCATGGAGTCACCTTCAGGAGACGGGGAGCAAGGATGAACGTGGTGCCTAGGAACATGAAGGCCAGGAACAGGGTGAGCGGGTGGCCCACCGCCATGTCTTCGAAAAGGAACTTAATGGTAGCCAATGCGAGGAAGGGATACACCAGCCAACGCAGATCCAGGGTGGGAATCCGGCGGGCGGACCAGGCCAGGCCGATGGTCAGGGCCGTGAGCACGGCCGTGCGGCCCACAGCCAGACGGGCCAGCTCCGCCGGTCCTGAGGCCTGGGCGGGGCCGATGGCCCAGACCGCCAGGGCGCCCAGGCTCAGGACCGTCAGGCCGCCGGCCACGAGGGTGAAGGGCTGGAGCTTCGGTCCGGCTTCCGGCGCCGGGGGTCGGGTGAGGGCGTAGCCGACGGCGCCGGCCAGGAGCGCCAGGGCGCAACCCGCCGTCGGCGCGGGGGCAGACCCGGTGCCGGCCGGGCCCAGGAAGGCCTGGAAGCTCCACCGGAACAGGCCCGAGCCGCCGCAGGCCACCGCGAGGTAGACCGCGCTCTGCAGCAGCAGGATGGGACGCTGCGTCCGGACGGTCCCGACCAGGGCGCCGAGGCCCAGCATCCCGGCCAGCACGGCGAACCAGGGCAGGGGTGCGACCATGGCCCCGCCCAGCAGCAGCAGGAAGGTGGCCAGGAGCGAGAAGTAGGTGAAGTTGGCGCGGGTCGCTTCTTCGTCCCTGGCGAAGGGCGCTGCGGCGGCGTAGCAGGCCGCGCCGGCCAGAAGCGCACCGATCCCCAGGATGCTTCCTCCGGACCCGGAGGTCAGGGCGAGGCGCAGGGCGCCGCCGAAGCCCACCACCAAGGCCAGGCAGGTCTGCGCCCGCTCGAAGGCGCCAACCGCCCGGCGCTGCTTCAGCAAGCGCCAGGCGAAGCTGCCGAGGTAGCCCGCCGCCAGCGCCAGGGTGAAGCCCATGGCGCGGGTGGCGCTGAGGTGCAGGTAGCCCTCGGGCGGGCCGCCGGTCCAGCCCGCCAGGTAGGCCAGCACCAGGGCGCCGAGGTTGGCGGCCAGGGCCGTGGGCCAGCGGAGGCCCTGCCAGCGGCGGTCATAGGTGAGCCAGAGCGAGCCCAGGCCGAGGATCAGCAGCACCGCCAGGAAGGGCTCCAGGGCGTGGGTGGCGGCCATCATGACCAGGGCCGAGCCGAGGGCGCCCAGGGTGGCAATCCAGACCATGGGCTGGAGGTCCCGGCGCCAGGCGACGACAGTGTGCATGACGGTGACCGCGAGCAGCAGGGGGGCCGCGACTTCCGGGGCCAGCCACTTGAACCGCACGGTGGATTCCACCAGGAGGGGATAGGCGATGAGGATGGAGGCCAGGGCGTCGAAGGTGGCCACCATGGCCTGCTTATCGCGCAGGGCGATGAGCGCCCAGGCCAGGGCGTAGGTCAGGCCCAGGGCCACGCTCATGGCGTTGGGGAGGCGACCGGCCTCGGCCAGGGTCCGGATGAAGAACCCGCCGCCGAGGATGAGACAGACCTTGCCGATGAGGCCCATGATCTGCACCCCGCTGGGCAGGGCTGGGGGCGGCTCCACGAGGACCGCAGGCGTTTCCACCGGGCTGGCCTGGGGCAGGGCCACCGGGGCGCCTGCTTCCAGCATGGCGACCCGCTCGAGCACCGCGGCGAGGGCCGACTCCAGCGAGGCCACCCGCGCCTCCAGACCTGCGCCTGGGGGGGGGACGCCGGGCTGGCTGGAGGGGGTGGACACGAGGCAAGGCTCCTGGGGGGACGCAATCGAGACTGGGGGGTGAGTTGATGTGCTCCATGCCACGACAGCGGCCCCGATTGGTCAAGATAAAATCAAATATTCCAATGAATTCATAATTGATTCAATGATCGTCATGCCTGACGCGAGGAGGTTCCAGGTAATTAATCTGCAAGGGGTTTCCGAGAAAAAAAAGATGCCTACACCTGTCGCCATCGAGGTGTGTCCGGACCAGCATGTGCTGGACATCACAACAGGCATCTGCCCCGGAATCGGGAGGAGCTCAGCGCCAGCTTCCGCCTGGCCGGCCCAGGGCCGTGAGCACTTCCTCCGCCGCCCGGACCCCGTGGTCCTGGGCCTCTTCGAACAGGGCGAGGCCGCTCAGCTCCGTGTGGGCGAAGTGCACAGCGCCGAAGGGCCGGGCCAGGGCGAGGAACTCCGGATCCCAAAGCAGGCCCGGGGTCGGACGGACCATGGCGTGGCCCCAGCGCATGACATCCAGGCGCGTGACCAGCTCCGCGAGGTCCGGGTGGGCCGGCCGCAGGTCGTCCAGGACCATGCGGGCGCAGGCCGGCCAGTCCAGGGCCCGCAGCCGGGCGCGCTCGCCATCGCAGTCGGCGCCGGCGAAGGGCCGGTACCAGGTCAGCACCGTGGGGCCGTAGTCGCGCAGGCTCTGGTGGGTGGCGGCCACGTAGCCCAAGGCCTCGCTGTCGCGCAGCACGTTGTCCCAGGCCAGGGGGAAGGTGGGTTCCTTGGGCCGGCCGCGCAGCGTGAGGTTGGCCACGAGCCAGGGGGCATTGCGGAGGCGGGCCGCGGCGGGGCGGGCCAGGCCTTCCACCACGTGCCGGGCCACGTGCTGCGGTCCCGCGAAGATCACCCGGCGGGCCCGCCAGCCCAGGCGGCGCTGGTTCACCGCGTCCCAGGCGGTGACCAGGACGCCGTCCCGGTCCGGCCGGATCGCCGTGGCGGCCACGCCGCAGCGCAGGCGGTCCCCGCTGGCCCGGCGCAGGTGGTCCACCAGGAAGCCGTTGCCCTGAGGCCAGGTCAGCAGGGGCCGGGAGTCCTCCCCGGGGCCCTGCTTGCGGGCGGCGAAGTAGAAGAGCCCGGCCCAGGCGCTGGTGGTCTCCAGGCGGGAGCCGTAGTCGTCCCGGCAGGCGTAGTCCAGCAGCCAGCGCAGGCGCGGCGACTGAAGCCCACGCTGGTCCAGCCAGGCGGCGAAGGTGAGCTGATCCAGGGCCCGGGCCTCGGGCGCGTCCGAGCAGCGGGAGCGCGGGATGCTGAAGGCAGGGTGGCCCCGGCGGTCGCGGAAGGCCGCCCAGCGGTCCACTTCGCGGAAGAAGGCGTGGTACTGCCGCTCGTCCTCGGGGCTGGCCCCGGCGCGCAGGTAGAGGCCCTCCCACCACTGGCCGTGGGCGAAGACACGCTCCTCCGGGGCGCGCACCGTGGCCTCCTCGGCGAAGACCGGGTCGCCCTTGGCATCGAAGCCATCGAGCACGCCGCACTCCTTCAGCAGCCGCAGCACCGCGTGGTTGCCGCGGTCCGGCACCGGCAGGTAGTGGGCCGCCCAGGGGAAGGGGCTGACGTGGTTCTGGCCCGAGCGGGAGGTGCCGCCGGGTTCGGTCTCCAGCTCCAGCACCGCGAAGTCGTCCAGGCCGCCGCCCGCCAGGCGCCAGGCCGCGCTGAGGCCCGCCACGCCGCCGCCCACGATGAGCGTGGAGATGGGCTCGAAGCGCTCGGGCTCCGGGAAGGCGCCCCCCTTCAGCCAGTGGCCCAGGGCCAGGTTGGGGCCCACCAGCTCGCCGCCGAAGGGGAAGGCGGACCTCGGTCGGCAGGCCAGGGGCAGGGCCGCGGCCGCCGTCGCCGCCAGGAAGTCCCGGCGCTTCACGACCAGCGTCTCCACTCCCGGGCGTAGAGGTGCACGAGCACCTGGTTGTCCAGGCGGTTCACCTCCACCGGCACCCGGTCCATGTCCTTGGGGAAGGCGAACATGGCGGCGGTGGCCTCGTCGGACAAGTGGCGCAGGCCCGGCAGCACGCGGGTGGGGACGGCGAAGTCGCGCTTCGAGGCCAGCGCGAAGCCCCACACGCCGAAGGAGGGCACCGCCAGATGGTAGGGCCGCACCTTGAGGCCCGCGGACTCCATGGTGGCGGTGATGCACCAGAAGGACTCCCGGGCCATGAGGGGCGAGGTGCTCTGCACTGAGATGACCGCGTCTGCGGTGAGGCGCCGCTGCAGCAGGCGGTAGAAGCGCGCGGTGTAGAGCTTGCCCAGGGCGTAGGTGTTGGGATCCGGGAAGTCCACCAGGGCCAGATCGAAGGGGGCCACGGCGGTCTCCTGGAGCCAGACCATGGCGTCCGCGTTCACCACCCGTACCCGGGGGTCGTCCAGGGCGGCTACGTTGAGCGCGCGCACCATGGGCTGGCGCCGCGCCATGTCCGTCATGGCCGGGTCGAGGTCCACCAGGACAACCTCGCGCACCGACGGGTGCTTCAGTACCTCGCGGACAGCCAGGCCGTCACCGCCGCCGCAGATCAGCACCCGCTGCGCGTCCGGCTTCACGCCGAAGGCCGGGTGCACCAGGGCCTCGTGGTAGCGGTACTCATCCGCCGAGGAGAACTGCAGGTTGCCATTCAGGAAGAGCTGGAAGCTGCCCCGGCCCCGGGTGAGCACGATGCGCTGGTACTCACTGTCCCGGGCGTAGACGATCTCGTCCGCGAAGATCTCCTCCTCCACCGCCAGGGTGAACTTCCCAGCGAAGGCCAGCCCCACGGCCAGGATCGCCAGCACCGCCAGGCAGCGCAGGCGGATCATCCGCGTGGGTCCCAGCTGCGAAACCAGCAGGTGCGTGGACCACAGCCCGACGGCGGCGTTCAGGAGGCCGAAGAGCAGGCTGGTCCGCACCAGGCCCAGCTTGGGCATGAACAGCAGGGGAAACAGCAGGGACGCGAACAGCGCGCCGATGTAGTCCAGGGTGAGGACGCCCGCCACGAGATCCTTGAAGCGGATCTGGTCCTTGAGGATCCGCATGAGGATGGGGATCTCCAGGCCCACCAGGGTGCCCACCGAGGCCACCACCCCGTAGAGCACCACCCGGAAGGCGTGGGTGTGGGCGAAGGCCTGGAACAGGATCGGCGCCGAGAAGCCGCCCACCAGGGCCACGGCCAGCTCCAGGTCCACGAAGCGCCGGGCCAGCCCGCGCTGCAGGAACTTCGACAGGTACGAACCCAACCCCATGGCGCTGAGGTAGACCCCGATCACCGTGGAGAACTGCGTGACCGAGTCCCCCAGCAGGTAGCTCGACAGCGTCCCCGCCACCAGCTCGTAGATCAGTCCGCAGCTGGAGATGAGCAGCACGCTGAGGAACAGCAGCGGGGCTCTCAGCTCTGGCTGGGTGCCCTCATCCATGGATCGCGGCGGCGATGATGATGGAGATGCCCAGGACGATGCTGCCGAGGACAATGCCCAGGGCGGTGTTCTGGTCGTCCTCCATCTCCTTGCGCAGCGAGAAGGGCAGGACCTTGATGAGCACCAGCCAAACGGCGCCGAGGATCACGAGGCCCAGGATGGAGAAGACGGCGGCGACGAGGAGCTGGTGCAGCAGCTGGTTCGTGAACATCACTTACCTCCGTGGAAGCCGTTGTTGTGCAGGAAGGTGCGGTAGGCGCCGGGCGTCTGGCGCACGCTGGGCGGCAGGTCGGCGCGGCGGCGGTTGCCGAAGAACTCCCGGCCGAAGAAGCCGTTGGCCACCGCCAGGCTGAAGCCGGCGCCCAGGAAGAGCAGGTAGAGGATCCGCATCAGCCGCCTCCGGTCTTGGATGAGTACATGCTCTCCTGCCAGCGCCAGCTCTCGAAGGCCGCCATGCGGAGCACCAGCAGCAGCGGCACGATCAGGATGGCCAGCAGGGCGAGACCCGGATAGAGCCAGCGCAGCACCCCCTGGCGCAGCCGCACGTCGATGCTGCGGACGGGCGGCACCCGGCTGTCCCAGCTGGGGGCAAGGCGCAGCACGTAGGTGCCCGCGGGCACGGCGCTCAGGTAGACGGTCTCCGCCTGGGCGCCCTCGGCCCAGGCCTCGCCGCCGTCCACGCCGTGGTAGAAGCTGGACTCCACCAGGAACAGCTCGGCCACGCCCGTGGTCTCGCTCACCAGGGCGCCCTCCAGGGCGATCCAGGCGTTGTTCACCGGGGCTTCCACGGTGAGGGCCAGGTTCTGGAAGCCGTCCTTGATCTCGATGGGGCCCGAGAAGAAGACGGGCTCCTGCGGCTCGGCGGCGGGCGCGGCGCCGGGAGTCGGGGTCGGCCGCTTGGCGGGGATGCGCTGGTCGGGCGTCGCCGCCGCGCCGGTGCCGATCCGCGCCAGCTCGAAGAGGTCCACCCGCTGGCGGTACAGCTCCGTGCCGCGGTGGGTCATGGACTCCACGATCACCAGCACCAGCAGCAGCCCCAGGGCGCCCACCAGCCAGAGCGCGCCCTGCGCCAGGGTCGCCTTGTGAGGGTTGGGCTGGAAGGAGGCGATGCCCTGGGGCGCGGAGGGGGCGCCCTCGAGCTTGAAGGCGCTCCAGACGGTCTCGGGCTCCAGGTAGGTGGACAGGCTCCAGTTCACCTCGCCGCCCCCGCCCTTGTGCGCCTGCCGCTCGCAGCTGAGGCTGCGGGGCGGGGCCACGAACTCGGCCACCTCCACCCGCTCGCCCTGCTCCACGGCCCAGTAGAACTCGCCCCAGACACCTTCGACCACGGCTGTCACGTCCTGGAAGCGCCGCCAGCTCGCACCCAGGGCGCTGAGGTTCTTCTGGCCGTCCCGCACCGCAGGCACCTCGCCCGGCGCCACGGCGGTGGCCAGGCTCCAGTGCCCGTCGCTCTGCACCAGCCAGCGGAAGCCGTGCTGGCTGTCCAGCAGCAGGTACTCGTTCCAGGGGTAGTCGATGTCGTCGAGGGTGCAGCTGCGACGCAGCTGGCCGATGCAGGTCACGCGCTCGCCCTGCAGGGTGCCCTCGGCGCCCAGGGGGATCACCACATCCGGCTGGGGCTGCTTGAGGCTCTTCAGGAAGGTCAGCTTGCCGTCCGCCGCGGAGAGCAGGCTGCCGCAGCTGGGGCAGCCCACGCGCTGGGTCTGGTCCGGGGCGTGCAAGGCCAGGGCCCCGCCGCAGTGGGGGCAGCCGAGGCTCTGGACGCCCACCTTCGCGGGCTTGCGGTGACCGCCTTGGATGCCCAGGTCTGTCAGAGGCGTCTCGCGGCCCAGGAAGAACAGGGGCGGCTCCTCGCTGTAGTCCAGGGTGGCGAAGGCGCCGTTGCGGCCCGAGAGGTCCGCGTAGCGGTAGGTGGCGCCTGGATCCACGGCCCAGGGGATCTCGCCCTCGGCGCTGTGGAAGGTGGCCTGGCTGACCTCGCCCACGGTCCAGAGGCCGTCGGGCCCCAGGTCCGCCGGGCCGCCCGGCTGCAGTGAATCTGCCTGGGGCAGGGCGCCGTGGGGCTGCTGGGTGAAGGTCAGGTAGAAGCGGCCCTGGGCCTCGGCCAGCCAGCCCCAGCGGCCGTCGTCGAGGGCCAGGTACCACTCGTCCCAGACGCCGCCCAGGGGATGCTTGAGCTGCACCCGGCCCGCCAGGGTGAAGGCGCGGCCCGCGTGGGTGCCCGTGGCCCCGAGGCCCAGGGGCGAGCCCGTGTCCACCAGGTCCGCGACCTTGCCGAGCAGCTCGGGATCGCGGTCCCGCCGCGCCGCCAGGGCCTTGCAGTAGGGGCAGACCGTGACCATGGTGCCCGGCCGGAAGTTCAGGGCGGCACCGCAGCTGGGACAGGAGGCGAGGGTGGTCATGGGACTGTGCCGATGATACGGAACCCCGGGGGCCTGTCCAAGGTTTTGACGGCGGGTCAGGCCACCCCAGGTCGCGGAGGTTGTTGGCGCTCTGAGCCAGAGCATCTACTTTGCGGCATGGCCCCGCCCATTTGGACCTTCAAGGATCAAATCAAAGGAAACCGGTGAGGAACAGTGAGGGCCGGTGAGAAAGAATCCTCGCGCGTGGCAGATTCACAGTTCCTCACTGTTCCTCACCGGTTCGTTATCTTTTCATCCCAACCCAGGTGCCGAGACGCCCGGCATGGGATCGTCGTGGTGATCAGTTCTGTTCAGCTCTTTCTGGTTCAGCCACGGATTGCTGTATCTTTCGATTGCTACAGCAGCGGAAGACAGGCCTGGAGTCCGGCGCGGAAATCAGCCTCCGCCGTCAGCAGGCTCAGCACCAGGTGGCCGTCCCCCGGCAGGTCGAAGAAGGAGCCGGGGTGCACCAGGGTGCCCGTCGCCTCCAGCAGCCGCAGGGCGCAGGCCTCGTCCGCATCGACCGCGGGGCGGCGCAGCAGCACGGACCAGCCCCCCTCCACGGGCAGGCGGCCCAGGTGGGGATGGTCGGCCAGGGCCGCGTCCAGGGTGGCGAGGTTGGTCCGGAGCCGGGCCTGCACCTGCGCCCGCAGCGCCGGCGCCAGGGCCAGCAGGGTGCCCGCGGCGGCCTGTACCGGGGCCGACACGGACAGGTACTGGTCCGCCAGGAAGGCCAGGGCCTCCAGGTGCTCCGCGGCGCCGGGCCCGCGCACGGCGATCCAGCCCAGCTTCAGCTGGGGCAGGGCGGCCACCTTGCTGAGGCCCGACAGCAGGAAGACCGGGCAAGGCGGCGCCGCATCGGCCAGGGCCGTGGCCAGGCGGTCCTCCGGGGGCTCCAGGGCGTAGTCCGCGAAGACCTCGTCCACCAGCAGGGCCAGATCCCGGCGGGCGCAGAGGGCCGTCAGCCCGTCCCACTCGGTCCGGGAGAGAAAGTGGCCCGTGGGGTTGTTGGGGTTCACCACCACCACGGCCCGGGTCCGCGAACCGGCCGCCGCCTCCAGGGCCCCCAGGTCCAGGTGCCAGCGCTCGTGGAAGTAGGACGGCACCGACCGGGCCACCAGGCCCTCGAGCCGGGCCAGCCAGTGGAACAGCGGGTAGGCGGGGCTGGGCACCAGCACCTCGTCCCCGGGATCGCCCAGCAGCTTGAAGAGCAGGCCGTAGCCCTCGCTGGTGGAGGCCGTGAGCAGCAGGTTCTCCGCCCTCAGCCCGTGGCCGTGGTGCGCCGCCACGGCCTCCCGGGCGGAGCGGGTGCCGAGGGGGTCCGGGTCGTAGGCCAGCACTGCGGGCTGGGCCAGGGCCGCACGAATGGAGGCCTCGGGATAGGTAAAGCCGCAGCGGGTGGGGTTCGATACCGTGAGGTCCAGCACCATTTGTCCCGCCCCCCGCCGCCGGGCCAGGGCCGCGGACAGGGCATTGGGCTCAAGGCCCTGCGGAAGGCGGGAGGAGAGGCGCATGGGACCAGGGTAGACGAGATCCGGCACCGGCTTCCCGGCGGAGCCATAATGGGGCGACATTCTGAGGAGGCTCCCATGGCGAAGACACCCAAGGTCGCGGTGCTGCTGGCCGGCTGCGGCCACCTGGACGGCGCGGAAGTGCGTGAGGCGGTGCTCACCCTGCTGGCCCTGGACCAGCATGGCGCCGCGTTCCAGTGCCTGGCGCCGGACGCGCCCCAGCACCACGTCATCAACCACGTCACGGGCCAGCCGGTGCCCGGAGCCGTGCGCAACATCCTCGAGGAGTCCAGCCGCATCGCCCGGGTGGGCCAGTGCCTGGACTTGGTCCAGGCCAAGGTGGAGGACTACGACGCCCTGGTGATGCCCGGCGGCTTCGGCGTGGCCAAGAACCACTGCAGCTTCGCCTTCAAGGGCGCCGAGGGCGAGGTGCGCCCCGACGTGGCCGCCTTCGTGCGCGGCTTCTTCGACGCCGGCAAGCCCGTGGGCGCCATCTGCATCGCCCCGGCCCTGGTGGCCCTGACCCTCGCGGGGAAGACCTCCACCGAGCTGACCCTCGGCAACGACCCCGGCTGCGCCGCCGCCGTGACCAAGCTGGGCCAGCAGCACCGCGACACCCCCAGCGCCCGCGAGGTCGTCATCGACGAAGCGAACAAGCTGGTCACCACCGCCGCCTACATGTTCGACGACGCCCGCCTCAGCGACGTCTGGGTCGGCATCGAGCGCTGCGTCGCCGAAGTGCTGAAGCGGGCGTAGGGGCTGGCAAGAGAGACTGAAAAAGGATTCACCACGAAGGCGCGAAGACACGAAGAAAAGCCGAGGAACGGTTGTTGCTTTTCTTTGTGTCCCTTTGTGTTCTTTGTGGTTAATTCCGCTTTTGTCGTTTTCGGTGTTCATCAGCCTTTATCTGTGTTTATCGGTGGTCGATTCCTTTTCTTCTGAAGTTGGAGCGGCCCATCCCCTTCATCCCCTTCATCCCTGTGAAAATGCTCTTCTGCCGGGGATGAACGGGGATCGGGAGCCAGCCGTTGCGGATACTTGTCTGAGTCGGCAGGTCAGGACACGGAGTCATCCAAGTGCGTGAGTGGATCGAAAGCCTACGAGACCGTCTGGAGGACCGCTGGGAGCCGGTGGGTTGGCCTGCGGTCTCGGCGGCGGTCGGTTTCTTTCTCTTTGTCCTCCTGACCAGGGCACCCTCCGGCTGGACACCCTTTCTCGATGGGGTGAATCTCCTCTTCCACGAAGCGGGGCATCCGCTCTTCTCGGTGCTTGGCTGGGAGACCCTCACCATCCTCGGCGGGACTCTGATGCAACTGCTGGTGCCGCTGGTCCTCTGCCTGGGCTTCATCGGCAATCGCCAGCCCCTGGGCACGGCCTTGTGCGGACAGTGGCTGGGCCAGAACCTCCTCAACATCGCGCCCTACATGGCCGATGCCCGGGCCCAGGAGCTTCCCCTCGTCGGCGGCGGCGGGCACGACTGGACGGCACTCCTCGGCCGCTGGGGGATGCTTGGGAGGGATACCGTCCTGGCCAGCCGGGTCGCCTTTCTCGGGTGGACCGTGATGTTGGCCTGGCTCGCCTGGCTGGGGTGGCGACTCTATCGCGATCGCTTCGCTCCGGGCTGACCCTCCGAGGAAGGACGACCCTGGCTGGCCCTTCGAGGGCGCTCGCCCGGTGTCCAGGTTTTTCGGCCCGGTCTTGTGCCCCGAGGGTGGCGGGTCCGGTTAGGTTTTTCGTTAACTCCCATGCGCGACATCGATCGGGTCACCCTCCAACTCTGGACTCTCTGCTCGGAGGTCTCCGTCGACCAGCTACCGGTGACTCATGCGGGTGCCGACGATCATGGTCTGTGGTTCTACTCCAAGCCCGGGCAGCCCTTTGAGGTGCAGATCGAGGCCCCGGATGGCATGTGCCCCTTCCACATCGAGTCCGTTGGCAATGACCTCCGGTTCAGGGCCCACTCGGTTGCAGAGGCCGTGGAGATTCTGAAATACCTGCTGCACATCGATTCATTGACGGCTTGACCCATCGGGCTGGGGAGTCTGGATTCCAGTCAGTCCTGGTCGCCCCGCCTCGGATGCACCATGCGGCGCAGGGCGGGGGTGAGGGTGCGGCTGGCGGCGAGGATGCGGCCTTCTTCGTCGAGGGCGCGGATCCAGGGGGCGGCGTGGCCCAGGACGAGGCCGGAGTCGGGCAGGG
>CAIPAY010000021.1 GCA_903863195.1 uncultured Holophagaceae bacterium
GGTGACCCCGCCCAGGATGGCGTCCGTGAGGGGCAGGCCCGGGGTGCGGGTGGCGAAGCCGCCCTCGCCGCCGCCGCCCATGATGTGCACGTGGCCATCGATGAAGCCCGGCACGGCCTTGTGGTTCCGGCCGTCGATGACCTCGCAGTACTTGCGGGGGATGCGGATGTCCGGCTCCATGCGGAGGATCTTCCCGCCGCCGATCAGCAGGTCACAGGTGCCGCCGGGGGCGGGGGCGTAGACCTCGGCGTTCTTGATGAGCAGCAGCATGGGAACTCCAGCCGGATGCGATCCGGAACGGGTTCAGAAGAGGCGGGACACCGGCAGGAAGGCGCCGGGCATCGCCGACTCACGGAAGCCAGGGTAGCCGTAGAGGCCGTAGAGCAGGCAGGGTTCCAGCACCTGGATGGCCCGGCGGGCCAGGTCCTGGTCCAGGGGCACGATGAGGGTGCCTGCGGGCAGGTCCAGGTCGGCCTGGGCCTGGCGCTCGACGATCTGCCGGTCCTTGTAGCGCTGGTAGAGGTCGTCGTAGGGCTCCTCCAGGCGAAGGAACTTCACGCGCTCGAGCTTGGCGCGGCGGGGCGCTGAGAGGGTCTCCCAGTGCAGGCCCTGGGCTTCCAGCACGGGGATGAAGCGCGCGGCGGCGGCGGCCTCGATGACGTAGGCGCGGGGTGTGGGTACGCTGCCCTTCACCACGATGTCGTTCATGGCATTGGCGGTGGGCACCTGGAGGACGCGGCCCGTGGCGGTTTCCAGCACTTTCACGGTGCTGACCTTGCCGCCGAGGTTGGCCCAGAACACGTTGGTAGCGATGAAGGGGGGCAGGGGCTCGCGCCGGGCCCGTTCTGCCAGCCTGCGGATGCGGTCTCGCCAGGCCTGGTTGCCGAGCAGATGGCGGTAGAGGATGCGGTAGCCGTCCACCCGCTCGCCCAGGTCCGCCTGGGGCTGCTTGGCTTCGTGGTGGACGCCGGCCTCGATGATGAAGGAGAGGGCGCCCAGGGTGCCCAGGCCGTTGCGGCCGTCATCGACCTCCACGGTGGAGGGGCGGGTCTCCTCGTCGGGCGGCGCCCCGCCCACGCTGTAGCGGGCATAGGCGTGGCCGGCCTTCTGCTGCAGGGGCGCGGCGGCGACCACGGCCTCCAGGGCGGCAGCCGTCAGATACTCGGGGATCAGCGGGTGGTTGGCGGCGTCCATGGTGATGATGGGCCAAGGCGCCCAGCCCTTGGCGCGGTAGTCCTCGCTGTCCCGGCCGAACTCGTGACTGTCCACGGCCACATGGGGGCGGATGCGGCGGGCCACGCGATGCAGGGCCTGGGTCTCGGGTTGGGCCAGGAGAAGGTGGTCGCGGTTTAGGTCGGCGCCGGCGCCGTTCATGCGTCGGTGGGCCTCGGCGCCATCGGGATTGAGCATGGGCATGAGGTAGAGGTCCACGTCCAGGGGCAAGCGCTCGGGATGCTCTGCGATGTCCCGGATGAGGGTGAGCTGGGCGTCCTTGCCGGCCACCTCATCGCCATGCTGCTGGGCGTAGTAGAGCACTCGGAAGTGGGCCTTGGCACTGCCCCGATTCAGGCGTACCAGGAGGACCTTCCGGCCCTGGTGGGTGCGGCCCTCCTCGGTAACGGTGATGAACCCTGGTTTTGCCACGGCTTCAAGAAAGGCAGTCATCTCCGCGTAGGAGACCGTTTTGCTCATCTGGCGATGGTCGGCGGGGAAGGGGGCCTTTACCGCCGCAGCGAGACTGGCCACCACAAACAGGGCAACGAGGATCACCCGCGGCAGGATCTCACCCCGAAATGAAAAAAGGGTGAACCACAAAGAACACAAAGGGCACAAAAAGGGCGCTGGGGCGTGAGCAACCTTCACCCGCTCCTTTGTGTTCTTTGTGTTCTTTGTGGTCAAAATTCTATCTCCTTGCGGTTGTTTGTTGGCGACGACCTAGGGCTGACTTACCTTGCGGGTAGCCAGATCGATGGACTGCCCGGCTCGCAGGACATGGATGCGGAGGTCCCGGAAGGTCTCTCCCTTGAGCTGCATCCCGGCGGGATCAAAGACCATCACGGAGCGCTTGCCGAGCACCCGGGCCTGGCCATCCTTCACCACCAGGGCCGTGGCCTCGTCGATGCCGAGGCCCAGGTGGTCGGGACGCTCCATGACCACGCTGAAGAGGCGGTTCTCGCGCCCCCGGCGGAGGAAGTGCTGGTCCACGACGATCCCGGCCGGCAGGAAGCCCATGCCCTCGCGGGTCTGGTAGGCGCCGGGGCCGAACTCAGAAAGCGCCTCCTTGCCGTGGCGGTCATCGCCCGTGAGCATGACCTTGGACATGATGGCGGCCCCGGCGCTGGTGCCGCCGACGCAGGCGCCAGCCGCATAGCGTTCCAGGACGACCTTCTGGAGGGGCGTGCCGACGATCTTGTCGCCGACTCGGCCCTGGTCCCCGCCGGAGAACCAGAAGCCGGTGCAGGTCCGGGCCCGGGCCAGGAGGTCGGGGTCAGAGGCCTGCTCCCGGCTGCGGACATCCAGGGGAACCATGATGAGGCCGACCTTCTCGAGGTCCTCCTTCCACTCCTTCAGCGCGCCGTCGGGATCGCTGGTGGAGGTGGGGATGATGCCCACGGCGCCGCCCTTCCCGCCGGAGGCGAGGAGGAAGGCGTCCATGATCTCCTGCGGCATGCCGCCCCCGCCCACGATGACCAGGGTGCCCTTGGGTGGGGTTGCCCCCAAGAGGCAGGCACAGCAAAAGAGGGCAATCAACCGGAACATAGGAACCCTTGAGGAGGCGGAAGACGAGCACCGGGCCCGAAGGCCCGGCACTACCGTTGGTCAGGCGACGAAGCCTAGAACGTCAGGCGGAGGCCAAGTTGGATTCGGCGGCCGGCATCCAACGCGGTCGGGAACTTGTAGTCGACATACAGGCCCGAAGTGTCAGAGTTGCTCGCGTTCACCCGGGTGTTATAGGACAAAGCGGCCTGTCGGTTCAGCACGTTGAGGACTTCCCCGAAGACTTCCAGGCGGGAGCTTTTGTTGATGCTGATCTGCTGGGTCAGGCGAAGGTCCAGGAGGGTTCGGCTGGGATAGGTCTCGCTGCCCTGGGGCTCAGTGTTGACCTGGTAGCGCTGACCATTGAAATTGCCCCAATCACTATTTCCCCAGCCGTTGGGCGTCCGGTAGGTGGGCGTCCAATGGGTTCCGCTGAGGTATGTGAAGGTTCCGGAGAGGCGCATGTGCCAGGGGAACTCATAAACTCCCCGCGCCTTGATCTCGTGATCATTGACGCCGGGCAGATTCCCGTAGGAATTGATCATCAGGTTCTTGTTGTAGTAGACCTTGTCATAGCTGTCCGCCCGCTGGATGTTTCCCTTGAGAGAAGCGTGGGTGTAGCTAAGGTTCAGGCTCCAGTTGTTGGCCAGCTTCCGGTCGAGGGAAGCGGAAACGGCCTCGTACTTACGCTTGGCATCGCTCGCGTTGGTGGTCACGTAGGTGTTATGCGGGACGCGGAAATCAAGGCCTGGATCACTGTAGATTCCGGGCTCATAGAGACTGATGGGCCGGTTGTGCAGCGGGTCCACATAATCGGACCAGGCACCCCTTGGATCTGCGGCTGTGTCCACCCGCACCAGACTGTCCTTCCAGTCGCGGGAGACGTAGGAGATGCTGCCGCCCCAGTTGGCATTGAACCGGTGGTCCAGGGAGAGGGTGGTTTCCAGGACATAGGGCTGCCGGGCATTGGGATCCACGGCCGTGATGTCATTGACGCGCCGGTAGGCGTAGTTGTCCGCGGTGCCAGGCGTGTGATCGGGCCAGGTGGAGGGGTCCAGGACGTTCGGGATGGTGGGGTAGTCGCCCCAGCTGTAGTAGTTCTTGACGGGGATGGCGCTCTGGATGGCGCGGTCGATGAAGTAGGTGGAGTAGCCGGCGTAGTACTTGCCCCAGTGTGCCTTGACCATGGTGGCCTGGTCCTGGGTGAGGGCGTAACTGAAGCCAAAGCGGGGGGCCCAGGTGCTCTTGTCCCAGAGCGTACTGCCGCCGTAGAAGCGGGCCTGGAACTGCTCGAAGCGCACACCGGGGGTGAGGGTAAGCCGGTCCGTGACATGCCAGGTGTCCTGAGCAAAGGCGGCCAGACGGTCCACGCGCTGGCGGACATTCCACCCGCCGCCCTGGATCATGTAGTCGCCGTAGATCCCCTCGGAGTCGAAGGTGGCATTGAGGTTCAGGTTGCCGGGGAAGCGTTCCAGTTCCTCGTCGGCGGCCTGCTCCCGCTCGATGCCGAAGCGGAAGGCGTGGCTGTCACTGGCGCTGAACAGGCCGGTCTTGAACCAGTCGAAGGTGGCCTGGAGGGTGGCCCGGGAGCGGTAGTTGAAGTCCTCGTAGGTGGAGTTGTTGAAGTATTCCCGCGCAGGCTTCTTGGGGTCGTATTGATAGAGGTCCGAGGCGTCCAGGGACAGGGCGTTGCCGCCGTAGCCCGGCATGTCATAGCGGCCCGAGTAGCCGAAGGCCTTCACCGTCAGGACCTTGTCCTGGCCGATGGTCTGGGTCCAGGTGGCGCTGAAGGAGTTGTTGGGAGCGCTCTCCTTCTGGGTGGCGACGGGCATGGTGTACTTGTCGATGTAGCGCCGGTCCCGGCCCACGTAGTCGTGTTCGGCCAGGAACTCCAAGGTGGAAGAGGCCGTAGGGGCCCAGGTGATCTTGGCCAGGGTCATGACCTTTTGATTGCGCTGGGGCAGCTCGGCGCCCGGCGGGTTGTCATCCTGCTCGGTTCGTTCCGCAGAAACAAAGTACCAGAGCTTGTCCTTGATGATGGGTCCCCCGACGCTGATGGCGGTATCCCAGTTCTTGGAGGGGAGGATGGCCTTGTCCGAATTCGGCAGGTCGGGGTGGTTGGCGTTGATCTTGGCCTGCCACTTGGAATCCGCGTAGTAGGCGGTGAGGCTGCCCTCCACAGTATTGCCGCCGCGCTTGATGAGGCCGTTGACGAAGCCGCCCATGAAGCCGCCGAACTCGGCGTTGGCCCCCAGGCCAGCCACCTGAACCTCGGAGAACCAGTCGACGTTCGGGAAGATCCAGACGGTGCCGCCCGAGGGGTCGCTGATGTTGATGCCGTCCATCATGTAGGCGTTCTCGCCGGAGTAGCCACCCCAGGCCCGGTTGTCGTTCACGCCGGGCGTGAGGTTCATGATCCCGGCGATGGAGCGCTCCACGGGCAGGGTGGCCAGGACCTCGGTGCTGTAGTTCTGGGTGATAGTGACGGCGCTGGATTCCGCGTTGGTGGCGGCGGCGACGATCTCCACGGTCGCGCCGGCGACGGCCGGGAACTTCCAGTTGCCAGAAGTGGTCTGGCCTAGGGCGAGGTTCTCGGTCATGGAGAGAGTCTGCTGGCCCGGGGAACTGACGACGATCTTGTAGCGACCTGGGGCCAGAGCAGAGAAACGATAGGCGCCGTTGGTGGCGCTGACCGTGGCCTTCTCTCCGCCGATCATGGCGTCGGAGGTGATGCGTACCTTGGCGCCGGCTACGGGGTTGCCCGCAGCATCGCGGATGACACCGGCCAAGGCGGCGGTAGTGCTGGTCTGGGCGACGAGTGCAGCCGGGGCTGCCACGAGGGCCAGAACGAGTGCACTGAGCCAGGGACTGCTCGTATTTCGAGTCATCGCTCCTCCGGGGGGGTAAAGGTTGGGTGACAAAAAAGTAATGCTTTTCGGATTATCGAGTCAAGTTTATTTTCATCGGTCCCACGACGCAGTCCCCGCCTGGGCAGGGCACCCCTTGCCTGGCTCAGCCCGGTCAGTCCTTGGCGAACTTCTGGCGCGCCACCCGCTCGACCTCGCGCAGCTTGCTGAGGGTCTGTTGGGGGGTCTGGCTGGCGATGGAGGTGGCGATGGCATGGGCCAGGACGCCGAAGGTGGTCACGCTGTGGGAATACAGCAGGTTCTCCCCGGGAATGGGCAGGGCCAGGGTGGCGGACTTGGCTAGGGGGGAGTTGAGGCTGTCCGTGAAGGCCAGCACGGGGATGCCCCGCTTCCGGGCATAGGCGGCGGCGTCCAGGGTCTCCTGGGTGTATGGCGTGATGCTGATAGCGATAAGGAGGTCCTTGGTGTCCAGCAGGCCCACCTGGGTGGCGAAGTCGGCGGGGTTGCCCTCCATGACCGGCAGGCCCGTGTTGATCAGCAGGTAGGCCAGCTGGCGGGCCATCAGGGCCGACACGCCGTCCCCGATGATCAGCCGGATGCGGCTGTCCCGCACCTGCTTCACCACCCGCTGGAGCAGGTTCTCGTCCACGGCCTGAACCAGGGTCTCGAGGTTGCGGATGTCCCGGCGGACGACCTCCAGGAGGGTGGCCGAGGCTTGCATGGGCGCCTGCAGGAGCTGTTCGCCGCGCCCGTAGTGCTTCTTGGCGGCACCGACCAGGGCCTTCCGCATCTCCAGGTAGCCGGAGTAGTCCAGCTTCTTGGCGAAGCGGACCACGGTGGCCACGCAGGTCTGGGACTTCGCCGCCAGGTCCTCCACGCCCCAGAGGGCGGCCTCGTTCATGTTGGCGATGAGGCAGTCCGCGATCTGCCGTTGGCTGGGCGAGAGGCCTCGAGCACTGTGGATCCGGTTCAGCAGGGGGGTCTTGGGGGCTGACATGGGGCCAAGGATAGCCTGTTCAGCAAGAAACGTGGATGCGGTCCGCCCCAGTGAAGGCGGCGAGGCGCTCCAGGGCTGCTTCCAGGTTGCGGCGGCGGGCCTGGGTGGGCTTGATCCCGGCCTCCCACCAGATGCCCTTGATCTCGAGCAGCCCCTGGTCGCGGTGCAGCTTGGGATCCAGGCGCCCCACCAAGCGGTCCCCCTCGAGGATGGGCAGCACGAAGTAGCCGTACTGCCGCTTGGCTTCGGGCACGAAGGCCTCGAAGCGGTAGTCGAAGCCGAAGCGGCGCAGGGCCCGGCTCCGGTCCCGCAGGACGGGATCAAAGGGGCAGAGCAGGCGGAGACCCTCCGGCGGCGCCGGGAGCCGGGCCAGGCGGGCCTCCCAGTCCGCCAGCGCGAAGGCCGGCTCCAGGGCGCCCGAGGTGGCTTCTATCTGAACGGCAACGATGCGCCCGCTGCGGGCCGCGGCGGCGCACCAGGCCCGAGCTTCGGCGACCTCCACGGCACACCAATAGTCAGCCAGCTCTTTCGCGGTGAAGACCTGAAGCCGCTCGGCCGCGAGGGTACAGGCCCAGTCCCGGTGGACCTCCGGGGCCGGGCAGGGCAGGGCGTGGGAGTCTGGGAGCACCCGCTCAGTCAGGTCATAGACCTTCTGGAACCCTTCGCGGCGGGGGATCATCAGCTCGCCGCTGCGCCAGAGGAAGTCCAGGGCCGCCTTCTGAGGTTTCCAGCCCCACCAGGGACCGCGCTTCTCCGGATACTCGAAGTCCGAGGACTTCAGGGGCCCTTCCGCCGCGATGCGAGCCTTCACTGCCGCTACCACCTGGGCGCCCTCGGTGCCGCGGAAGTGGTGCTGCCACCAGGCGTGCGCCTGCAGCCGGGCGCGGTCCCGGTCGAAGCGGGGCTTCCAGTGGGGGAACCAGGCCGTAGGAATGAGCGAGGCGTCGTGGGTCCAGTGCTCGAAGAGGCTCAGTTTTTCCTCCACGAGCCGGCGGAGCTGCTCAGGCCGGTAGCCGTCCAGGCGGCTGAAGAGGGTCAGGTCATGGGCCCGCGCCACCACGTTGATGGTGTCCACCTGCACGAAGCCCAGGCGCTCGATGAGAGTCTGCAGTGTGGTGATGGTGGCCCGGCGGCCCGGATCCTCCAGCAGCCCCTGCGCGCCCAGGAAGAGGCGCCGGGCCGCGGCGGCCGAGAGGTGCGGAAGCGGTTGGGGCACTCAGATCCGCGCCGCCAGCTCCGCGCCCTGGCGGATGGCCCGCTGGGCGTCGAGCTCGCCGGCCTGCTCGGCGCCGCCGATCAGGTGGATGCGGCGGCTCCGGGTGGCTAGGTGCACGGCCAGTTCCCGCTCCGAGTCCTGACCCGCGCAGAGGATGATGCTGTCCACGGCCAGGCACCGCGAGCCCGCGTCCTTGCCGTCGCGGATCCACAGGCCCTCGTCGTCGATGCGCTCGTAGTGGACGCCGCCCTGCATCTTCACCTTCAGGGCCTTGAGGGTGGCCCGGTGGATCCAGCCCGTGGTCTTGCCCAGGTCCGCGCCCATGCGGTCCGTCTTGCGCTGGAGCAGGTAGACGGTGCGGGCCGGCAGGGGGGGCTGGTGCGCGGGCAGCAGGCCGCCCTGGTGGGCGTGGTCGCCGTCCACGCCCCACTCGCGCAGGTACCGGTCCACCTGGGGGGTGCCTCCGGGCTGGGCGAGGAACTCCGCCACGTCGAAGCCGATGCCCCCGGCGCCGATGATGGCGACGGTGGCGCCCGCGACCTTCCGGCCGGAGAGCAGGTCCGCGTAGGTGATGACCTTTGGATGATCCACGCCGGGGATGCCCGGCCGGCGGGCGCGGACGCCCGTGGCGAGGATGACGTCATCGAAGTCCAGGAGCTGTTCGGCGGTGGCCCGCAGGCCCAGGCGCAGGGAGACGCCCGCGGCCGCCAGACGCCGCCCGAAGTAGCGGAGGGTCTCGTGGAACTCTTCCTTGCCCGGCACCTGCTTGGCCAGGTTCAGCTGGCCGCCCAGCTCCGCCTCGGCCTCGAAGAGGGTGACGAGGTGGCCCCGCTCTGCGGCGTGGCAGGCGAAGCTCAGGCCGGCCGCGCCGCCGCCCACCACCGCCAGGCGCTTGGGCACCAGGGTAGGCTGGAAGACCAGCTCCGTTTCGTAGCAGGCCCGGGGGTTCACCAGGCAGGTTGCCCGCTGCCGCTTGAAGACATGGTCGAGGCAGGCCTGGTTGCAGGCGATGCAGGTGTTGATGTCCAGGGCGCGGCCTTCGGCGGCCTTCTTGACGAACTCAGGATCGGCCAGCAGGGGCCGGGCCATGCTCACGAGCTGCGCATCGCCGGCGGCCAGGATCTCCTCGGCCACCTCGGGGGTGTTGATGCGGTTGGTAGCGATGAGGGGAATGCCCACGGAGCCCTGGAGCTTCCGGGTCACCCAGGCGTAGGCCCCCCGGGGCACCATGGCGCCGATGGTGGGCACTCGGGCCTCGTGCCAGCCGATGCCCGTGTTCAGGAGGGTCGCCCCGGCCGCCTCCACGGCTCGGGCCAGTGCCACGACCTCCTCCCAGCTGCTGCCGTCGGGTACCAGGTCCAGCATCGATAGCCGGAAGATGATGATGAAGGACGGGCCCACGGCCTCCCGGACGGCTTTGACCACTTCCACGGGGAAGCGCATGCGGTTCTCGGTGGAGCCGCCCCAGGCGTCCGTGCGCCGGTTGGTGCGCGCCGCGATGAACTCGTTGATGAGGTAGCCTTCGCTGCCCATGATCTCCACGCCGTCATAGCCCGCCCGTTTGGCCAGGCTGGCGCAGCGGGCGTAGGCGCGGATGGTGGACCTGATGCCGCGCTCACTGAGGGCCCGGGGCTTGAAGGGCGTGATGGGGCTCTTTACGGCCGAGGGGGCGACGCTGAGGGGGTGGTAGCTGTAGCGTCCGCCGTGGAGGATCTGCAGGGCGATCTTCCCGTCCGCCGCGTGGACCGCATCGGTCACCAGGCGGTGCTTGGCGAGCTGCCAGGGCCAGGAGAGCTGGGCCCCGAACGGGGTCAGGCGGCCCTGCAGGTTGGGCGCGATGCCGCCCGTGACCATGAGCCCTACGCCGCCGCGGGCCCGCTCCGCATAGAAGGCCGCCATCTTGGCGAACCCGTCCCGGGCCTCCTCAAGGTTGGTGTGCATGGATCCCATGAGCACGCGGTTCTTGAGGGTGGTGAAACCGAGGTCGAGGGGGGCCAGCAGGCTCGGGTAGGGCATGGGGGCTCCAGGGCTTTCCGGCCAGTGTAGGGCCGGCGGGCAAAGGATGGGATCCGGAGACTTGGCCAGTATGGGATTGATCTGCACCGGTCCTTCACTGATCTATTTGAAGATA
>CAIPAY010000022.1 GCA_903863195.1 uncultured Holophagaceae bacterium
GAGTGAATCCCAGCGTTGCGCCGCTTCGGCAGGGGTGATGTCGCCGAGGGGGCCGTGGGGTCTGCGGTGATTGTAATCATGTCGCCATGCTTCGGCGATCCTCCTGGCTTCAGAGATGCTGCGGAACCAGTGCTCATTGAGGCATTCATCCCGGAAGCGCCCATTGAAGCTCTCGCAGGTTCCGTTCTGCATGGGCTTTCCCGGTTGGATGAAGTGGTGCCGGATCCTCCGCTGGTAGCACCACTGGTCGAAGACCCGGCTGATGAATTCCGGGCCGTTGTCCGTGACGATGACCTCGGGCCTGCCCCGTTCGTGGATGACCCTATCCAGCACCCGACCCACCCGAAGACCGGGCAGGCTGGTGTCCACCTCGATGGCCAGGCACTCGCGGGTGAAGGTGTCGACCACGTTCAGGGTTCGCAGCGCCCGGCCATCGGCCAAGGCATCCGAGGTGAAGTCCATGGCCCACTGCTCACCAGGCCGGGTGGGGGCCTGGAGCTCCTTCCTGGGGCACCCCTTTAGCCGCTTTCGGATGCGCTTCCGCACGGAGAGGCCTTCCTCCTTGTAGAGCCGGTAGATTCGTTTCACGTTCACGGGGAAGCCCTCCCTCCGCAGCAGCACATGGAGCCGCTGATAGCCAAACCGCTTCCGTTCGGCGGCCAGTTGCAGCAGCCGTTGGCGCAACTCAACCCAGTCCTTCCGCCGGGACTGATACCGATAACTGCACCGCTGCATTCCGATCACCCGGCAGGCCCGCCGCTCGCTCATCTGAAACTGGGTCCGAAGGCCACTCACAGCCTTCCGTCGATCCGGGGGCCTCAGAATTTTTTTGTGAGCAGGAACCTCAGGCCCTGATTGTCGAGCGCAAGCTCCCCCACAAGCTGCTTCAGCTTTCGGTTCTCATCCTCCAGCCCCTTCAGCCGCTTTGCATCGGCCACGTCCATCCCGCCGAACTTGGCCTTCCACCGGTAGAAGGTCTGCTCGCTGACTCCGAGCTTTCGGCAGATCTGGGCTGTCGTCCTGCCGGCCTCGTGTTCTTTCAAGGCCAAGATGATCTGCTCCTCGGTGTATCTGCTCTTTCTCAAGGGGCCCTCCAGAGGGGGAGGACTCACATTATCCTTGGTCTAGTTTTCCGGGAGGACGTCAGTCGCCCTAGCCTCGGACCTAAGAACTGGGCCTTACTGACTATTCTTTCCAAGCTCACCATCAAGGCACCGCCACGGGAATGAACGGTAGCCTCCCTCAGTCCTTCAGCCCGAAGATCGTAGGGTTGTATTGTTGCAGGCGGCCTTCCTCGGATTGCCAAGCCACCCCGGCCACGCAGGGCCTTCAGGCCGAGGTTGTCTCGCATCCAGAGGGACGGGCTGTTGATCGCGGCGAAGCGATTATTAAGGGATGGGGTGCGCAGTCCTAACTGCATCAATTCTCCTTAGGAGGCGCGGCCAGACCGGAGCGTCCCAGCAACTCCCGGCCCATCTCGAGGATGCGGCCCTCTTCAGACGCACACTGCCGCCACTCCTCGGGAATCGCAGCCAGGCCGTCCCGGACCCCAAGCAGGGCCCCCACAATGGCCCCATTTGTGTCGGTGTCTCCACCCTGGCGGATGACCCATGGCAGGGCCTCGGCATAGGGCATTCCACGCTTCAGCACGGACACAGCTATCGTCAGGGCGAGCAGGGTGGAGCCCATGTCCTGGCCATCGAGCCCACGTGTTTCGAGGGCCTGCAGCGACATCGGCTTCCAGGCCTCGGCCACATCGGCATCGATCGGGCCTGCGTGGGACTTGGCGAAGGCGATGGGATCCGCCTCGCCCCGGACCAGGGCGGCGGTCAGCAGGGCGATGGCCGCAGCGCTTTGCCGGCACGCGGGATCCCAGTGGGTGAGGGCGGCATCCTGGCTGGCGAGGCCCGCGATCCGGTCCGGGTCCCCCGCAAAGGCAAGCCCCAGAGGGGCGATGCGCATGGCAGCCCCGTTGCCGAGGGGACGCTGCCCCCAATTGCAGCGGCTCTGCCAGACCCGCTCGGCGGCGCGAATCTCACCGGCTGCGGTCTTGAGGAGCACCTCCCGGGTGAGCCCGCCGATCCCGCGGGAACCGGTTCGCAGCCAGGCGAGGTAGGCACCCCGAATGGCGGACGTATCGAGCTGGGTGGCGCCTTGCGGCAGGGCCACCAGGCACTCGGCGAGGGCCATGGCCATGGCGAGGTCATCGTCCCAGACCCGGTCCCGTTCCTCCGTGGGGAGCCGCTTGAAGGGGCCCGCGGCGCCGAGCTGGCTTCGGACCCATGATCGGTGCTGGGACTCCACGGCCAAGCCC
The DNA here is from genome assembly GCA_903863195.1 of uncultured Holophagaceae bacterium. Classification (GTDB taxonomy): domain Bacteria; phylum Acidobacteriota; class Holophagae; order Holophagales; family Holophagaceae; genus Geothrix. Next base: position 2,315 of record CAIPAY010000022.1, read on the forward strand.
AGGACGTTGCCCACGGCAAGGCCCACCATGCAGCCGAGGGAACGGGATTCCAGGAGGGTGGTGGAACCAGGGGTAGGAAGGCTCATGAACCGACTATGGGGGGTATGAGTGGACAGAAAATGTCCAACAAGTTCACAGCAAATTGACTTGAGCAAGGTCTCCTTCACCAGCAGGTCGCTTCGACCCGGCAGTCCACCCTGGTGTGTTTCGCAGCGAGGACCTGATGGGGATGGACACGCATCCCATCATCCGTTCTTTGATTAAGGTGGGACAGCCCACGGGCGAGGTCTCTGCTTGGTTCACAGCGGCCGAAGGCTCTGGAGCAACTGGGACGTCGTCTAGAGTGGATGCTGCTGTCAATGCCTGTTGCGCCTGGGGCTAGATCCCACTCTAATGCCATATGGCTTCAGCAGGATGAACTCTCCGTTCCTGAGCATTCCAGTTGATCGTTGGCTTTGTTCCAACGCTGTGGCCTTTGCCTTTCTGGATAACTACCCCGTCACGCCAGGCCATGTCCTGGTCGTGACTCGCCGGGTCGTGCCTACGTGGTTCGAGGCATCCAAGGAGGAAAAGGCCGGGATCATGGACCTCGTTGCAGAGGTCAAGAACCTCCTGGACCAGCGCGACCCCCGTCCGGATGGCTACAACGTCGGCTTTAACGCGGGTGAGGTGGCGGGGCAGACGGTCATGCACCTGCATGTTCACGTCATTCCTCGTTACCGAGGCGACATGCCAGACCCCCGGGGCGGTGTGAGGCATGTGATTCCCTGGAAAGGGAACTACAAGGTCTCGGCCTCGCCACGGCTGGTGACGGGCGGGCTCGAAGACCCCTTCTTTGAGCACGTGGCTCCCCTCTGGCAGCGTGCTTCCCGGGTGTCGGTCATTTCTGCCTTCGTTCGCCAGAGCGGCCTGGGCGTGCTTCGTCCTCTGCTGGAAGAGGCCATCAGGGCAGGGGACGCCCGGTTCCGGATCGTGACCGGGGACTATCTAGGCATCACTCAGCCTGAGGCGCTGGAGCAGCTGCGCGGTTGGGAGGCGCTCTTCGAGGGGCGGGTTGAGGTGCGGGTCATCGAGACCGCCAATCTGTCCGGGGCCTCCCGCTCCTTTCATCCCAAGAGCTGGCTCTTCGAGTCGGCGGATGGCGATGTCGCCTTCGTGGGCAGCAGCAACGTCTCCCGCTCTGCTCTGGAGAGCGGCATTGAGTGGAACTTGCGGCTGGACCGGCGCTTGGATCCTGAAGGGTGGATCAGGGTGGCCGAGGGCTTTGAGGCATGGTGGCAGCGCGGACGCCTGCTGACGCCTGAGTGGCTGGCGGACTACCGGGACCGGGCTGCTCTGGCGCCGCATGTGGCCCCCGAGATCCTCGCGGACCCTTCAGCGCGTTTGCCGGAGCCCCATCGACTCCAGGCCGAGGCCTTGCGGTCCCTTGAGGCCAGCCGGAGGGCAGGACACGGCCGCGCGCTCGTGGTAATGGCCACGGGGCTAGGTAAGACCCTGGTGGCCGCCCTGGATGCGGTGGCCCTGGCGCGGGACCTGGGTCGCATGCCGCGCATTCTGGTGCTGGCCCATCGTGAGGAACTCCTGGTCCAGGCGTCCGAGACCTTCCAGCTGGCGTTCTGGGAGGCCGGCTACAAGCCCCGCTCAAGCTGGTTCGCAGGACCTCAGGGGGACCTAGAGGGTGACCTGGTCTTTGCCATGGTGCAGAAGCTTGGCCGACGGGAGCACCTGGAGCGGCTGGGGGCCGTGGCCTTCGACTATGTCTTCGTGGATGAGGCCCACCACAGCGAGGCGGAAAGCTATCGTCGGATCCTCGGCCGCCTGGAACCGCTCTTCCTGTTGGGTGTCACCGCCACCCCCGAACGAGCCGATGGCGCAGACCTGACCGGGCTCTTCGACGATCATGTGGCCTACCAGGCGGACCTAGGTGTGGGCATCGAGGAGGGGCTGCTGGCCCCCTTCGCCTACATCGGTCTGAAGGACGAGATCGACTACACGAACCTCCCCTGGGGCAATCGCCGCTTCGATCCGGAGGAACTGGCGCAGGCAGCAGCCACCACACGCCGCATGGAGAAGCTGTGGGAGGGCTGGCAGGCCCACACCGGAACGCGGACGCTGGTCTTCTGCTGCTCCATCGAGCATGCCAAGTTCGCGCAGGAGTGGCTCTCGGGCATGGGGGTCCGGGCTGTGGCGATCCACAGCGGCCCCGGCTCCGCCAGCCGGACCGGCGCACTCCAGGCTTTCCGGGCGGGAGAGCTGGATGCGCTCTGCGTGGTGGACCTATTCAATGAAGGTGTGGATATCCCTGCCGTGGACCGGGTGGTGATGCTGCGGCCCACTGAATCGCCGGTGGTCTTTCTCCAGCAGCTTGGGCGGGGCCTGCGCCGCTGGGCCGGGAAGACCCAGCTCAAGGTTTTGGACTTCGTCGGCAACCACCGGGTGTTCCTGGACCGCCTGCGAGTGCTCTTCTCGGCCGTAGACCCGACCTTCAAGTCGGTCGGCTGCTGGCTGGAGGGACAGGCCCCCGTGCTGCCGCCGGGCTGCGAGGTGGAAGTGGAGTGGGAGGTCAAGGAGCTTCTGCGGGCGCTGCTTCCAGCCTCCAAGGGAGTAGTCGGAGCCGACCTAGTTGAGCAGGTGTTCGACGAGCAGCTGGCCGCGCGGGAGGTCCGCCCCACCGCGGGCGAGCTCTTCCGGATGGGGTATGACATCGAAGCCCTGCGGAGCAAGGGCCGGCCCTGGTTCTCCTTCCTGGAGGAGAAGGGTTGCCTCGAGCCGACAGAAGCGGCGGTGGCGCACCGGGCCAAGGACTGGTTCGCCGAGGTGCAGACCACCCGGATGGAGAAGAGTTACAAGATGGTCACCCTCGAGGTGCTGCTGGAGACGGACTCCCTGGCCACAGGGCTGCCGCTGGAAGACCTTGCCGAGAAGTCCTGGCACTACCTGCGGCGGTCTCCCGAGCTATTGAAGGACCTCCAGAGGGTCCAGGCGATCCCCGACGTGTCGACTGTGGTCCCGCCCACTCAGTGGCTGGCCTACTGGCTGCAGAACCCCATCCACCACTGGACCAACAAGGGTGACCGCTCCTGGTTCCAGGTCGAGGATGGGCAATTCGTCCCGAAGCTGCCCTCACTGCCTGGGCAGGATGCGGTTCTGGCCGCCATGACCCGCGAGCTGGTGGACTATCGGCTCGTCAAGTATCGCGCCCGGAGCCGTGTGCCTCTGGATGGGGGCTTGGCCTTCCAGGCAAAGGTGATCTGGAATGGGCACAGCCCCATCCTGAAGCTGCCAAGCGCGGACACCCGGCCGCGCGATACCGTCCAAGCCCGTCTCCCTGACGAAAGCATCTGGGCGTTCCGGCTGATGGCCGAGTTCTGCAACGTGGCACACCCCGCCGGAGAGACCGGCAACCGCCTGCCCGAGCTGATGCGCGAGTGGTTCGGTCCCGATGCGGGCAAGCCCGGCACCCAGTATCAGGTCCTGTTCCGCCGAGGGAGGGATGGCTGGTCGGTTCAGCCCGTGAGGTTGGCAGCGGATTAGCAGCGACTCGGGAGGTGCCCCTCGGCCATTTTAAATGGGTGAGTCTTGCCTTCTTGTCTCGTCGACTTCTCCTGGACACATCATTATGCCTAACTTGTAATAAATGCAACATTTTATGCTTGCAGGTAGTACTTCGACCCCAGTGCGAGCCCCTCATGGAGTTGCCCTGAACTCAAGCTGCCGACACATCGCAGGCAGACGCCAGCAAGCTGAATCTAGTTGAGGCTCGATCGCGTCCAGGAATTGCAGGCCTTCCAGGTGGAGTGGGAATGCGCTGCCTGCAATGGTTGACGACAAAGAAGGTCTCGAATCGGGTCGGGAGACACCAATCCCCGGACCCCCAAGATCCCAGGGCCGTCCTCTTCTCCGCAACCAACGCCACTCCTATCGCCAGTCTTTTACAGGATCATGCGGGGCATCCCAAGTCACGTCCATGGCCGCTGGCACAGGGAGCCCGTAGGCGCTACAAGCCTCACGGAAGGTGTTCAGGTGAAGGGCCAGGACGGGATCGATGCCAGTGGCACCGCCTCTCTGGTAGCCGCCGGCTAGGTTCCAGGCCAGAGGGATGCCCCCGTCCCGCGCGAACTCGAAGACCATCCGGTCCCGCTCCCGCATTTCCTCGGTCGAGATATAGCCGCCCAGGGGATCGTCCTCGTGGGGATCGGCACCCGCCTGGTAGAGGATGATGGTCGGCTCGAACCCCTCGATCTCGGCCAGGAACTCGCGCAGCTTGCGGAGGTAGGCAGGCCCCTGGGTCCGCGAACCCCCCATGGTTCGGTGAAGGATGCTGGGAGCCAGGTCCGCCCGGTGCCGGAGGATGTCGTCGGTCCCGTTGCCATAGTGGGCGTCGCAGTCGAGGATGGCCACGCGCTCTGCCTTGCCGATGGCCAGCAGCGCCGCCGCAGTCACCATGAGGCCGTTGAAGGTGCAGAACCCGCCGCCACTGTCCCAGCAGGCATGGTGGAACCCGCTGGTCAGAGAGCAGGCTGGCATGGTTGGCCGGGCCGCCAGGGCAGCACCCAGCATGGAGCCAGACGTGTAGGGCAGGCTGGCGGCCACGGCCTGGTCTCGGTTCCCGAACCCATTCGGTTTCTGGCAGGTCAGGACCCCACGGACATAGGCAGGGTCGTGGGCCCGGCAAAGCTCCGAGAGGTGCAGGGGGCGGGGCTCGTGAAAGGAGACGGGATAGCCGTGCTCCAGGAGGGCAGCGGCCACGATGGCTGGTTTGGCTGCACTAGGGCTGAAGCTGCTGGGGTTCTTGGCGGTCTGGCTAGGGGAGTAGAGGACGGGAATGTTCATCGATAGGTGGGCTCTCCAGGAAAGGGGTGAATGAGAAAGAGGGGATGGATCATCCCGTGGCGTGCTTTGGCGTCTGGACCGGCGGCTAGGGGTGACCCTGGAAGCGATACATGGCGTGCCAGACGTCCATGTAGGCCTCGTGCCGGTCGTGCTCGCCGACACTGCCCTTGAAGTTGGGGTAGGTGATCTGGCGGATGGCTTCGGCCATGGCCTGGGCCACCTGCTCGCGGTCCACGCGGGCCCGGAACCGATAGTCGTTCCGGGGCGAGACCTCCACCCTGGCGCCGGGGAAGACCCGCTGGATATCACCGGCCTTGCGGGCACGGACGAGCAGGGTGGTGCCGTCGCCACCTTTATCGACGATGGAAAGGAAGGCGTTGTTGAGAAAGATCCACATGCATGACTCCTTGGTTAGGGAAGGGGTGAGGGCTGGACAGTCCTCAGGTGTCAGGGGTGGGCAGGGGGAAACCAAGTGGGCAGCTCTCCCCATCGTTCGAAAAGGGCGTCCAGGACGAGCTGGTCCGCCGGGTTGTTCAGGAGATCCTTCAGTTCGGCGAGGGGGGCGAGGAGGACGGCCTGGGTCTCCCAGTCCATGTCGGCGGGATTGCCACCCAGGCGGCGGGCCAGGTAGTAGCGGGTGCGCGAGGTGGAGCGCGTGCTGTCCACTAGGTGGCTGAAGAGCTCCACCTCCAGTCCCGCTTCCTCGAGCACCTCCTTCACGGCCGTGGGCCGCAGTCCCCGGCCTTGGGTCTTCCCCTTGGGGAACGTGACCTTGGATCCGCCGAAGGCATTGGTGGGGGCCACGAGCCAGACACGCCCGTCCGGTTCCACCACCACCGCGCCCGCGGCAGCTGCTCGCCCCATGGTGTCGAAGGGCGGTTCCTTGAAGGCCGGGTTGTCACTGGGTTTCTTCATGCCTACCTCGGCCTGCAAGGCCAGCGACGAGGTGGAGAACGGAACTCCATGGAGTTCCGGAGGCATGCGGCCGTCCGGCACAACCAAGGCCAGTTGCCCCGGATCACTCCAGGCTGCAAGGTCGCTGGGGGAGTGCGGGTGGCGAATGGAAACGTGCCTGCCGTCTTCGTCTAGCCGGGGGTGATGCTTCATCATTCCCTCCTGTGGGGTGGGCCCAGATCCGGGCAAGTGAGGCCTTGGCAAGGGGGGCTCATGATCGGGACTCGATCCATGGGCCGGGACAGCACCTCGCTACCCAAGGATGGGCGGTTCGATTAGACAATTTCTGACCAGTCGGCAATCGGGTCGATTCGGCTGCTGGGTTGGGGGCATGTCTGATGGCCCCACCGCCCTGCTGCTGAGGCCTGGTCCTGCCGGGAATCATGTTGTCCACTCAAGGGCGCGATAACGAATCTGTAGGAACCTGATGCCCCGGTCCGTTACGCCCAGTCACTTCAGCGAGTTCGAGGTCTCAGCTGCCTCGGAGGGGGCGTTGCGTCCTGCGCCCAGGACGGGCGGCGGCCAAGCGCTCCTCCAGGCCGTTCTTTCCTTGCGCAGGGATACCTGGGTGCGGGGGTAGACCGTGCGCGCCCTGCTGCTGGTGGCCTTCCTCGCGACGTGCGGATTCGCCCAGGACGCCTGGACCCGGTTCCTGGACCTTCGCAGGTCCTCGACGGACAACAGCCGCTCTTGGGCACTTGTATGTAACGGCATCAAGAACCCCGACTGGTGGAAGGAAGATCCAGATTTGGTGCCTCTTTCGGCCGGGAGAGACCTCCTGGTGGAGGATGTCCCTGGCGATCAGCTCCGGGAAGCCTGGGTTGCCAAGGGCTGGAAGGAGGGAGCCCACTGGGTCCTGATCGCGAGAGATGGAACGGGTCGGTTCTTTGAGGGCGAAGGCGTGCCGACCGGCCTGGAGATAAAGGCTGTCCTGCGGTCGGCGGGATACCGAGGGACCATCGAGTCCATGGCGGGATTCCTGAGGGACAACCCCACCCACGGTTTGGCTTCCTCGATGCAGGTCCTAACTTCTATGCGGATGGCACGCATGCGGCTCGCGAAGGCAGCGGCCGCTGGGTTGGCGGTTGCGCCGATTGTTGACGGCAACCCAAAAACGGGGCTGCCATCAGTCATGCCAGGAAGGATCTCCAACCCGCAGATAGCCGATGAGATTCTGCAAGAGCTTGCCCCTGCGGTGGAGTCCTTCTCTTCCATTCCGGACTGGTGGCGTTGCACCAACTGGACGTATTGGGGCTCGAACCTGCTGAATTTTGATGCCGCCGCCTCGCCGCGGTTGCGCCAGGCGCTTTGGACGATGCGGGAGGCCGTTCTCAGCGAGTGGCGCAGATTCCCACTCACGGGAGAAGAACCCCTGGGAACGATCTGGTGGTTGTTGGGAAGGGCCCTGAACGAACCACTGGAGATCCCCCAGCTCGCCTCTCTGCCGGGGGACGACTTTCCGTCGATGGGGTTAATCGGAAATGTCACCATGTACCAAATGATGTCCAAGCAGTGGGAAGAGATGCTGGCCTTCACTTCTGCCGTGCAAGGCGGCCCTGCCCAGACCCTGACTCCGGCTCAGCAGACAGAACGCGAGGTTCGCCAGGCAGGCCTAGCCTTCATACGTGCCATCGCCCATGCGGGGCTTGGGAACCGGAACCTCTGTCTGGAGCAGCTTCGAGAGTGTAGGGCGGCGGCAGGCCCCAACTGGGAGCGACTCGGCTACTTTGGCCAGATGCGGGATGCCTTCCCGGATTTCTTCAACTACGAGTCCAGCGAGATCCAGGCCCTGAAGCGCGGACTGCCAGGGGCCCTCCCCGCCACGACACCTGGGTTCCGCCTGGTGCTGGTCGGCTCGCCTTCATGGCAGGCCGCCTGGAAGGGCTTGGGCCAGTCCGAGATCCTAGCCGAATGGGCGCCTGAGGAGCTGACCGTGACCACGGCTACCGCCTCAGATGCCGGACGGCTGAAGGATCTTGGCCGGTCACCCTCTGGCTGGGCCCTGTTCCGCGGCGAGGACCTGCTCATGGCCGGGGCCGACGCCCCGAACCCCGCCGCCCTGGCTGAGCAGATGAATCAGGTCGCCCCTTCAGCCCTGGCTCAGATCAGGTCCTTCATCCTGGCCAACCCGGATCAGATGGACGCAAGGCGGGAACGGCTGCGGGTGTTGGAGACCATGCCACCCAGGACCGCGTTCCTCCCCGAATACCTGGCCGATCTGGTGGCCACAGGGCGTCCCTTCGACGCCAAGGTCCAACTCCGGCTGAACACGGCCGACCTGCGCTACGCCGCCGCGAAGCCTCTAGTGGCGAGAGCGGAAGACATCCTCTCCCGGTGGCCGGACTCTGGGGCGGAATGGAGGCTACTAGCCTCCTGGTGGCCGCATCTGCGCTCGTCCAGGCGCCTGATCCAGGCCTTCGAGGGGACCCTGGTCCCTATGGATCGCAGGGGGTGGGCCAGTGGCCTGCCGCAGGAGCTCTACATCGCGATTTTCGAGGAAGCCCGAGCGGCTGGTCGTCCGGCCCAGGCCCGAGACTGCCTGGAATTGGCCTGGGCGGGATTCCGTTGGCGCACTGCAGTGGGGGAACTCGCAGTTGGGCAGCACGTGGATCCAGCCTGCCGCGAGACTGTCTACAAGCTCCTGGCGGACACCTACGTCACGTTACGATTGGCGGCCAACCTCAAAGAGCTTGAGCGTGAGATGCGCCAGATGAGGGGCCATGGCGCGGTGGTTGGCGTCAAAGCTTCCACGGGATAGAGCGTGCCGGCTGAAGCCATTGTGCGGAGTCCGTCCGTTAAGCCTGGTTCCAGTTCCTTACTTCTGGAATTCCGGCAGGACTCCTTCCACGATCATCAACCGATCCAGGTCCGCTACGAACGCAAATGAGCAGGCATTAACCGAGAAGGAGATTGACTGCAACCAGACACCCATCCCGGTAAGATCCAGCACCCTGTCGGGCTTGATCTGCGCATGATTCGGATCCATGCGGTGGAGGCTCAGCCGGGCCAACGGTCTCGCATACGGCCGGGGGAGAAGCTCCTCCTTTGGTACAGCCAGAAGCTCACCCGTCTTTGGGTCTGCAGCGAGGGGGATGAACCTGGACATGGCCCCCCTTACGGGCGTCCATTGATCCTTATCCAGGGAACCTGAAAAGAGTCCCTGCCTCGTATCAAATGCGAACCAGGTTTCCTGGCCGGCGGGAACCAAGATGATCTTATTCCCCAATGCTGGTGCGATGAGCTTCGGTGGTTTCTCCTGGCTCAGCCGGTAGACATCATTGGCGAGCCCTCCCGATGAGTATGCAAAAACCACAGGATGGTCCACATCCGGCAGGATTCCAGAAAGGCCATTGCCAAGGCCATCGGAGTTCAGTACACGCTCCATGCCTGCCCCGAGTGGGACGAGCGCGAAGCCCAGGGGACGGTTTTGGACAGGATCTAACTTAGCGACGAGGAGCCACTGGTTGTCGTTTGAGAAAGCCAACGGGTCCGCATTGGAGATGACCCGAGTCAGCCCCCCGTCAGCCCTGTTCCTGATGTAGATGACGTAGGAAGTCGCCGACTCTTTGGCCATCAGAGCGACCCTTGTGCCGTCAGGGCTGATCACCGGCAGGCGATGGGCAAGCTCGAATGGCAACTGCGGCGTAGAGACCTGACCGCGCTCCTCCATGCGCAGTTGGCGCAAACTGCTCGCAGAGGACACAAGAAGGCGTCCCCGGCGGTCTACATCCAGGAGGCGCAGTTCCGTGGGGGCCGAGAGCAGCTCTCGGAAGCGCCCCTTCAGGTCCATGGAGACGACCCGTGCCAGGATGTCCGCGCTGGGGGCGTGGCCGAACACCAAGCTCTGCCCATCCGGGGCCCAGGCCAGGCCGCGGATATGGCGCAGGTCCGGGGAACGAAACTTGAGTTTCCCTGCGATGTCTACCACGACGATCTGCCCCACCCAGGAATCCACTTTCCGGTCAATGTAGGCGATGAACTGCCCGTCGGGGCTCCATCTCATGGATGTCACCCAGGACGTGATCCTGAGCCGTTCTTTCCCAAGGGGGGCTTCAAGGCTGTAAGTGGGCGCTGACCCCGAGTGGGACCATTCGCTGATCCTCCTGATAACGGCCAAGCCCATCCCGTTCGGATGCAGATCCGCATCCATGATGTCGTCGCTCCGTGGCCGGAGCTCGGTCTGGAGTCCATTCCACTGGTAGAGGACTCCCCCGGGCAGAACATCCGGGGGGGTCGCGTATCCCTCTGGTTCAGACAGGTACATCTCCTGGCTCGATCCCACCGCGAGAATCCTCCCACTTCTACCGGTGAGGCTTGGAAACCCATCGCCTTCAGTGAACGTGGAAATCTGCATGCGGTCATCGGGTCCCTTGAAGGAGTAGGCGATCACCCTGCCATCGCGGGAGAAGCGTGCGGCTGAGATCAACCCGGGCACTGGCGTGACGGCTGTCCACTTTGGCAGCGGCTTGGGTTGGGTGAGCACCCGCCACCCCCAGGCCAGCCCTGCCGAGCCGACCAGGAGGAAAGCCGTTGCAGCCAGGGTCAGGCGTCGCCGGGAGGGCACTGTGCTGCGGCTGGGGATGCCGGGTTGCCCCTGACTCACGACTCCCTGGCTGGACAGCACAAAGCGGAGATCCTTGGCGGTCTGGAAGCGGTCCTCGGGGCTCTTGGCAAGCAGGCGCTGCAGGATGGGCAGCAGGTCCGGAGGCACCTTCTGGCCTTCAAGCGGATCAGCCCGAAGGATCGCGTGCAGCACTTCGACCGCAGAGCCTCCCGTGAAGGCCTGGTTCCCCGTGACCATCTCCAGCATCAGGACGCCGAGGGTGAACAGGTCCGAGCGGATGTCAGTGGCTTCCCCCCGCACCTGCTCCGGCGACATGTAGCCGACCGTGCCCATGACGGTGCCCTTGAGGGTCATGCCCGGCACTGGCAGGGCATCGGTGAGGGTGGGGTCCAGTTCCACCCGCAGGTCCTTCGCCAGCCCGAAATCCAGGACCTTGACCCGGTTGTCGCGGGTGATGAACACGTTCGAGGGCTTCAGGTCCCGGTGCACGATGCCACGGGCATGCGCGGCGACGAGGCCCTCGGCAATCTGGAGGGTGAAGGCAATAACCCTGGGCAGCGGCAGCGGACCCTTCTTCAGCAGGTCGGCAAGGGTCTCGCCCTCCAGCAGCTCGGTCACCACGAAGGGTGAGGAACCCTCACTGCCGATGTCATGGATGGCCACGATGTTCGGGTGGCTCAGCCCAGCCAGGATCCGTGCCTCGCGCTCAAACCTCGCCATGGCGGAGGCATCCTGCTGCATGGAAGGGGCGAGGACCTTGATGGCCACGAGGCGGTTCAGCCTTGAATCCCTGGCTTTATAGACCTCTCCCATCCCGCCTGAACCTAGAGGCGTGAGGATCACGTAGGAACCTAGTTGGGTACCGGAGGTTAAAGTCATGGTCAAAATGGAAGCATAGGTTTTTACAATAGCGGATCCCCACCCCATGCGCCTTCGCGATCTCGTCCTGTCCCTTCACCCTGACGAACGAATCCCCCTCTTTCGGCGGGTGGCGCAGGCCATCCAGGACGCCATCCGCCAGGGGCGGCTTCAGGGGGGCCAGGCTCTGCCCGGGACGCGGGTGCTTTCGGAACAACTGGGCGTCCACCGGGCAACAGTCATCCAGGCCATCCAGGAGTTGGAGGCCGAAGGCTGGGTGATCACCGAACCGAACCGAGGCACCTTCGTGGCTTCGCTCTCTCCGGAGGCCGCACCCTCCTTTGGGGGTAGGGCGCTTCGTCCCCAAGTTCCCCCCATCGCGCCGCAGGTGGTCCCCGGCTTCGACCTGCCCAGCCGGCTCCACCCTCTCACCCGGGCTGATGCAGCGCTCATCGATCTCTCGGATGGGCTGCCTGATGCGTCTCTGGCCCCGACCGAAGAGCTTGGGAAGGCCTACCAGCGGGCGCTCCGCCGGCATGGAGAGGCCCTGCTTCAGCAGGGAGAACCCATGGGACAGGCGCTGCTCCGTGGCCAGCTGGTCGAGTGGCTCTCGGAGCGGCGGGGCCTCCGGCTGACTCCGGAGCAGATCCTGATCACCCGTGGGAGCCGCGCCGCCCTCACCCTGATTGCCCTGGCCTTGCTTCGTGACGGGGACTCGGTGGCGGTGGAGCACCCGGGCAACCGCACGGCCTGGGATACGATCCAGCAGAGCGTCCAAGTGAACCTCGAAGGGGTTCCCGTGGATGGGGCCGGCCTGGATGTAGACGCCCTGAGAGGGCTGCTGGCCCGAAGGCCCTGTAAGGCCGTGTATGTCACGCCCCAGAGGCAGTTCCCGACCACGGCAACCCTCAGCCCAGCGCGCAGGTCCCAGCTGCTGGAGCTGGCTGCGGAACACCGGATTCCCCTGATCGAGGACGACTACGACTCTGGGTTGTCTTTCGGGGACCAGCCCCTGCCAGCCCTGGCAAGCCTTGATACCCGAGGCCAGGTGATCTACACGACCAACCTTGGGCGGCTCCTGGCGCCAGGCATCCGGCTGGGTTGTATTGTGGGCTCGGCGACCCTCATCGATCGCCTTGCCCGCGTGCAAAGGAATCTGGAGATGCAGGGTGATCGGGTCATGGAATGGGCCGCCGCCGAGCTGATCCGCGATGGAGAGCTGGGGCGCCAGCTTCGCAAGGCCAGGAAGGTCTACGAGGGGCGCATGCGATTCCTGGTGGACCGGCTCCAGGGGGGCCTCGGCGAAGCCCTGGAGGTCCATCCGCCGGGGGGAGGACTTGCCCTCTGGATCAAGTTCAGGCAGGCCCAGGTGGCTTCCCGGTGGATCGATGCCATGCGGATCAGGGGCCTTGTGCTGAACCAGCCCGAGACCTATTTCCAGGCCAGTCCGGAGCCGTTCACGCGCATGGGGTTCTCCCAGTGCTCGGAGGAAGTCCTGGGTGAGGCCGTGGGAAGGATGACTCAGGCCCTCTCGGATATCTCCTGAACCGGCAGGGGCCGGAGGTCGAGGCCGACCAGGAAACCGGATCCCAGGCGCCAGGGGGTGTCCGGGGAACCGGACCATCCCCCAACTCCATAACCGGACCGTAGGACCAGGGCTGCAGCACCCGAGACTCCTGACAGACCTGCTCATGGAGCTCAAATGCGATCTGCTCGCCCTCTTTCGACCCAAGCCCTCCTACTGACCTTGGTGGCGTTCACCGTGAGCTGCAGTGGTGCCCTTTCGGAAAGGGTCGGCAAGGACCAGGCGGTGGCACCGCAGGCCCTACAGGTGATCGATACCACGGCTATCGGTGGGGCGTTCTCTGTAGCTGGGTCGGCGTCGAGCGAGAAGTCGGTTGGCATGGGGTTTCGGTCCAGCAGTATGGATGGGGTCGTCATCCTCCACTCGGATACAGCTTCCCCCAGCGTCCAGGTCATCCCCAATGGTTTGGCTGGTTCAACAATCGCTGGATCTTCCCGCCTCGTCGGCATGGGCGGCCCCACCCCTGGTCTCTGGATGACGGCCGATGCCATAGGTGGGGAACAAGTGCTTGGGCGCCTGGATCCCAGTGGGGTCCTGGTTGCCTCGGTGGCCGTAACCCGGACTGAGACTGAACCCATCGGCATGTCCATGGGTTCTGCAATCGCTATCGGGCGAGTCGCTGCCGATGGTAGGTTCCTGACGCCACGATCGACCACGACGGAGGCGGGCTCCATCAGCGTGGGCATGCATTCCTTCGACACATCGATGCGTGAGAGCTCGACCTGTATTGGCGGGGGGAGCCTACGTGGTCCTGAGGGCGCCGTAATCAGTTCGGTGGGGGATATTGATATCGGAACGGATAGCCAAGTGGTCTGCACCTATGGCCAGACGGGGCTCGCTCTGGTTCAGGCGGGAGGCACCAGCAGCATCGTGTCCTACCTCCAGACCCCGGTCGCGCCTGTCACTCATGTCGCAGCAGGGCGTAACGCCGGCGAGGCCCTCGTGCTTGCGGGAAACCAGGTTCTGGTGGTGAATACGGCGACGGGAGAGACCCGTTCAATCAGCCTCGGGTCGGTGTCCTTCACGATGAGCGGCCCCCTGGTCCGACGGCTCTTCAACTACTTCGGCACTGGCATCGTGGTCGGTGACAGCAAGGTCGTCAGGTTCGACATTGGTACGGGGACACTCTTGCCGGGGGTGGCGTTTCAGTATGGGCCGGTAGTGGCCGCCGAGCAGTCCAATGGCAAGCTCTTCCTGGCGCACACCAGTGGAGCGGGGAACCTTTTTAGCTGGATGCCCTTGCACTGATCGCACTCTGTTGGGGATAGATTCCACTGCAAGCGGATCCACCCCACACCAACCAGGAGCTTGCTGGGCATGGGGTGTGGGGTGGGCACCTGATTCAGGAAGAGAATGCACCCATGATCGCCTGTCGGGCACTCGTCCTCCGTCAGAACCTGGGGGCTCCGGCTGGCTGCTTCTTACCTCGGCAGCAGGGCCTCCAGGCAGGCTCCCAGGAACAGGGGATCAGCTTCAAGGCCCCGCAGGAGGCGGGCGAGGTGGTGCCGGTTCAGGTCGGCCTCCTGCTTGGTCTCGGTCATGGCCCGACGGGCGGCCCTGGCAGTGTGGGCACCGTATTCCTCCACCAGTCGGAGCTCGGTCTGGCGGCAGGCTTGCTCAAGGGTGGTCGCCTGTTCCTTCAGCACCTCGAGGAACAGCAACAGCTTGTCGGGAGAAGCGTCCTGGATACCGCTGGTCTCGAGCCATGCCATCTCCAGCTGGAGCAGCTCCATCAGGTTCCCGTCCTGGTAGGCCGCGCTGGCTTGCTTCAGGTAGTCCTCCTTGTGGCGCCTCTTCTCGGGGTCCGGTTCGATGTCGGGGTGCAGCACCTTGGCTAGGGCCAGATAGATGTCCCGGAGGCTCCGCTGCTTCAGGTCAGCCTTGGCCTTTTCAGCCGCCTCCCTTTCCAGCTGCCTCTTCGTCTTCTTCCGGCGGCTTGCACGCTGGGCCCGAGCTAGTTCCTCGGCCTCCATTACCTCGGCGGCCTGCCGAGCCAGACTTTCGGCGAAGTCATCCATCGCCTCCGGGTCATTGGATTTGGCCCGTACTTCGGGAGGAATCTCGAATCCCATCACTTCCGCCATAGCCAGGAAGAGATCGGCCTCCGCTGTGGCCTCCTTGCGCCGCTTGGCCTCGTGCCCCTTCCGGGCGTATTTGTCATGGAGGGCCAGTCCTTCTGGCGTGGGCTCGATGAGATCGAAGGCGCGGTCCAGCAATCTTGGAATGGCCTGCTTCAGTCGACGGTTCTTTGATTTGTCAGGACGGCCCTTGGTGGCGGTCTCCTCCAGCTTCAAAGCCAAGTCCAGAAATGCCCCCCCCAAGGCCTCCAGGGCGGGTCGGTGCTGGGTGAGATGGAATTGGTCCAGATCCAGTTGGTCCCGCTCGGCCTGCTCCAAACGGGCCTTCAGGTTCCGGATGCGGGAGGCGAGGCGGTTAAAGGTCTGCTGCTCCTTGCTCAGCGCGTCCTTGGGTCCATGGATCTTCACCAAACCCGCACCTGGGGCTTGTTTCTCGACGACAGCCGAAGCGGGGGCTCCCAGATTCAACTCGTCAAAAAGAGGTGTCTCACTGGCCTGGTTCCGGGATGCCCTGTTCATTCTGCCTCCACCGTCTTTCAATATCCCATGCCCTAGGCGAGTGCACCCTCCGGTGACGGGAGGCGGGCTTTGCCCGCCTAGGTTTTCCCGTGTCAGGGGCGGCGGATGTAGTAGCACCAGTCGCAGCGCAGTAAAGCTGTCGAGCGACAGCTTCGGGACCCTGCCTGCCAGTTCGATATCTTGATGCACACGGTCCGCCGCAATCACCCAGTCGAACATCAGATCTTGGAACCTCGGTTGGAAGGAGCCCGACAAAAGGGTAGAGCAGCACCGTAAGAGATGTGGGTCAGTTGGCCTATGAAGGATTCAATGAGTGTGGCTGGCACCGACTTGATTCGCCTTCATCGAGGTCGCACCAAAGGGCGGACGGAGGCTGGTTGGCATTGGAGGCCCCATTGAGCCGCCTGGCACCAGGGCCATGACCTTGGCCAGGGTTACCACTCGTCCAGTCGACTGGGGCGCACTTCTCGATGTTGTTCCAAGGGCGATTTCCGTCAGAGTCCACCGGTGTCTTTTCCGGATATTTTCCGGATAAGGGCATTTTCTGATTCAACAATGCCGATTAGATACAAGTAGAGCCTAGATTTCTCTAGGCTCTTTTCTGGTAGGGCTAACGGGATTTGAACCCGTGTTACCGCCGTGAAAGGGCGGTGTCCTGACCCCTAGACGATAGCCCCTTGGGGTGGAACTTGGTGGGCCCAGCGCGACTCGAACGCGCGACCAACGGCTTAAAAGGCCGCTGCTCTACCGACTGAGCTATGGGCCCTTGCCGGTGTTTCCAGGCCCGCTAACCCTCAAGCGCGCGGTGCACGCGAGCGTGCGATGCCTGGATGGGCAGGAGGATCAGTTTGCCTGCGAAAGGGCTTCGGGTCAACCCAGCAGCGGTTCCAGGAAGGTCCCCGGGTACACGCAGCCCTCGGCCCGGTCGGGTCCGGTGCTGAGGTAGGTGATGGGCACCTCAACGCTTTCGGCCAGGGCTTCGAGGTAGGCCTGGGCTTCCGCGGGCAGCTTCCGGGGATCGGTGATGCCGCGGGAACTGGACCAACCCTTGAACAGCCTCACTTCGGGCTTGAGGTCGTTCCACTCGGCGGAGCAGCTGGGCAGCTTGGTGGTCAAGGTGCCTTCGCCGGTGCGGTAGCCCACGATCAGGCCCACCTCATCCATACCGTCGAGCACATCGAGCTTCATGATGGCAAGGCCGTCCACGCCGTTGGTCCGGCAGGCGTGGGCGGTGATGGGGGCGTCGAACCAGCCGCAGCGGCGCGGGCGGCCCGTGGTGGTGCCGAACTCGCGGCCCACTTCGCGCAGGCGGGCCCCGGTGGCGTCCAGCAGCTCGGCGGGGAAGGGGCCGGCGCCGACGCGCGTGGTGTAGGCCTTGGCGATGCCGAGGATCTTGCCTAGGGCCTTGGGGGGCAGGCCGGTGCCGGTGAAGAGGCCGCCCAGGCTGCAGTTGCTGGAAGTGACGAAGGGATAGGTGCCGTGATCGATGTCGAGCAGGGTGGCCTGGGCGCCTTCGTAGAGGATGCTGTCGCCGCGTTTCCAGGCGTCCAGCAGATGACCCTGGGCGTCGCCGATGAAGGATAGGAACGGCTCGGCCATGCGGAGCAGGCCTTCGACGACAGCCTCCAGAGAGGGCAGGCCCCCTTCCGCGCCCAGGCGCAGGCGGACTTCGTCGTAGCCGGGCTTGATCCGCTCGACCAGAGCCTCTGGATGGCGGAGGTCGCCCAGGCGCACGCCCATGCGGGCGGCCTTCATCTCGTAGGCGGGCCCGATGCCGCGGCCCGTGGTGCCGATCTTCGCGCCCACCTTGTCGGCACGGAGTTCGCGCCACTGATCCAGGGCGATGTGGTGGGGCAGGATGATGTGGGCTTTCTCGGAAAGCAGGAGGCGGCCCGTGAGGTCGAACCCGCGCACCCGGAGGCGATCCAACTCCTGCTGGAAGACCTCCAGGTTCAGCACCACGCCGTTGCCGACGACCAGGAAACACCCGGGGTGCAGGGCGCCGCTGGGTACCTGGTGCAGGGCGATGCTCTGGCCATCCACCACCACGGTATGTCCGGCGTTGTTGCCGCCCTGAAAGCGGACGACTTGATGGAAGTTCGGGCTGAGCAGGTCGACAACCTTGCCCTTTCCCTCGTCTCCCCACTGGAGGCCAAGGATCGCCAGATTGGTCCCAGCCAGGCTCATGTGGCCCTCCCAGCCTTCCAGGATAGCGTCAGGCCGCGTTTCTGTCCTGGCTGGATCCGGACTAGGCCAGGACAAGGCTGGCGGAAGGCGCTACCCTGTTAGATCGCACTGGAACCATCCCGGTCCCGGCGCCGTCTTTGACCCGGAAGGGTGTCCTGTGTTCGAGAAATTCACTGAAAAAGCCCGTCGTGTGATGTTTTTCGCCCGCTATGAGGCGAGTCAGTTCGGAGCGGAAAGCATCCAGAGCGGTCACCTCCTGCTGGGCCTGCTCCGGGAATCGGAGAAGACGAGCACCCAACTGCTCGAGCGCATGGGCGTGCAGGTGAGCAGCTTGCGCGAGCGCCTGGTGGCGGCCCTGACCCCCAAGGACAAGAAGATCACCCCCAGCAGCACCAGCATCGACATCCCCATGGAGGAGGAGGTCAAGCACATCCTCCAGCACGCCACGGCGGAAAGCGCCAAGCTCAAC
>CAIPAY010000023.1 GCA_903863195.1 uncultured Holophagaceae bacterium
ATGGAAGATCTCGTGGAAGACCTCGGGCAGTCGGTGGCGTTCCAGGATCTCCGGACGCACGGCGGACCACAACTGTTCCGAGGCATCGGGATCGACGACCGTGTCCATCCCCGAGTCCAGCAGCAGGATGGGGCGGTCCAGTTCCTGCCCCAGGGGCAGGAGCTCGGCGCGCCCCTCGTCCAGCGCTGCGGCAAAGGCGGCGGTGGCCAGGCGGTGGCAGAGGGGGTCCAGCTCGTAGCGCTGGACCAGGACGGGATCCGAGCAGACGCGACTCTTGTCGCCATGCAGGTGGATGGGCCAGTGGGGCAGCAGCCAGCGCAGCAGGCGGGCCATGACCACCAGGGCCTTGGAGTTCGAATGCAGGGCTACGGCGGGGCTCGACAGGATCAGCCCGTCGAGGGTGTCCGCATGCCAGAGGAGGGCCAGCAGGGCGACCAGCCCGCCGAAGCTGTGGCCCAGCACCACCTGGGGGCAGACGGGCAGGGGCGGCATCGGGACGCCCTCCACGAGGCGGGCCGTGGCGCCCATGCGCTCGGCGTCGAAGCGGCGCTCCTGGCGCAGGAAGAGGGCGAGGTCATCCACGAAGGGCCGGATGCCCGTGGCATCGCCCCGGATGCCCCCGGACCGGCCGAACCCGGTGTGGTCCAGGCTGGAGACGGACCAGCCGAGGCCCTTGAGCCAGTGGGCGGTGTGGCGGTAGCGCTCGCCGTGCTCTCCATAGCCATGGGCGATGACCACCCGGCCCTTGGGCTGGGGGTGTTCCCAGCGGGCCCAGGCGAGGGGAAGGCCCCCATGACCGGTCAGGACCCCACGGGTGGTGGGCTCCAGGTCGGCAGGGATAACAGGGACGAATCCGGGCATCCCATCAGAATAGCGTGGGGACTCGGCCTCCCGGTTTGCTTTAAACTCAAAGGTTCCCCCTGCCGGTCCCCCGGCGCCGGGGACTGAGAGGCGGACGATGGATTTCGACACCCTGGTGCGGGCCAAGAACGAGCTGGAGCCCCGGGTCCAGCAGCTGGTCGCCCACCTCGACCCCGAACGCAAGGCCCTGGAACTGGAACAGATCGAAGAACGCACCACGGTCCCCGGCTTCTGGGACGACCCGGAGGCGGCCAAGCCCCTCCTGCAGAAGCGGGGCGCCCTCAGCAACGACATCGCGCTGGCCAAGCGCCTCAGCGGCGCCATCGAAGACATGGCGACCGGCCTCGAGCTGGCCCGGGATGACGCGGAGATGCTGGCCGAGGTCGAGGCCGTCGAGGGGAACCTGCGCAAGGCCCTGGAGGACGCGGAGCTGCGGATGATGCTCAGCGGCGACCTCGACGGCAGCCATGCCATCGTGGCCATCGCCCCCGGGGCCGGTGGCACCGAGAGTCAGGACTGGGCTGCCATGCTGCTGCGCATGTATCTGCGCTTCTGTGAGGCCAAGGGCTGGGCCACGGAGATGATCGACTACCAGGACGGCGAGGAGGCCGGCATCAAGGGCGCCACCTTCATCGTCGACGGCCCCTTCTCCTACGGCTACCTAAGGGCCGAGGCCGGCGTCCACCGACTGGTGCGCATCAGCCCCTTCGACTCCGCGAAGCGTCGTCACACCAGCTTCGCGGCGGTCTACGTGAGCCCTGAGCTGGACGACAC
>CAIPAY010000024.1 GCA_903863195.1 uncultured Holophagaceae bacterium
CAGCTCAGCACCTCCTCGTTCCTGAACGTGGCTTGGCGCGCCAACTGGGCCTCCAACTTCACCTCTGAAGTGCGCGTGGGCAACAAGAAGCAGAACCTGTCCGCCGGCGGCCTCGCCAACGGCCAGAGCCCCTTCTACACCTACGGCGTCGGTGGCTACAGCAACAACGGCATCTTCAGCAGCAGCGACGGTGGTGACGAGCGCGACAACCAGACCCTGAACATCAAGACCAGCCTCTACTGGAGCGCCGCCGGCAGCCACCAGACGGACATGGGCCTCGACTACTACCAGGGCAAGCGCCAGGCGAAGAATGAGCAGTCCCCCACGGGCCTGACCTTCGGCGTCATCGGCCTCAATCTGGTCACCCGTCAGGCGGTCGGCACGGACGTCTGGGTGTGGCAGAGCGGTAACGGCTCCGCCAAGAACAGCTCCTACGGCCTCTACGTCAACGATAAGTGGAGCCTCGACCAGCACCTGAACTTCCAGCTCGGCCTGCGCTTCGACAAGTATGACGCCCAGAACGAGACCGGTACCTCCACCGCCGGCGCCAGCGGCCTCTCGCCCCGCCTCGGCCTGAAGTACGACCTCCTCGGCGACAGCAAGCACATCTTCGGTGTGAGCTTCGCCCGCTACAACGCCAAGGTCCTCGAGGGCATCACCAACTCGGTCACCAGCCAGGGCAACCCCACTGAGATCGACCACGAGTACATCGGCGCCGCCGGCCCCCAGAGCCTGACCTACCTGCAGGATCTGTCCCACTACAACATGGCCGCTTCGGGCATCACCTACTACAACGACCCCAAGCTGAACGTGAAGCTGAGCACCAAGCTCAGGGCCCCCACCACGGATGAGATCCAGGCCAGCTACGCCTACAGCTTCAACTACGGCCCCCTGGGCGACGGCTACGTCCGCGCCACCGGCGTCTACAAGAACTGGAAGAACCTGATCGACTTCAGCATCGGCAACCAGGGCACCGTCGCCAATCCCTCCCCCGGTGGCGCGCCCCTCTACGTCCGCGTCTGGGACAACAGCTCTGATGCGGTCCGCAAGTACAAGGGCCTCGAGCTCGAGGGCAACTACAACATCAACCAGTGGAACTTCCTGGGCAACATCACCTGGAGCGAGCTGAAGGGCAACTACGAGGGTGAAGGCTCCAGCAGCCCCGCCCGCGGTGAAGGCCTCCACAACTTCGACGTCCAGAACGGCGTGGCGCTCTACAACAACAAGTGGACCGCTCCTGAGGGCTACCTCAGCGGCCATGTGCCCATCCGCATGCGCATGACTGCCAACCGCGTCTACACCAACGCGTATGGCAAGACCGCAGTCGGCCTGGTCTACCGCTTCGACTCCGGCTCGCACTTCAGCTACACCCGCGCCATCACCCCGGCGCGCCTGGCTGGCCCGACCCTGTCCAGCCAGTTCGGCACGGCAGCCACCCAGTACATGGACGGAACCCGCGGCGCCGGCGTTTACAACGCCCAGGCCTACCTGGATCTGGCTGTCACCCACGACTTCCCCCTCATCAAGGTGGTGGGCAAGAACGTGACCGCCTTCGGCAAGGTCGCCATCTACAACGTGCTGAACCACCAGCAGATCGTGACCTTCAACAGCTCCTATGCTTCCGCCACGGGCACCTACGGTCTCGCCGGCGGTGGCGTGGACTCCCCCTGGGTCCGCACCGCGGCCAGCGCCAGCTACACCGGCTTTGGCAACGTCGCCAGCTCCGCGAACTTCGGCTCTGCCCGTTCGATCGGCATCTCCGCCGGCTTCCGCTTCTAAGAGCGCACCGGTACTACCCAAAAGCGGGGCCCGAAAG
>CAIPAY010000025.1 GCA_903863195.1 uncultured Holophagaceae bacterium
AGGAGCGAGCCGAAGAGGCGCACGGCCTTGCCATCGGGCCCAGCCTCCGTGTGCCCTCGGGCCAGACAGGTCTTCGTCTCGCCCTCGGGCAGGAGGACGCGCAGCTCGAGCTCAAAGGGGGTGCCCTCCTGCACGGCGACATCGGTGAGGTGTCTCAGCTGGGCCATGTCCTCAGGGTGGTAGAAGTCTGCCAGTTCAGCGAAGGTTGGGGTCCCGGCGGCTGGATCCCGCTGAAGAATCCGGAACATCTCCTCGGACCAGGTCACGCTGCCCGTGGCCACATCCCGCTCCCAGCTCCCGACATGGGCGATGGCTTCCGTACGGGCAAGCATGGTTTCCCGCGTCCGCAGGGCGTCCTCGATCCGCTTCCGCTCGGTGATATCCGTGGTCGTGAGCACGGTGGAGTATCCCGGCACGTTCAGGGGCGCCGCATTCACCTCGGTCCAGATGAGGTCGCCCCCCTCCGTTTGGACACCAATTTCGAAGGACCGGAAGGCCGCTTGTTCCTGGGCCGCACGCACACTGGGCAGTTCCTCCCGGGGGAGGGCGGTGCCGTCCGCCCGCAGGTACTTCCGCTGGACGTAGGCTCCCCGCCGCATCGCCTCCGGGTCGATCTGCAGGATCCTCGTGAGGGCCGGGTTGAATTCCTTCAAGCCGTGCTGGTCATCCAGAATCGACAGGCCGACTGGCAGGATCTCGAAGAGGGCCCGCCATTTCGCCTCGCTCTCCCGGAGGACGGCCTCGGCGTGCTTGCGCTCGGTGATGTCCTCCTTGACCCCGACATAGCCGACCAACACTCCCTGCGCATTCCGGACTGGTGAGATCCCGGCATCCTCCCAGAAGAGGTCTCCGTTCTTCTTCCGGTTCCTGAACTCGCCGTGCCAGGTCCTGCCGGCGCTGATGGTGTCCCAGAGCTCCTGGTAGGCCTCGGGCGTCGAGTAGCCTGACTTGAGGATGCTTGGGGTCTTCCCCAGGACTTCCGTGAGGGCATAGCCGGTCATCTCCGTGAATTTTGGATTCACGTATTCGATGGCGCCGGAGATGTCGGTGATGACGATGGAGGTTGGACTCTGCTCCACGGCGGTGGAGATCTTGAGCAGGACTTCCTGCGTTTTCCTGCTGGCGGTGAGGTCGTTCAGAACGATGCGGTATTCAAGTCGGCCCTGGGCAGCCTGGGCAGCCGAGGCCTGCAGGAGCACCCAGAGCAACGTCCCATCGCTGCGGACCATCCGCACTTCCCAGTTCTGCTGGCCACCGGTCTGGGCGATCTGCTTGAGGCGAAGGTACAAGGTGTCCGTGTCTTCCGGGAAGACGCAGCTGAAGAAGGACCTCTTCACCAGCGTGCCTGGCTCCAGGCCCAGGAGGGTGGCCGCAGTCAGGTTGGCCTCCAGGATCAGGCCCTTGTCGCTGAGGGTGCAATAACCTGCCGGCGCATGGTCAAAGAGGTCGTAGTAGCGAGCCTTGACTTCGTTCAGTTCCTCCTGCGCCCGCCGCAACTCCTCGTTCTGGAGCTCCAGCTCGACCT